>NZ_JBAXIM010000126.1:0-7482 GCF_037138395.1 Phenylobacterium sp.
GATCGAGCCGCGGCTCGGGTGGCACTGGCACGACCGGTGGTGCCGGCTCGGCCACCCTCTCCGGAGATGCCGGCGGCGATACCCTGGCCGGTGGCGGGGGCGCGGAATCGCTGATGGGCGGGGCGGGCTCTGACGTGCTCTCCAGCGGTGGCGGCGCCGACACCCTCAGCGGCGGAGCGGACGGCGACAGCCTGTCTGGCGGCGCTGGGGCCTCCAGCCTGGCAGGAGATGACGGAGCCGATACCGTGGTCGGCGGGGCAGGTGCGGAAACCCTCAACGGTGGCGCTGGACAGGACAGGTTGACCGGCGGCGGCGGTGCGGACGTCTTCGCCTTCGGGAACGCCGCCTCCACGGCTACTGCCCGGGACGTCATCACCGACTTCGCGGGGGGCACGGACAAGATTTCCTTCGGCCTGGGCGCGACCAACAGCGGCACGGGCCCGGCCGGCTTCAGCGCCGGAGCCGACGCCGCCTCCTACGCCGCGGCCCAGGCGGCGGCGGCGGCGGTGATCTCGGCCGGAACAGATGACGTGGTGGCCATCAAAGACACGGGGGCCACCTTGACCTACGTCTTCGCCGACACCGACAGCGACAACGCCATAGACACGGTGATCGAGATCAGCGGCCTCGTGACCCTGGCCCAGACTGACTTCGTAGGCTGAGGCTCAGTCCCTCGGGGCCAGGGCGCGCCAGCCGATGTCGGTGCGGTGGAAGCTCTCGGGCCAGTCGATGCGCGCGATAGCCGCATAGGCTCGGGCTCGGGCGGTCTCAAGGTCCGGACCCCGGGCGCAGATGTTCAGCACACGGCCCCCAGCGGCCCTGAGCACGCCGTCGGCGTCCCGGGTGGTCCCGGCGTGGAAGACCGCGACGTCCGGGCCGAAGTCCTGTTCCGCGCCCAGGATCGCCGACCCCGTCCGCGGCGCAACCGGATAGCCTTCCGCCGCCATGACGACGCAGATCGCGACCTCGTCGCGCCAGGCTGGCTCCGGTAGGTCGGCCAGGGTCCCGTTCGCGCAGGCGGCGAGGTAGGGCACGAGATCGCTCTCCAGGCGCAGCATGAGGACCTGGCACTCGGGATCCCCGAAGCGGGCGTTGAACTCCACCAGGCGCGGTCCGTCCGACGTAGCCATGAACTCGACAAAGAGGGCCCCGCGATAGGGCGCGCCCTCGGCCGCTATGCCCTCAAGGGCGGGGACAGCCAGCCGGGTCATGACCTGGTCGACGAGGGTCCCGGTGAAGACCGGCGCCGGGGAATAGGTCCCCATGCCCCCGGTGTTCGGGCCCTTCTCGCCGTCGAAGGCGCGCTTGTGGTCCTGGGCCGCGCCGAAATAGCGGACCGTCTGGCCGTCCGAGAGTACGAAGAGGGAGCCAATCTCGCCTTCCAGGAAGTCCTCGATCACCACCCGGGCGCCGGCGGCGCCGAACCGGCCGCCCAGGGCGTCGTCGATGGCCGCCTCCGCCGTCGCCCGGTCAGGAGCGACGGTCACGCCCTTGCCCGCCGCCAGTCCGTCGGCCTTGATCACATAGGGAGGTGAGAACCGGTCGAGCGCGGCCTTGGCAGAGGCCGCGTCCTCGCACACCACCCAGGCGGCGGTCGGCAGGCCATGACGGTCGCAGAAGGCCTTGGTGAAGGCCTTGGAGCTTTCCAGCCGGCCCGCAGCCGCGATGGGCCCGAAGCAGGGCGTACCCGCCGCCTGGAGGGCGTCGGCGAGGCCCGCCTCCACCGAGGCCTCAGGGCCGATCACCACCAGGTCGGCGGCGATCTCCCGGGCCAGGTCGACGAGTTCCTGGACTGCAGTCGGCTTGATGGGCCTCATTTCACCCAGTCGCGCCATGCCGGGGTTTCCCGGCGCCACGACCAGGCGGCGGGTCAGGGGCGAGGCGGCGATCTTCCAGGCCAGGGCGTGCTCACGGCCGCCGGATCCCACGAGAAGAATGTTCATCGCCCGCCTTTCGCGCGGTCAGGCCCCGCCGTCAATCAGCCCCAGCGCTCCTGCGGTCCACCTCGAGGGCGTAGCCTGCCGAGCGGACGGTCCGGATCGGGTTGAAGCCCGCCCTGCCCTTGGCCAGTGCCTTACGGAGGCGACCGATGTGGACGTCTACCGTCCGGGCCTCGACATAGACGTCCGACCCCCAGACAGAGTCCAGAAGCTGCTCACGGCTAAAGACCCGACCAGGGTTTTGCATGAAGAAATCCAGCATGCGGAATTCCGTCGGTCCCAGGTGGATTTCCTCGCCGTCCCGGCTGACCCGGTGGGCCGACCGGTCCAGGCTCAGGGCACCCCGGACCACCACATCCTCGGCCAGGCCAGGTCGAAGGCGGCGCAGGACGGCGCGGATCCGCGCCGACAGCTCGGTCACCGCGAAGGGCTTGACCACATAGTCATCAGCGCCGGTGTCGAGCCCCCGGATCCGGTCGCTCTCCTCGCCTCGCGCGGTGAGCATGATGATGGGCACGTTCCGACTTTGGGGCTTTTGGCGAAGACGCCGGCAGACCTCGATCCCGGAGACCCTGGGCAGCATCCAGTCCAGGACGACCAGGTCCGGCAGCTGCTCCTCAGCCTGGATCAGCGCCTCCTCACCATCCGTGGCGAGAGATACTGCGTAGCCCTCCCGCTCGAGGTTGTACCGGAGCAGGGTCCCGAGGGCGTCGTCGTCCTCGACCACAAGGATGCGGGGGTTCATGGACAACTCCTAGGCTCTGAGATCATCTGAACGCGGCCGGTCGCCGGGACTCACCTGATCGCCAGAGATCTCATAATGCACGATCTCCGCGATATTGGTTGCATGGTCGCCGATCCGCTCGAGGTTCTTGGCCACGAACAGGAGATGGGCGCAGGGTGTGATCGTCCGGGCATCCCCCATCATGTAGGTCAGGAGCTCGCGGAAGAGGCTGTTGTAATGCTCGTCGACCTCATGGTCGCGCCGCCAAACCTCCATGGCCCCCTCAGCGTCGCTGGAAGCGTAGGCGTCCAGCACCGACCGGAGCCGCGACTGGACCAGCTGGCCCATGCGCTCGATGGAGCGGCTCAGGGCCGGCATGGGCTCGACATCCGTCAGCACCAGGGCCCGCTTGGCTATGCTCTTGGCCAGGTCGCCGCAGCGTTCCAGGTTCGAGGCAATCTTCAGGGCCGCCACCGTCTTGCGCAGATCGTTGGCCATGGGCTGGCGCAGGGCGATCAGACGGATGGACTTCTGCTCTATGTCGGCTTCGATCTCGTCCAGGCGGTCGTCCTGCTGGATGACCTCCGCCGCCAGGTCGGGCTCGCGCCGGATCACCGCCCGGATGGCGTCGGCGAGCTGGGCCTCGGCCAGACCGCCCAGCCGGGAGCACTCTGCCGCCAGGCTGTTCAGTTCGTCCTCGTAGGACTTGACGATGTGTTCGCTCATGGGCGCGTCCTTAGCCGAAGCGGCCGGTGATGTAGTCCTGGGTGCGGGGGTCCCCTGGACGTGTGAAGATCTTGCTGGTCAGACCGGTCTCGACCAGCTTTCCCATGTGGAAGAAAGCCGTGCTCTGCGACACCCGCGCCGCCTGGGCCATGGAGTGGGTCACGATGACGATGCAGTAGAGGGCCCGGAGTTCGTCGATCAGCTCCTCGATCCGCGCGGTGGCGATCGGGTCCAGGGCCGAGCAGGGCTCGTCCATGAGGATCACTTCAGGATTGATGGCGATGGCCCTCGCGATCACCAGCCTCTGCTGCTGACCACCGGACAGGCTTGTTCCGGGCTGGTCCAACCGGTCGGAGACCTCCTTCCAGAGCCCAGCCCGCTTCAGTGCCTGCTCGACCACGCCGTCAAGCTCGGACTTCGAGGTGGCGAGGCCGTGGATCCGCGGCCCGTAGGCCACATTCTCGAAGATGGTCTTGGGAAAGGGGTTGGGCTTCTGGAAGACCATGCCGACCCGGGCCCGGAGCAGGACGGGGTCGAGGTCCCGGTCGTTCACGTCCTCGCCGTCAAGCAGGATGGTACCCTCGACCCGGGCCCCCGGGATGGTGTCGTTCATCCGGTTGATGCAGCGCAGGAAGGTGGACTTGCCGCAGCCGGAGGGACCGATCAGGGCCGTCACGGCACGGTCGGGAACGTCGAGGTCGACATCGAACAGGGCCTGTTTGTCGCCATAGAAGACCCTCACGCCCCGGGCGGAGATCCGTGTCGCCACCTCGGCGGGGGGTGGGCTGCTCTGGACGTCTGTCATCGGGTCACCAACGGCGTTCGAACCGCCGCCTCATGAGGACGGCGGCAAGGTTCATCAGGATCATGAAGGCCAGCAGCACCATGATGGCGGCGGCCGTACGCTCGTGGAAGGCCCGCTCCGAGGCGTTCTCCCAGATGAAGATCTGGACGGGCAGGACGGTGCTGGCGGAGGTCAGGGAGTCCGGGACGCCGGGAACGAACGACACCATGCCGACCATCAGGAGAGGCGCGGTCTCGCCCAGGGCGTGGGCTAGGGAGAGGATGGAGCCGGTCATAACCCCCGGCAGGGCCAGGGGCAGTACATGGTGGAAGACGGTCTGGGTCCGGGAGGCGCCGAGGGCCAAGGCCGCCTCGCGGATCGAGGGTGGGACGGCCTTGAGGGAAGAACGCGTGGCGATGATCACTGTCGGTAGGGCCATCAGGGCCAGCACCAGCCCCCCCACCAGGGGCGAGGAGCGTGGGACGTGCATCCAGTTGATGAACACCGCCAGGCCGAGGAGGCCGTAGACGATGGAGGGAACCGCAGCCAGATTGTTGATGTTCACCTCGACGATGTCGGTCCACCGGTTCTTGGGAGCGAACTCCTCGAGGAATGTGGCCGCCAGGACACCGATCGGAATCGCGAGGGCGGCTGTCAGGATCAGCATCAGGGTAGATCCGACAATGGCGCCCAGAACCCCGGCCTGCTCCGGCTCGGTGGAGTCCGACCGCGTGAAGAAGGTCGAGTTGAAGCCGGAGGCCACCAGCCCCCCGGCGCGCATTTGATCGAGCCAGTCGATCTGGGCGTCGCTCAGGGCCCGTTCCTCCTCGGAGGTGGATCGCTTGACCTGGCCCTTGAAGTACAGGCCTGCGTTCGCCTTCAGGGGGGCGGAGACCGTCAGCGTGCGGCCGATCAGGGTTGGATCGGCCTTCACCCGGTCGAGGACCTGGAAGCCCATGTCGCCGGACACCAGGTCCTTCATGGCATCGCTGCGGGTCCCGTTCTCGTCGTCGGCCACGCCAATCTGCTTCAGGAGCTGTTCGGCGATGAGCAGGTCGTAATTGGCACCCCCAGGATCCGTCCGGTCGATCCGTGAGGGATCCAGATAGACCTGGGCGGTGAGCCGGTAGTCGATGAAGGTTGACCAGCCCTGCTGAACGATACGGCCGAGCAGCAGGACCAGGAAACCGAGGGCGAGGGCGATGGCGACCTGGCCATAGAGCCGGAACCGGCGTTCGGCGGCATTGCGCGCCTTCAGCCGGCGGGCCACCGTGGTCTTGAGGTCTTCGCGGGAGGGGCCAGGCTCAGTCATACTGTTCCTGGTATTTCTGGACGATCCGCAGGGCGATCACGTTCAGGAGCAGGGTCACGACGAACAGGGTCAGGCCCAGGCCGAAGGCCGACAGGGTCCGCGGACTATCGAACTCCTGGTCCCCGGTCAGCAGGGTGACGATCTGGACGGTGACCGTGGTCACGGTCTCGAGGGGATTGAAGGTCATCCGGGCCTGGAGGCCAGCAGCCATGGTCACGATCATGGTCTCGCCCACGGCGCGGGAGACCGCCAGCAGCATGGCCGCCATGATACCCGGCAGGGCCGCGGGCAGGATCACCTTGCGGATGGTTTCCGACTGGGTGGCGCCCATGGCCAGGCTGCCGTCCCTCAGGGACTGGGGCACGGCGTTTATGATGTCATCCGACAGGGAGGAGACAAAGGGGATCAGCATGACCCCCATCACAACGCCCGCCACCAGGGCCATCTGGTTCTGGACCTCCCCTAGGTAGAGGCCGAGGTCGTTGAGGGGGCCACCGACCAGCATGGCGCCGATGGCGTTGAAGCCGGCCCGGAACAGGGGCCCGACGGTCAGGGCGGCGAAGAAGCCATAAACGACTGTGGGCACCCCCGCGAGGATCTCGAGAAGGGGCTTGATGATGGCCCGGCTCGTCCCCGAAGCATATTCCGACAGGTAGATTGCAGCGAAAAGTCCCACCGGGGCAGCCACCATCATGGCGATCAACATGATCAGGAAGGTGCCGGCAAAGAGCGGAATCGCCCCGAAGGCACCCTCTGAGACCACCTGGTCCGCATACATGGCGCTCTGGGGGTCCCACTCCATTCCAAACAGGAAGGCCAGGGGTGGAACGGCCTGGAAGAAGCGCCAGCTTTCCCAGACGAGGGAGGCGACAATGCCCACGGTCGTGAAGACGGCAGTCACCGAGCAAAAGAGCAGCAGGGCCTGAATCCACTTCTCGACCCCCGCACGGGCCCTGAAGGGTGCGCGGATGCGGGACAGACCCCAGGCGGCCCCGGCCAGGGCCAGGACCCCTGCGGAACCCAGGCCGATCAGCCGGACCCGGACGTCGATGGCATGGGCATCCGAGGCCGCCGTCCTGAGGGCCGCCTCGAGATCCGGGGAATAGGGGGTCTCGCTGCGGGAGCCACCCCGGGCGATGGCCAGGGCGTCATCCAGGAAGACCTGACGGTCGGAGGCCTCAAGGGCCAAGACAGCCGCTGGCAGCTGGGCCTTGACCAGGGCCGTCTCCACTGGATCCCCGAACAGGGCCGCAACAAGCAGCACCAGGGCGGCCGGCACAGCCGTCCAGACGGCGGCGTAGGTTCCATGGTGGAAGGGCAGGGAATTGACCGGCGCGGCAGGCGACCGAGCCAGTCCCGCCGCACGCCGGCTAGCGGCCCAGAAGACCGCGCCGGAAAAGGCGGCGAGGACCAGGAGGGCGAGACCCGTCAGCATGGATTTGCGGCAGTTCCTTCAACGAGAGCAGCGTTCATGGCGGCGCTGCGGTGTTCACCTGGTCACCCGAAGCCACGCTCTAGGCCGTATGTCATGTTTGTGAAACTTCTGTGACAGTGAGGCTTGCGGGGAGCAGGACCGTGAAGACGGTGCCCCGTCCGGGCGCACTTTCCACTGAGAGCACGCCGTGATGCCGGTTGACGATGTGTTTGACAATGGAAAGGCCCAGTCCCGTCCCCGGCCGCTCTCCACTCTTCTGGCCCTCCACGCGATAGAACCGTTCGGCCAGCCGGGGCAGGTGTTCGCGGTCCATCCCCGGGCCCTCGTCCCGGACCTGGATCATCATGAAGGTGGGCGGGAGGGCATCTGGGCTCACCAGGGTCAGGCGCGCCGCATCCTCGAGGACGGGCACCTGGGAAGCCTCGCGGCTGACATTCGGGCGGACCTCCACCTTTGCCGCACTTCCCGGCGGCGCGTACTTCAACGCGTTGTCGGTGAGGTTCTGGATGACCTGGACGATCTGGTCGCGATCGCCGCAGATCACCGCTTCGCCAGCCGCCG
>NZ_JBAXIM010000127.1:0-7333 GCF_037138395.1 Phenylobacterium sp.
CAACGGCCCCGCGGGCCGCGCAATCGTCCATGTTCGGACACCCGAAGCGATCGGTCGGCGCACCGGATTTGACTCCGCACCGCCCTATCTGACCGGGTTCGAGCCTCAGGCGGGCTTTGCATTCTAAGTTCGGCGTCTTCGCCGGAAACCGGATCGTAAGATACGGGTGAAAAAAGCTTAAGGTCAGGTCCACTGGCCTCCGGAGGAAACGACGGTCATATAGGCGTGTGTTCCGCGCGTCCGGTTTTTGGGGATTCGAGATGATCATGCGACGTCGCAGCCACTGGCTTGCTGCGGTCTCTCTGGCGGGAATCGCCCTTGCAGCCTCCGCAGCCTCCGCGGAAACCATGGCTGAGGCGATCGCCATGGCCTATGGCTCCAATCCGACTCTCCAGGCCCAGCGTGCCCAACTGCGGGCCCTGGACGAGAACTGGTACCAGGCCCGTTCCGGTTACCGGCCCACCCTGTCCGTATCGGGCCGTGCGAATTGGGCCGAGACGACCATTCCCAGAACCAATCCCCTGGTGGATATCGAGAGCAACTCGGGTTCCGCCATCTTGTCCCTGAACCAGCCGATCTATACGGGCGGGCGTGTGGCCGCGGCCGTGTCGGCCTCGGAAGCCGACATCCTGTCCGGACGCGAATCCCTCCGGCGCACCGAGGCCCAGATCCTGGGCCAGGTCATCCAGTTCTACGTGGATGTCCGCCGTGACCAGGAGGCCCTCCGCATTCGCCAGACGAATGTTGCTGTCCTCCAGCGCCAGCTCGACGAGTCCCGTGCCCGGTTTGAGGTGGGCGAGATTACCCGGACCGACGTCGCTCAGTCCGAGGCCCGGTTCGCGGGGGCCATCGCCTTGCTCAACTCCGCGCAGGCGACCCTCGCCACCTCCCGCGCCAACTACGAGGCGGTCGTCGGTCAGGCCCCCGGCGACCTCGCACCAGAGCCCCCGATTGGCAGCCTTCTGCCCGGCTCCATCGAGCAGGCCTGGGACCTGGCCGAGAACGGCAGCCCGATCATTCGCGGCGCGGAGTACGCCGAGCAGGCGAGCCGGGCCCGGATCGCCGGCGCCCGGGCCGAGCAGATGCCCTCCGTCGCCCTGCAGGGCCAGCTTGGCTACAACGGTCTGGCCAGCCCGCTGCATACAGACGCCTATTCCCGCGCCCTTTCAGGAGGCGCGGTTGTGACCGTACCCCTCTTCACGGGCGGGCAGGTCCTGTCGCGGGTACGCTCCGCAGTCGAACGGAACAATGTGGATCGGCTTGGAGTCGAGGCCGCCCGCCGGTCCGTCCGACAGACCATCACTCAGTCGTGGAGCGGACTGCAGGCCGCCCGGAGCAATATCGAGGCTACGGAACAGCAGGTCCGCGCCGCTCGGATCGCCGCGGAGGGCGTCCTCCAGGAGCAGAGGGTGGGGCTGCGCACCACAATCGACGTCCTGAACGCCGAGCAGGAACTGCGCGCGGCCGAACTGTCCCAGATCAGCGCGCGTCGCGACGAATATGTCGCGGCGGCGGGCGTGCTCAGCCAGGTTGGGCGTCTGCAGGCCGGATACCTTGTGCCGGAAGTCTCCAGGTACGATCCGGCGGCCAACTTCAACAGCCTGCGGGTGACCTGGGGCTGGGTGCCTTGGGAAGTGCCCATCTCGGGCGTAGACGGGATACTGACGCCAAAGCCGGTGGTGATCCCCGACCGGCCGATTCCGGTCTCTGCGGCGAGTTTGAAGACGGCTCCCTCTAGGTAGGGGGATATCGCCCCGTCCCCCAGCCTGCGGCGGCGCCAGGGCCGGGAATCGGTTATCTATTAGGGGGCGATCCCGGGTGACCGTCGGGAATTGCCTGTTAATGCGTCTGCGCCTAGCCTTGCGTATGGGGCTGTCCCTGGTCCGAATCGCGGTGGCGGATGTCTGACGACTCAAAATCAGAACCGACAATGGAGGAAATCCTAGCCTCCATCCGCCGCATCATCTCCGAAGATGATGGCGACCCCGCGGATGAGGCCGAGGAGGGGGGTGCGTTTGCGCCGTCTGCCGCCCCCGAACCTGAGCTCGAGGAAGAGCCCGAAAGACCTCGCGTCGAGGCACGCCTTCCGGATGAAGAGCTCGGTTCGGATGAAGATCTCGTACCCGATGATGATCTCGTACCGGACGAAGAGCCCGAGGATGTCCTTGTTCTCACGGACCGCATCGACCGCCGCGATGACCTAGAGCCCCGCAGGCCGGAACCGCGCCTCGTTTCGGATCCGACCGCAGCGGCTGCGGCCGCCGCCTTTGGGCACCTGTCGGCCTCACTCCTGATGCCGCACGACCTGAGGACCCTCGAGGACGTGGTCCGCGAACTCCTCCGACCCCTGCTCAAGCAGTGGCTCGACGATCACCTGCCCGACATCGTCGAGGTCCAGGTCCAGGCCGAGATCGAACGCATCTCCCGCGGCGGCAGGATGCGATAGGCTGGTTTCCACGACTTCACTTGACGCGGACGGCCCTTCCGTTACGGGTCCGCTCCGGAAACCGCCATGCTTGACAAGACTTTCGACCCCAAGACCGCCGAGCCCCGGCTCTATGCTCGCTGGGAGGCCTCAGGCGCCTTCTCGCCGACCGAGGATCCATCGGCCGAGCCCTTTTCGGTGGTCATACCGCCGCCCAATGTGACGGGCTCGCTGCACATCGGCCACGCCCTGAACAACACCCTGCAGGATGTGCTGATCCGGTTCGAGCGCATGCGGGGCAAGGCGGCTCTCTGGCTGCCCGGTACGGATCACGCCGGCATCGCCACCCAGATGGTGGTCGAACGCCAGCTGGCTGCTGAGGGTAACATTGGCCGCCGCGACATGGGGCGCGAGGCCTTCCTTGAGCGGGTCTGGGCCTGGAAGGCCGAGAGCGGCGGGACCATCACCCGCCAGCTGCGCCGGCTGGGCGCCTCCTGCGACTGGAGCCGCGAGCGCTTCACCCTGGACGAGGGGCTGAGCGCCGCCGTCCGCAAGGTCTTTGTCACCCTGCATAAGCAGGGCCTGCTCTACCGCGACAAGCGGCTGGTGAACTGGGATCCCCACCTCCAGACTGCCATCTCTGACCTGGAGGTCGAGCAACGCGAGGTTGACGGCCATTTCTGGCGCTTTGCTTATCCGCTGGAGGATGGCTCGGGCGAGATCGTCGTAGCCACCACCCGGCCCGAGACCATGCTGGGCGACACCGCCGTGGCGGTGAACCCCAAAGACGAGCGCTATGCCCACCTGGTGGGCAAGCAGGTCCGGCTGCCCATCGTCGGCCGCCTGATCCCCATCGTCGCCGACGACTATGCCGATCCCGAGAAGGGGTCCGGGGCGGTGAAGATCACTCCGGCGCACGACTTCAACGACTTCCAGGTCGGCAAGCGCCATGGCCTGGAGATCATCAACATCCTCGACGACTTCGGCTGCATCAACGACGCCGCGCCCGAGGCCTATCGCGGCCTGGACCGCTTCGTTGCCCGCAAGCTGGTGGTCGCCGAGTTCGAGGCCCTGGAACTGCTGCGCGGCATCGACCCGACCCGCCATGTGGTGCCGCACGGCGACCGCTCCGGCGTCGTTGTCGAGCCCTACCTGACCGACCAGTGGTTCGTGGACGCCGCCACCCTGGCCAAGCCCGCCATTGCCGCGGTGGAAGACGGCCGCACTGTCCTGGAGCCTGCCGCCTGGTCGAAGACCTATTTCGAGTGGATGCGGAACATCGAGCCCTGGTGCGTCTCGCGCCAGCTCTGGTGGGGCCACCGGATCCCGGCCTGGTATGGCCCCGACGGCACCGTCTTCGTGGAGGAGACTGAGGCCGAGGCCCAAGCTGCTGCTGCCACCCACTACGGCGCCGAGACGCCCCTGCGACAGGACGACGACGTTCTCGACACCTGGTTCTCCTCGGGGCTCTGGCCCTTCTCGACCCTGGGATGGCCGGAGGCGACCGTCGACCTGAAGCGGTTCTATCCGACCCACACCCTGGTGACCGGCTTCGACATCATATTCTACTGGGTCGCCCGGATGATGATGCTGGGGCTGCACTTCACCGGAGAGGTCCCTTTCCGCCGGGTGTTCTTCAACGCCCTGGTCCGGGACGCCTCTGGCAAGAAGATGTCCAAGTCCAAGGGCAATGTCATGGACCCCCTGGACCTCATCGACAGCTACGGTGCCGACGCCCTGAGGTTCACCCTGACCGCCATGTCCGGGCAGGGAAGAGACATCAAGCTCTCGACCCAGCGCATTGAAGGCTATCGGAATTTCGGTACCAAGCTGTGGAATGCGGCGCGGTTCTGCCAGGTCAATGGCTGCGTCCGCGTCGAGGGCTTTGACCCGGCGTCGGCCAAGGGGGCGGTCAACCGCTGGATCATCGGCGAGACGGCCCGCACCGCCGCGGCGGTGACCGAGGCCATTGCCGGCTGCAACTTCGACGAGGCGGCCAATCTTCTCTATCGCTTCATCTGGAACACCTTCTGCGACTGGTATGTCGAGCTTTCCAAGCCAGTCCTGAATGGTGCCGACCTGGCCGCCCAGGCCGAGAGCCGGGCTACCGCCGCCTGGGTCCTGGACGTGATCCTCAAGCTGCTTCACCCGGTCATGCCCTTCCTGACCGAGGAGCTCTGGGACCAGACGGCTGACCTCGGCGCCGCCCGGTCCGAGCCCCTGCTGATCTCCGCCCGCTGGCCGGACCTTTCGGCCCTGGCCCCCGATCCCGCCGCCGCCGCCGAGGTGGGCCTGGTCATTGCTGCCATCGCCGAGGGCCGTTCGGTCCGTTCGGAGCTCAACGTGCCCCTCGGCGCCCGGCCGCCCCTGCTGGTGGTCGAGGCCGACGCGGCCCAGTCGGCTGTCCTGGCCGCCTACGCTCCGGTGATCGGCCAGATGCTTCGGGTCTCCGAGGTCCGGGTCGAGGCTTCGGCCCCGACGGGCGCCATTCCCTTCGTGGTCCAGGGCGCGACCCTGGCCCTGCCGGTGGCCGAGTTCATCGACCTGGCTGCCGAGAAGGCCCGCCTGGGTAAGGAGATCGCCGGCCTCGCCGCCACCGCCGAACAGACCCGCCGCAAGCTCGACAACCCCGACTTCGTCGCCCGGGCGCCGGAAGAGGTGGTGGAGGAGAACCGCGAGCGCCTGGCTGAGGCCGAGGCGGCCCGCGAACGCCTGCAGGCGGCCCTGGCGCGCCTTTCCTGACCGACGCCTCCGGTCCTGACGCGAGGTCAGTCTTCCGCCTTCTGTGGACGAAGACTATGGTCCTTCCCAACAGGATGCCGAACCGGCGCAGGGAGGCGTGCCAAGCCATGAATTTCGATTTCTCCGAGGACCAGAAGTTCCTCAAGACCGAGGCGAGGCGCTTCCTTGAGGCCAACTGCCCCACAAGCCGGGTGCGCAAGGTCCTCGACGATCCCGCAGCCACCTGGGACCCCGAGCTCTGGAAGGCCGTGGCTGGCCAGGGCTGGCTGGGCGCGGCCATTCCGGAGGAATACGGCGGGCTGGGCCTGGGCCGGCTTGAACTCTGCGTCATCGCAGAGGAACTGGGCCGGGCCGTGGCCCCCATCCCCTTCGCCTCTACCGTCTATGTCCTGGCCGAGGCGGTCATGCTGGCCGGGTCCGAGGCCCAGAAGTCCGCTGTCCTGCCCGGCGTCGCCGCCGGCGAGGTCATCGGCGCCCTCGCCACCTCGGAGGGGCCTGGCGCCCTGTCCGGGGCCTCGATCCGCGCCACCGTCGAGGGCGGGCGCCTTTCGGGGACCAAGATCCCGGTTACCGACGGCGGCATCGCCACCCACGCCCTGGTCCTGGCGCGCGAGGGTGGCCAGCTGGGGCTCTTCCTCGTCGATCTATCGGCCACTGGGGTGACCCGCGAGACGCTCTCGACCCTGGATCCTTCCCGCGACGCGGCCAAGCTGGTCTTCGACAAGGTCCCGGCCGAGCGCCTGGGCGGTGCTGGCGAGGGCCTGGCCCTGGTCGAGCAGGTCCTGGACCGGGCCGCCGTCCTCCTGGCCTTTGAGCAAACTGGCGGCGCCGACCGTGCACTGGAGATGGCCAAGGACTACGCCCTCGAGCGGTTTGCCTTCGGCCGCGCCATCGCCAACTATCAGGCGATCAAGCACAAGCTGGCCGACATGTACGTGAAGAACGAGCTGGCCCGGTCGAACGCCTACTATGGAGCCTGGGCCCTCAACACCAACGCCCCCGAACTGCCGGTGGCCGCCAGCGCCGCCCGGATCGCGGCCTCCGAGGCCTACTGGTTCGGATCCAAGGAGAACATCCAGACCCACGGCGGCATCGGCTTCACCTGGGCCGTAGACTGCCACCTGCACTACCGCCGCTCGCGCCAGCTCTCCCTGGTCGCCGGCGCTCCCCGGGTCTGGAAAGACCGCCTCGTCAGCCACCTCGAACGCCGCAACGCGGCCGCCTGAGAAGGAAACCAATCATGGATTTCAACGACACACCCCAGGAAGCTGCCTACCGCCAGAAGGTCCGGACCTGGCTCGAGGCCAACGCGCCCCGCTCCCGCGACGCGAATGACGACGGGGAGGGCGGGGGCGACCTCGCCGCCGCCAGGTCCTGGCAGGCCAGGAAGGCCGCTGCAGGCTTTGCCTGCATCACCTGGCCCAAGGAGTGGGGCGGCCAGAGCGGCACGCCCATCGACAGCGTCATCTTCGGGGAGGAGGAGGCGCGCTACCCGATCCCCTCCAACCCGTTCCAGATCGGCCTCGGCATGTGCGTGCCGACCGTCATGAACTTCGCCGACTCCGCCACCAAGGACCGGTTCGGACCCCCCGCTATCCGTGGCGAGGAGATCTGGTGCCAGCTCTTTTCCGAGCCCAGCAGCGGCTCCGACGTGGCGGCGGCGAGGACCCGGGCCGAGAAGACGGCTGACGGCTCCGGCGACTGGATCATCAACGGCCAGAAGGTCTGGACCACCGGCGCCCAGTTCTCGGACTTTGGCATCGTCATCGTCCGCACGGACCCGAACCTGCCCAAGCACAAGGGCCTGACCATGTTCTGGGTCGACATGAAGGACCCGGGAGTCGACGTCCGGCCAATCCACCAGATGTCGGGGGGATCCGGTTTCAACGAGGTCTTCTTTACCGACGTCCGGGTCAAGGACAGCCAGCGCCTCGGCGGCGTGGGCGAAGGCTGGAAGGTCTCGCTGGTGACCCTGATGAACGAGCGCCTGGCCGTCGGCGGCGCCACGGGAACGGGCTGGTCCCAGTTCCTTGAGGCTGCCCGCGATACCACCGGCTCTGACGGCGCGCCGCTTCTCCAGGAAAGCGCCGTCCGCGAGAAGCTGGCGGACTGGTATGTCCAGGCTGAGGGCCTGCGCCATGCCCGCAACCGGACCATGACCGCTCT
>NZ_JBAXIM010000128.1:0-7329 GCF_037138395.1 Phenylobacterium sp.
CCGATCTCGAAGAACGAATTCCACATCCTGCGCCGGGCCGTCGCCGGGCCTGTGGTGTTCATGGAGCGCCTGGACCGCCACCTGTTCGGGTCGAAGTGGGTGGAGCTGCCGGTCACCGGCGTCTTCGAGGTCAAGGACGGCAAGATCGTCTTCTACCGCGACTATTTCGACGCCCAGGTCCTGACGGCCCAGCTGGCGGGATAGGCCGCGCCCCTCTGGTCTTTTGGCCTCCGCGCGCGCATATGAAGCTCATGAGCCAGAGCCCCGCCTTCTTCACCGCTGTCTCCCGGGGCCTGCGTGGTCGCTGTCCGCATTGTGGCGATGGGCAGATGTTCCGGTCCTACCTCAAGGTCGATCCCGCCTGCCCGGCCTGCGGCGTCGATCTGGCGCGCTATCCGGCGGATGACGGCCCGGCCTATTTCACCATGCTGATCGTCGGCCACCTGGTCATCGTGCCGCTCCTGTTCATCCCCTGGGTTCGGCAGGGTCCGCCGGCGGTGGTCATTCCCGTGGCCCTGGTCTTCCTGACCGCGGTGACCCTGAGCTTCCTGCCCTGGGTCAAGGGCGCCTTCATTGGCCACATGGCCTACCTGCGCGCCACAGCCGACCGGACCCCAGGGCACACGGCCGACCAGGCCTGACCGCAAGGCCAGGGGGAGGGGAGAGATGACCGACGCTGCAGCCTCGACGGGCGCCCCGCCGACCGCCAGCCCTGAGCCTCCGGTCCTGTCCCCCCTGGCCCGCATCCGGGCCATACTGGGGGGCGCCGCCGGCAACCTGGTGGAATGGTACGACTGGTTCGCCTATTCCTCCTTCGCCCTCTATTTCGCCCCGCACTTCTTCCCCAAGGGGGACACGACGGCCCAGCTGATGCAGGCCGCGGCGGTCTTCTGGGTGGGCTTCCTGGCCCGGCCCCTGGGCGCCTGGCTGACCGGCCTTTACGCCGACCGGGCCGGCCGCCGGGCAGCCCTGACCCTGTCGGTCTCGCTGATGTGCGCCGGATCCTTCGCCATCGCCCTGTTACCGGACTATTCGGCCTGGGGGCCCCTGGCGCCCATCTGCCTGGTGGCGGCCCGCCTGGTCCAGGGCCTGTCCCTGGGCGGCGAGTATGGCGCCAGCGCCACCTACATGTCGGAGATGGCCGGCAAGACCCGGCGGGGCTTCTGGTCCAGCTTCCAGTTCACCACCCTGATCATGGGCCAGCTGACGGCCCTGGCCGTGCTGATCCTCCTGCAGAACCTGATGCCCAGGGCGGACCTGGAGGCCTGGGGCTGGCGCATTCCCTTCGTGATCGGCGGCCTGCTGGCGGTTGTGGTCTTCATCATCCGTCGGGGGATCCACGAGAGCCCCGCCTTCCTGGCCGCCCAGGCTAGGGGGGTGGAGCGGCTGGGCGCCGTCCAGATGTTCCGGCGCTTCCCGCGCGAGACGGCGATGATCTTCATCCTGACCTCGGCGGGCTCGCTCGCCTTCTACGCCTACACGACCTACATGCAGAAGTTCCTGGTCAATACGACGGGCTTCACCAAGGACACCGCCACGGCCATCAGCGCGGGCTCGCTGGTGGTCTACATGCTGATCCAGCCCCTGTTCGGACTGCTCTCGGACCGGATTGGCCGCAAGACCACCCTCACCTTCGCCTTCGGCGCCGGGGCCCTGGCCACCTTCCCGGTCATGAGCGCCCTTTCGGGGATCGGCTCGCCCTGGATGGCCCTGGCCCTGGTGGTCCTGCTGCTCGTCATCCTGTCGGGCTATACGGCGGTGAACGCCATCCTCAAGGCCGAGCTCTTCCCCGCCCACGTCCGCGCCCTGGGGGTGGCCCTGCCCTATGCCCTGGCCAACTCCATCTTCGGCGGCTCGGCGGAGTACGCCGCCCTGGCCTTCAAGAAGGCGGGCGCGGAGAGTGGCTTCTACGCCTATGTGGCGATCGTGATGGCCATCGCCTTCCTCGTCGCCCTGCGCCTGCGCGATACCCAGAAGCAGAGCCTGATCTTAGAGGACTAGGCGGCTGCCCCCCAATTCCTCCCCCAAGGGGGAGGTGGACCGCGCAGCGGGCCGGAGGGGGTCTGCTGAGGGGCCGGTGACCCCCTCAGCGGCGCACTTGCCTATACGGCGAGCCCCAGCTCTGCCCGGGCCTTGCGCGTTAGCTTGGCGGCGACCAGGGCGTGGGCGGCGGCCAGCCAGCCGCGCACCTCCTCGGCGTCCAGGGCCTCCAGGGCCTCAAAGGCCACCCACTTGGCGCGCGCCAGGTAGGGTGCCGGCCGGGCCTGACCCGTCTCCACCAGCACGGCATAGGCGATGTCGCTGACCTTGATCGACAGGGCCCCTTCCAGGGTCTTCAGGGCGAAGACCCGGCCGCCCACCTTGTAGACGTCGGCGCCGCCCCACTGGACGACCGTCTCCGTCGCCGGCAAGGCCAGGGCGGCGGCCTGGAAGGCTTCGGGGCTCAAGCCTTTACGCCCACCCCGATGGGGCAGGTCACCCCCGTGCCGTCCACGCCGCAGTAACCGTTGGGCACCTTGGCCAGGTATTGCTGGTGGTAGTGCTCGGCATAGAAGAAGGCCGGGGCCGGGACGATCTCGGTGGTGATGGTGCCGAAGCCCTTCGCCGACAGGGCGCCCTGGTAGACAGCCTGGGAGGCGCGCGCCGCCTCGGCCTGGGCCTCGTCGAGGGCGTAGATCCCTGACCGGTACTGGCTGCCGATGTCATTGCCCTGGCGCATGCCTTGGGTGGGATCATGCCCCTCCCAGAACACCTTCAGCAGGCCCTCATAGCTGACGACGGAGGGGTCGAAGTGCACGAGCACGGCCTCGGTATGGCCGGTGCGGCCAGAGCAGACCTCCTCGTAGGTGGGGTTGGGGGTGAAGCCGTTGACATAGCCCACGGCCGTGGCGACCACGCCGGGGGTCTGCCAGAACTTGCGCTCCACGCCCCAGAAGCAGCCCATGGCGAAGAGGGCGACCTGCAGGCCCGGGGCGAAGGGCCCCTTCAGCGGCTGGCCGGTGACGAAGTTGACCGCCGCCGTGGGCAGGGGATCGGGCCGGCCGGGCAGGGCCGTGGCGGCGGTGGGCATGTCGGGGGACTTGCGCAGGAAGACCATGCGGGGGCTCCTTCAGGGGGCGGTGGCGGTGCGTGACCCGCAAGATAAGCCCGCCCGCCGACGATTGCACCTGCCGCCTTGCCCGCCGCCCCGCGCCGGTATATCTCCACCCCTCCACGCTGGAGGCCCGCCTCCGGCGCGTGGGGTGCGGTGGCCGAGTGGTTGAAGGCGCACGCTTGGAAAGCGTGTTTAGGGGAAACTCTAACGTGGGTTCGAATCCCACTCGCACCGCCAACGCCCCTCGCCACAAATCTCTCTGCGCCTTGGGCGGGGCCGGAAAATCCCGTGATATTACAGGGTTTCCCCAAAAGGGCTCCGCACTGCGCGTGCCGGGAAATGGCCGGATTTCTCTCTGAATGGCCGAATACTCTCCAGACCTCCGCACCGTGGCGATTTGGTGCGGTTCTGAAAACATCAGTGGTTTCAGTATGCCCCGGGATCATAACGGCGTCCGGTTCGCCAGAGGATCGGCAGCCGAAACAAACACAGAGAGAACTTGGGGCATCGGCCCTGTTACCGCCGAGCTACACCACTACCAGGGCATGACACACGCCTCCTTTGCGCAGGGACGCGAATTGATCCTCCCAAATACCGAGAAGGCGCTCCCACAGTTGGCGTTAGGACTTCTTGCGTATGCCGATGGTGGCCAAGGCCTGAGCGACGCTGGGTCGCATGGTCCACCGGCTACCGTCGCCAAGGTCGGCAAAGATTCCGGTGAAATACTCTTTCCCATGGTCCTTGCCGCGGGGCGCGGGCCACAAGTACGCGCTCCGGTTCGCGCACATTGTGCCAAAGTGCATGTGCCAGGTCTGGGCACCCCATCCGCAGGCTTGGCTTAACTCGGCAGACGTACTCCCGGGATGATCGAGCAGCGCCCGCATGACAGTTAAGTCTGTTTCGCTTGGCGGCAGGGCGCGAAACGCCTCCAGCACGCGCTGCTCGACAGTCAGGCTGGTGAGGTGGGCGGTTAGAGCGTCTGCTTGGGACTGTCGATGATGGTCGAGAGCCTCGACAATATGGCGCGCTGCTTCCTTCTGAAGTGGGGTTCCCTCCGCCGCCAACCTGTCCGCGTTCCGCCGCATCTCAGTGCGCTGGCCGTCCGTCATGGAAGGAATGGCTGCGACGAGCCGCTCGGAGTTCGAATCTACAGTCATCATACGAGCCCCTCGAGCCTGATGGCCTCGCGGGATTCGTCGTACAGGCCATAGGACCACGCATTGGCCGTGTGATCGTACTCGTACTTCCAGAAGCAGTCGCCTGCTTGAAAGCCCTCAGTGTGGGCCAAGCGGCGACCAAACGCCCCAAACAGCCCGGCAAGCTGAGAACCCGTGTAGCCGGCCACCTTCTGGAGCTCTGCCGACGGCACCAAGTTGGGGTGAGCGTCGTAGATCTTTTTGAAAACTGCCCTCACTTGTGGGGAAAGCGGCCTGCGCGAAAGTGCGCGGCGCGCGACTGAAATGTTCATAGGGCGCGTGGAGGTAGTATCCGAGGCGTTCTGGGGCTCCAGAGCTTGCGCCACCACCCCCACACTTGCAACCCCGTCAGCTGTCGCTGCCTGGAGAGGGCTGGGGCCGCGGAGCATATCATCGGTACTCACGCCGAGTTCCTTATAGAAATCTGCTAGTTCCTTCGGGCTTCCCTCAACGTCAAGAATGCGTAGCTTCATGGTCGCCTCCGTTGTCAATGGCAGCTTCATAGCTAGCTAACGCAGAGGATACAACGAGTTTTTTGCTTGGGAGCAAATATTTTGCTCAGGCGGACCTCTTTAGCTAGCGCCGCATGGACGGTGCCCCGGGCGGGATGGGTGCCTATCGCAAGAGGGCGCAAGACGCTGGGAAGTGAAGGGCTGGCAGGGGTGACGGCCGTGGATGTTGGTCACTTCCTGCGTGGCGTAGGGCACGATCGGCCAGACGCCTGGGCTGAGTGGAAGTCGCTTGTGCAGCAGGGCAGTCAGGCCACGGTGGAATGTGCCCGGCTCGAGACAAATCTGTGTGAGACTGCAAGCCCCGTTTGACGGTTATGAGCCAAAGCGAATGAAATTGTCTTATTAATACGGCGCGAAATTGCTTCCCGACGCATTAATAAGACGGATATTGACTTTTTACCGGTAAAATCAGTAAACTGTCTTATTAGATCGTCACAAGGCACCCTTCCGCCGGGTTTATAGGACAAAACCATGCCAAAGCCCGCTCAACGCTCTTATTCCCGTTATGCGATCGACGCTATCGAACTGCTCGGTCAGCTCATCCGCATTGGGCGCATTGAGCGCAAGCTGACGACGCAGGATTTAGCGACGCGCGCCGGCATCTCACGCGACCTCCTTCATCGAATCGAACGTGGCGAACCGGGCTGTTCGATCGGCGCTGTTTTTGAAACGGCTGCGATTGTCGGCGTCCCGCTTTTTGAAGCCGAGCGGAGTTCGCTTGCGGGCCGCATCAACGATACAGGCAGCAAGCTCGCACTTCTCCCGAAAGCCGTACGCAGAAAAACACGGACGGTCCGCGATGACTTCTAAGGACCGTCCGAGCGAGGCTTACGTCTGGATATGGCTGCCGGGCGAAACGGAGCCGGTCGTCGCGGGCCTCCTGACGCTCGACGGCAGCAACCTCGTTTTCAACTACGGCCAATCCTATCTCGCGCGCAAAGACGCGATCTCAATTTACGAGCCTGAGCTGCCTCTCAAGGCTGGACTTCAACAGCCCGCCACCGGCCTCAACATGCCGAGTTGCATCCGCGACGGTGCGCCCGACGCGTGGGGTCGCCGCGTGATTATCAACCGCCGCTTCGGCCGCAAGCGCGATGACATAGACGTCAATCAGCTCGATGAGCTGACCTACCTTCTGGAGTCTGGATCTGACCGGATCGGCGCGCTCGACTTCCAAAGTTCGCCCACCGAGTACGTGGCGCGTGAAGCTCGCACGGCGACACTTGAAGAACTGATGGCCGCGGCAGAACGCGTCGAGAAGGGCGTGCCGCTGACGCCTGAGCTAGAGCAAGCCCTCTTCCACGGAAGCTCGCTTGGTGGTGCCCGCCCGAAGGTGATGCTTGTCGAGCACTCAGAAAAATACATCGCGAAATTCCCCGCGCAGAACGACGTCCTCAACCTGGTTAAGGCCGAATACATCGCGATGCGCCTCGCCGAGCGCATCGGCCTGAACGTGGCGCCGGTGCGCCTTGTCAAAGCGGCCGGCCGCGACGTGCTTCTCATTGAGCGCTTCGACAGATCGCGTACTGCTGCTGGCTGGACGCGCAAGGCGATGGTCTCAGCTCTCACGCTCTTCGGGCTCGACGAGATGATGGCGCGATACGCGAGCTACGAAGACCTCTGCTCGCTCATCCGCCACCGCTTTACCGATCCGGCGGGCACGCTTCGTGAGCTCTACGGCCGACTCGTCTTCAACATTCTCGTCGGGAACACCGACGATCACGCGCGCAATCACGCTGCGTTTTGGGACGGGAAGTCTCTAACACTCACGTCCGCGTACGACATCTGTCCGCAGGCACGCGCCGGTAACGAGGCCACACAAGCGATGCTCATCACGGCTGATGACCGAATGAGCCAGCTCGTGACCTGCCGGAAGGCCGCCAAGAATTTTCAACTCACGGAGGCCGACGCTGACGCGATCATCGCGGCCCAGGTCGGAACGGTGCGCGAGGCTTGGGCCGAAATCTGCGATGAGGCCGAGCTTTCAGAAGTCGACCGTAACGCGATGTGGCGGCGACAATTCCTGAACCCGTTCGCCTTTGAAGGTCTGCCCGACCATCTTCAGAAATTGGCCGTCTAGCGGCGGCACTATCTGGACAGGAGGATCTCATGAGCGTGGACTACCGGAAGCAACTGGAAGACAGCAAGCCGAGGCGCGAGCGCTTCCCCGACCAGGAGCAGTTCGAGGAGGCACTGGGATACTGGATGTCCCACCAGGGCCGGATCCTGGCGATGACACGCCGCACGGACGGCGCCCGGGCGGAATGGGTGCCTATCGCAAGAGGGCGCAAGACGCCGAGAAGTGAAGGGCTGGCAGGGGCGATGGCCCGGAGGTTGGTCACTTCCTGCGTGCCGTAGGGCACGATCGGCCAGACGCCTGGGCTGAGTGGAAGTCGCTTGTGAAGCAGGGCAGTCAGACCAAGGTGGAATGTGCCCGGCTCGAGACAAATCCGCGTCAGACTGCCTGCACCGCAGACAGTCACACCCAACGGAAGGTGGAGATTGGGCAAGCCAACTCCCTCTGCGA
>NZ_JBAXIM010000129.1:0-7210 GCF_037138395.1 Phenylobacterium sp.
TGGAAGCCACCAATCGACCTACCTGTGTGATGATATTCGGGTTCGCCCCACTCGCGAGCAGCTGCTGCACACAGTCGGAGTACCCCATTGAGCATGCAGTGATCAGCGGGGTGTCGCCATCTGAATCGCAGGTGTCAGGATCAGCACCAAAATGGACTAGAGCCGCAATGGCTGTGGGATGGTCGAGACCGGCAGCAACGTGCAGCGGCGTCCAGCCGTTCGCCGGAGGCCCGACGTGGCCTCTCCGCAACCGCCCCCGAAACGAGTTCTGAGGCCCTCCAGACCTCGGCGCCTGCGCCTCTGGTCACGTCCTCGGCGCCCTCCCGCATGGCTCTGACGGCGCAGGTTTCTGCCCTTCCAGGCGGCGAGGACCCGGCGAAGGACAAGGATCTCGACCTGAAGGCCGTAGTGGCCAGGGTCCCTGGCCGCGAGGCCGCCGAGGCCGCCGCGCTGGCTCCGGCCACCGCCGAATTCCGTCCGGCACCGCCGGCCCAGGCTCTTCCTGTGCGCTCAACCCCGGAAACGGTCGCCGCCCTCGCCGTCCAGACGGCTCGCAAGCTGGACGACGGCGTCACCCGGTTCGACCTGGAGCTCAACCCCTTGGGCCTTGGCCGTGTCGACGTCCGCCTGGAGATCGACTCGTCCGGGCGGATCCGCGCCGCCTTCACCTTCGAGACCTCGCATTCTGCGCGGGAGCTCAGCCGTCGGGCTGAAGACCTCCAGCGCAGCCTCGAGACCTCGGGGTTTAACCTGTCCGGGGGCCTGTCCTTCGACGTCGCTGGTGACCGCTCCCAGGGCCGGTCGTCCGGATGGGGCGACGGCCAGGATGGACGGCCCCAATCGTCGGCGCCCCCCGAACGCGAGGCGCAAGCCAACACCCTTCCATCCCCCTCCAGCCCCCTCGCCGGGCGCGGTCTCTCACTCCGCGCCGGCGTAGACATCAGGATCTGACCCATGGCCGTCACTGCAGCGACAGGATCTCAGGCCGCCGGACAGGACATAGGCGCCCTTGGCAAGGCCCAGCTGTCCAGCAGCTACGACACCTTCTTGAAGCTACTGACCACCCAGATCCAGAACCAGGATCCCCTGTCCCCCCTCGATTCCAACCAGTTCACCCAGCAGCTGGTCCAGATGACGGGGGTGCAGCAGCAGCTCTACTCCAATGACCTCCTCAAGCAGCTGGTCGGGAACACCGGAACGGGCATGTCCCAGGCGGTTTCCGTCCTCGGGCGGGAGGTCTCCGCAGACTCGGCCACCACTGGCCTGGCCGGCGGCAAGGCGACCTGGGCCTACAACCTGGGCCGAGACGCCGCCTCCGTGAAGGTCGAGGTGTTGGACGCCAACGGCCGGACCATGGCCGTCGCCTCACCCTCCGGCGTCTCGGCGGGCGATAACACATTCACCTGGTCGGGAACCGACCTTACGGGCCTGAAGCGGCCGGACGGCGGTGAGTACACCCTCCGCATCACACCGATGGACGCCTCCGGCGCCACCATCACTTCACGGGTCTTCCAGCGCGGCGTCGTCACGGGCGTCGAGCAGGTGAACGGAAAACCCGTCCTCTCCATTGGCGGCGCAAAGGTCCCCTGGACCGCCGTCACCTCCGTCCGGCAGCCCGCCTAGGCCGCCACCATAATCCTTAAACTCGACACCCCGGGAAAGCAGACACCATGAGCATCAACAGCGCCCTCCTCGCCGGCGTCTCCGGTCTGATCGCCAACTCCTCGGCCCTGGCCGCGATCTCAGACAACATCGCCAACACCAACACCACCGCCTACAAGCGGACCCAGATCAACTTCGCCAACGTCGTGACCTCACAGGTCGTGAAGGGCCGCTACTCCGCCGGCGGGGTAGAGGCGATCACCCGTCACTTCATCGGCGACCAGGGCCTGATCCAGCCGGCGGCTTCGCCTACCGACCTTGCCATCGCCGGCAATGGCTTCTTCGTGGTGACCGACAAGGGCACCGGAGTGACAACCCAGGATCCCCGGTATTTCACCCGATCAGGCTCGTTCAGCGTCGATGCCGATGGCTACCTGGTCAATGACTCCGGCTACTATCTCCAGGGTTGGCCGGCGGACGCCACCGGGACCATCGTCACCGATCCTTCCGACCTGAGCCAGATGAACTCGATCAACATCAAGGACCTGGGGGCCCAGGTCCTGCCGACCTCCGAAATCCTCATTAACGCCAACCTCGACAAGCGGGGCATCACCGGCTCGGTGGGCGACGCTACCTACGCCGGTGGCACCGCCTTCTCCCTGGCCGACTACGCCAACAACCCCGCCACCGGCACCAAGCCTGACTTCACCTTCCAGATGAACATCATCGACTCCGGTGGCGGCAGCCGTCGGGTGGCCATGGCCTTCCTGAAGGACTCGGCCGCCGCCAACTCCTGGCACGCGGAGATCTACTCCGTACCGGCCAGCGATGTCGCCGGTGCCGCGCGTCCGGGCCAGATCGCTGCGGGGTTGATGACATTCCAGTCAGATGGCTCCTTCGATGAAGCTAACTCGACCCTCTTCGGGGGGCTCGGCAATCCGCCGAACATCGCCCTCGCCGCCTCCTCCGCCGGCGCGGGCCTCAGATGGGCCTCCGGCCTGGGCATCAACGCCGCCAGCATCGACATGGACCTCACCAAGTTCACCCAGTTCTCAGCCACTTCTGCGGTCGCCTCCATCAACCCCGACGGCGCGCCCCTCGGCAATGTGTCGGGCGTCGAGGTCTCGGAAGACGGCAAGGTCACGGCCATCTTCGACAACAACCTGGTCCGTCTGGTGGCCCAGATTGGCCTTGCAACCTTCGCTAACCCCGATGGCTTGAACGCGGTGGCCGGCAACGCCTATTCCCAGTCGACCCGGTCCGGCGAGTATTCTGTGAAGGAGCCGCAACTGGGCGGCGCCGGTTCTATTCAGTCCTCATCCCTCGAGGCCTCGAAGGTCGACCTGTCTGCAGAGTTCACAGGGCTCATAACTACCCAAAGAGCATATTCCGCATCTTCAAAAATCATCACGACCGCCGATCAGATGCTGGAAGAACTTATCAATATGAAGAGATAAGTCTTGAGGTTAATGCGATTTAACATCGCAACACATCTTGACTGTATCTCTTTAATACATGGGGGTAGCTGTGATTATCAGTTTATTTACTACGATTTTTCATCGGACGTTATGCCATGCCGGCCAGACTGGTCCCAAGACCTGATGGTGGGAAGGGCGTAAAGCCATGTATCAACAACAACAGACACAGCTGCGGACCAACAGCCGGGGGGAGGCCTATGTCATCGGGCCGACCGGCTCACAGCTGACCATACGGGACCTGCCGCCGGCAGACACCGGGCGCTGGGTGATCCGCCGCAAGGCCGAGGTGGTGGCCGCCGTCCGTGGCGGTCTCCTCAGCCTCGAACAGGCCTGCGAACGGTATTCCCTGACCCAGGAAGAGTTCCAGGCCTGGCAGAAGTCCATCGAGAAGCACGGCCTGGCCGGGCTAAGGACCACGCGGATTCAACAGTACCGCTGAGTTTCCGTCTCCCCCCAATCCCCCGGGAGACGATCGGGCGGCCGCATCCCCACCCCCGGGATGCGGCCGTCTCGCGTTTCACAACGCCCCGTTCACGCCGATCTGTCAGGCGCGTCACCCAGCCGCTGGACCCGGATCGAGATCCGCTCGCACTCGCCGGCGCGCCGCTCCACCAGCAGCCGGGCCACCTGGGCGTCGTCGTGGAAGACATAGCCCTTGATGGCGTCCAGCAGGGCCTTGGCCAGGTTGTCCAGGTCCATCCACGGCGGATCGCCCACATAGTCCATGACGATTTCCACCGAAAACTCGCCCCAGGCCGGCCGGCCGCCACGCCAGGCCTTGCGGAAGAACTCGTAGATCAGCGGTTTGTAATAGCGGCTCTGGGTGGTCAGGCCGTCGACGACCACCTCGATGGCGCCCTCGTGCTCCCGGGCGCGCACCTTGCCGTGATGGGTCCAGCCCGCGTCCATGGCCATCCTCCGGCGGCGGCCGCCTTGAAGTCTGGCCGGGCTCCGCTAAACCGGGCGCACATTCGACCGGAGGCCCGCCATGAGCAAGACCCGCACTGAAACCGACACCTTTGGCCCCCTTGAGGTCGACGCCTCCGTCTACTGGGGTGCCCAGGCCCAGCGCAGTCTCGGCAACTTCAAGATCGGCTGGGAGAAACAGCCCCTGCCGGTCGTCCGCGCCCTCGGCATCGTCAAGCGCGCCGCCGCAGAGGCCAATATGGAGCTGGGCCGGCTGGATCCGAAGATCGGCCAGGCCATCGTCGCCGCCGCCCAGGAGGTGATCGACGGCAAGCTCGACTCCCATTTCCCCCTGTCGGTCTGGCAGACCGGCTCGGGTACCCAGTCGAACATGAACGCCAACGAGGTCATCTCGAACCGGGCCATCGAAATGCTGGGCGGGGAGATGGGGTCCAAGTCCCCCGTCCACCCCAATGACCACGTCAACATGAGCCAGTCGTCGAACGACACCTATCCCACGGCCATGCACATTGCCGCCGCCGAGCAGGTGCACCACGACGTCCTGCCGGCCCTCGAACACCTGCTGGCCGCCCTGCGGGTCAAGCAGGCGGCCTTCGATCCCATCATCAAGATCGGCCGCACCCATACCCAGGACGCCACCCCCCTGACCCTCGGCCAGGAGTTCTCCGGCTACGCCCAGCAGGTCGAAAACGGCGTCAAGCGCATCCGCCTGGCCCAGCCGGGCCTGCTCGAGCTGGCCCAGGGCGGCACAGCTGTCGGCACTGGCCTCAACGCCCCCGTCGGCTTCGCCGATCTGGTGGCGGCCAAGATCGCCGCCATCACCGGCCTGCCCTTCGTCTCGGCACCCAACAAGTTCGAGGCCCTGGCCGCCCACGACGCCATGGTCTTCAGCCACGGTGCCCTCAACACCATAGCCGGCTCCCTGTTCAAGATCGCCAACGACATCCGTTTCCTGGGCTCCGGCCCCCGGTCGGGCCTGGGCGAGCTGTCCCTGCCCGAGAACGAGCCCGGCTCGTCCATCATGCCGGGCAAGGTCAACCCGACCCAGTGCGAGGCCCTGACCATGGTCTGCACCCAGGTCTTCGGCAACCACGCCACCCTGACCTTCGCCGGCGCCTCGGGCCACTTCGAGCTGAACGTCTTCAACCCGGTCATGGCCTATAATTTCCTGCAGTCCTGCCGCCTGCTGGCCGACGCCGCCGTCTCCTTCACCGACAACTGCGTGGTCGGGATCGAGGCCCGCGAGGACAACATCAAGGCCGCCCTCGAGCGTTCCCTCATGCTGGTCACGGCCCTGGCGCCCAAGATCGGCTACGACGCAGCGGCCAAGATCGCCAAGACCGCCCACAAGAACGGCACCACCCTGCGGGAAGAGGCCGTCGGCGGCGGCTACGTGACCAACGAAGAGTTCGACGCGGTCGTCCGGCCCGAGAACATGATCTCCCCGGGCTGATGCAGGTCGTCCGCCTCCAGGACGGGCTTCCGGAGGATTTCGACCGCCTGCGGGCTGCGGCGGCGGCCGATGGCTGGCGGCACATGGACCGGCTGGCGGCGGAGGTCGCGGCGGGTGCCCCCGTCTTCCTCGCCCTTTTCGCCGTCCGTCAAGGCGGCAGCCTCGCGGGGATTGGTGGCCTGACGCAAGAGCCCATGCCGGACGATGGCCCCCCCGCCCTGCGCCTGCGCCGCGTCTTCGTCCATCCGGATGCCCGCCGGCAGGGTGTCGGCCGCACCCTCGCCTCGGCCCTGATCCAGGAGGGGCTGGACAGCGTCCGCCGCCTCACCGTGCACACGGACGATGTGCGCGCAGAGGCCTTCTGGCAGGCGCAGGGGTTTACGCCCGTATCGGGGAAGGCCTGGAACCTGGAATTCCAGGGCTGAGCCCGGGTGCCTACATCCGTCGCCAGACGGCGAAGTCGGCCAGCTCCATCATCGCCGCCTTCCATCCGTCCGTGCCGTCGAACTCCGACAGGGCCGCCTTGGCCTCGGCGGCGTAGGTCTCGGCCAGGGCCAGGGTCGATTCCAGGGCGCCGCAGCCGGCGATTAGCGTCCGGGCCCGCTCGAAGTCCGCCTCGGTCTGTTCGCGCCGGCCTACCGCACGCTCCCAAAAGGCCTGTTCCGCCGCGCCCGTCCGGGCCACGGCCAGGATCAGCGGCAGGGTCGCCTTGCCCTCCCGGAAGTCGTCGCCGGGGTTCTTGCCCAGGGTGTCGCTGGCCCCGGAATAGTCCAGGGCGTCGTCCACCAGCTGGAAGGCCAGGCCCAGGTTCTGGCCAAAGCGCCGCAGCCTGGCGCAGTCGCTCGCCCCGGCCCCGGCCGACACCGCCCCGGCCTCCGAGGCGGCGGCGAAGAGCTCGGCGGTCTTGGCGCCAATGATCTCCAGATAGGTCTCCTGGGGCAGGTCCAGGTCGTGAGCGCGGGTCAGCTGTAGCACCTCGCCCTCGGCGATCACCCGGCTGGCCCGGGCCAGGATTTCCAGGGCCGGCATGGACCCGGCCTCGACCATCAGCTCGAAGGACCGGGCGAAGAGGAAGTCGCCTACCAGCACGCTGGCCGGGGCACCCCAGATCAGGTGGGCCGCCACCTTACCCCGCCTCAGCTCGGAAGAGTCGATGACGTCATCGTGCAGCAGGGTGGCCGTGTGGATGAACTCCACCGCCGCCGCCAGGTTCAGGCAGGCGTCGTCCTTCGCCCCCGCAAGGCGGGCCGCAGCGATGGTCAAGAGGGGCCGCAGGCGCTTGGCCGATCCGCCGATCAGGTGCTCGGCCAGGGCCGGGATGACGGGAACGGGGCTCTGCATCCGGTTGCGGATCAGGCCGTCCACACCTTCCATGTCCCGCCGGGCCAGGCGGGTCAGCTCCGCGATGGAGGGCGCGCTGCGGGCGACCGGGTCGGCGGCATGCGTTGCGGAAGACATGCCGCACGCGATAAGGCAGGCGTCTCGCTGGCACAATGCCAAACCGGGGTTTCGGCGGAATCGGATGACGGACCTGACCCAGTCGGATGCAGTCCTCGGAGGCCGGGTTCGGCTCCTCCAGTCTGTCCGCGGCTATCGGGCGGGCATGGATGCGGCCCTGCTGGCGGCAGCCTGTGACGCCCAGCCGGGCGAGCGGGTGCTGGACCTCGGCTGCGGCCCGGGCGCGGTCATGCTGGCGGCGGCGGTCCGGCGGCCGGACGCGCACTTCACCGGGATCGAGGCCGACCCCGAC
>NZ_JBAXIM010000130.1:0-7192 GCF_037138395.1 Phenylobacterium sp.
GGCTGGCGGGCGGGCGGGACGGGCTCGATCCCCGCCACGAGGCCGCCGGCGCGGACGTCCAGCTCCCAGGAGAACAGGGCCGAGATGATGTTGCGGTGGGAGGACACCACCCCCTTGGGATGGCCCGTGGAGCCCGAGGTGTAGAAGATGGTGGCGTCATCCTCAGGGGCGATATCGACGACCGGCAGGGTCGCGCCCGCAGCCTCTGCCATCAGGTCCTCGTAGCGCGCGGCCTTACCCGGACGGTCTGCCCGGACGGCGATGACCGGCAGGTTGAGGTCGGGCGAGCAGCCGGCCAGGCGGTCGAGGCGCTCCTGGTCGGCGATGAAGACCTTCGCACCGGAGTCCTTCAGGCCATACTCCAGCTCATCCGACTGCCAGAGGGCGTTCATGGCCACGGCCACGGCGCCGATGGAGGTCGCCGCCTGGTAGACGATGACCCACTCGGGGAAGTTGCGCATGGAAAAGGCGACCCGGTCGCCCTTGCCGACCCCAAAGCGGGAGACAAGGACAGCAGCCAGGCGGGCAGCGTCCAGGGCGACCTCGGAGAAGGTCAGGCGCTCCTCGCCATAGACCAGGAAGGTGGCGTCCGACACGGCAGCGGCGAACAGCTCGCGCAGGGTGGGCGGGGCTGCTGCGAAAACCTTCCGCAGGTAGCCGCCAATCTCGAGGGTGGCCAGTTCGTAGGGTTGGCCTGGGGCCGTGAGGATGGCGAGGGCCTGCGCGCGGTTAGCGGGCGGTAGGGAAGCGGTATCTGTCATGACGGGTCCGGGATCAGAAGAGAAGGCGGGCGAGTTTCTTGCGGTGGAAGGCGGCGTCGCCGAACTGGGCCGCGTGCCAGATGGCCCGGCGACGGTAGAGCTGGGCGTCGCAGTCCCAGGTGAAGCCGAAGCCCCCATGGAACTGGATCGCACGGTCGGCGGCGAAGCTGTAGGCGACGTCTGCGGAGGCCTTGGCCATGCGAACGGCGATCTCGCCGGTCCCCTGTTCGTTGAAGCAGTGCGCGGCGCTGTAGAGATGCGAACGGGCCTGCTCATAGCGGGTGTAGGCGTCGACGATGGGATGCTTCAGCGCCTGGTAGGAGCCGATCACCTTGCCGAACTGGGTGCGGGTCCGCAGGTAGTCCAGGGTGTCGTCGATGCAGGCTTGGGTCCCGCCCACCATGTCGGCGGCGGCCAGGAGATTGGCCGCCAGGTGGATGTGTTCCAGGGCGGCGACTGTCCGGTCCGGATCGAACCGCCGGTCAGGGTCCAGTACGATTCCGTCAAGGGTCAGGGCGAAGGACCTGCGCGTCCCGTCGATCACCGTCTCCCGGCGAAGGGCACCGGCCGGGAGGTCATCGGGCGTCAGCAGCACCAGGGCGGGGGTGCCGTCGATCCGGACGGAGGCGATAATCCGGCGAGCCTCGGCGGCGTCGGTGACCAGGACCTTGCGCCCGGACAGGGCCAGTCGGCCGTCGGCCTGCCGGGTCGCGGTGCAGGCGATGGCGTCCGGCTCCCAGTCGGTATCCAGCTCGGCCAGGGCCAGGGTCGCCGCCTCGCCGGCTGCGATCCGCGGCAGGGCCTCGCGCTTCTGGTCCTCGGTCCCTGCCGCGATCAGGGCCTGGGCAGCGAGGGTCGTGGAGACGAAGGGTCCGGCCATGAGCCGGCGTCCCATCTGCTCCACCAGGGGGACCACCTCGGCGAGGCCAAGCCCGGAACCGCCGTAGGCCTCGGGAATGGCCACACCCAGCCAGCCCAGGTCGCCCAGCTCGGACCAGACCGCGGGGTCGTGACCAGCCTCCGCCTCCATCAGGCGGCGCACGGTCGCCACCGGGGAGCGCCGCTGGCAGAAGTCCGTGGCGACATCCAGGAGAGTCGCCTGGTCCTCGGTGAAACCGATCCGTCCCAGATCCTTCATTGACCTCGCCTCCCTAGGACTTCGGCAGGCCGAGCACGTGCTCGCCGACGATGTTGGCCTGGATCTGCGAGGTGCCTCCGCCGATGGTGGCCGAGAAGGCATTCAGGTAGTTGCGCGCCCACAGGCCGTTGTCCGTAGCCTCCGGCTCATCGACATAGAAGGCCCCGCGGACGCCGGTGAGGCGGACCGCGAAATCATTGAGCCGACGGGACATCTCCGTGCCCATCAGCTTGGCGGCCAGGGGGATGCCCTGGGGCCGGTCGGCGATCAGCTCGGGCACCTGGGTGCGCTGGCCGTTGAGGGTCAGGGCCTGGATCTCCATCAGGAAGCCGACCATCTCGTCAGCGACCAGGGGGTCTTCCAGAACCGGCTGGCCGCCGCGCTTCGTCCGCTGGGCCAGCGCGAAGACGTCGAAGGCGTTGGCGCCGACCGAGACATAGCCTCCGGCCTGTCCGCCCCGGGCCCCGCGCTCGTACTCCAGGGTGCGCATGGCCACCTTCCAGCCGCCACCTTCGGGGCCGACCAGGCCGTCAGCCGGGGCCTTTGCGTCCGTGAAGAAGGTCTGGGTAAAGCCATGCTCGCCGGTCAGCTTGCGGATCGGGACGGTCGCGATGCCTGGCGCCTTCATGGGCATGAGGAAGAAGCTCAGCCCGTCATACTTGCGCTCGGTGGAGGGATCGGTCCGGGCCAGCAGGATCATGTATTTCGCGTAGCGGCCCAGGGTGGTCCAGATCTTGGATCCATTGACCACATAGTGGTCGCCATCGCGGACCGCCCGGGTCTGGGCCGAGCCCAGGTCCGAGCCGTGGCCGGGCTCGGAGAAGCCCTGGCACCAGATATCCTCGGCCGAGAGGATGCCCTTCAGGTGGGCCTGCTTCTGCGCCTCGGTCCCCATCTCCAACAGGAGGGGCCCGGCCCAGTTCAGGCCGATGGCGTTGAGCATGATCGGACCCTGGCGCTTGCGCATGGCCCGGGTGGCAGCGGTCTGGAAGGCCTGCGGAAGCCCGCCACCCCCATAGGCCTTCGGCCAGGCGGCCCCCAGGTAGCCGGCCTCCCAGACCTTGTTCTGCCAGTCCCGCAGGAAGTTGAACTGAGTATCCGTGCCAACCTCCATGAAGGTCAGGGGCAGCATGAAGCCGGGATCGCGCGCGACGTTCTCGGCGAACCAGGCGTCGGCCTGCTCGGAGAAGTCCGCAAGGTCCTTGGGATCAACAGTGCTCATGGTCTCACTCCCTCGGGGCCGGCGCCCCTGGCTTGTGCGTGCAAAGAGGTCGCTCAGTCCGCCCCGGCGGCCTGTCTCTCCCGGGCCTTCCGAAAGGCCGGGCGGTCCTTGAGCCGCTCCAGATAGTCCCGGGAGCGGGGCTTATAGCGTTCCGCCAGGCCCAGGGTCTCGCCCAGGAAGAGGGCGTAATGGACGGCGATATCGGCCATTGTAAAGCGGCCGGCGCACAGGAACTCCCTGTCCCCGAGGGCCGCCTCAACGCTGCGCAGGCGCGAAAGGTACCAGACCGTATAGTCCTCGGCCGCCTGGGGCAGGCGACGCGCCTTGGGCTCCAGGCGCGTGTATCTGAGCACGATGGTCTGGGGAAAGGTCAGGGTCGCGTCGCTGCGGTACATCCAGTTCAGGTACTCGCCGTAGGCCGGCTCGGCGGGATCGACCCTCAGGTCCGTGGGCGCGAACTTCTCGCCCAGGTAGTGGCAGATGCCTGTGGACTCGGTGAGGGTGACGTCGCCGTCGACAAAGGTCGGCACCGTGCCCAGGGGATTGATGTCGAGGTAGCCGGGATAGGTCGCCCGGGGCGGGAAGGCCATGTTGACCAGCTCGTAGTCGACGCCCAGCTCCTCCAGCGCCCAGAGGGGGCGCAGGGAACGCGCATCGGCGCAGTGATAGAGCTTCATGGACCTCCCCGGACTCTGCGGTCGCTCCATACTCCTTATTCAAATTTTCCGGGCAAGGAAAGGATGACGGTTGGTCTCGACGGATCTGTCCGCTAATGCTCGGCCGGACTGGAAACCAACAGGACCCGCGAACGGCGGGCAGGGGAGACGAGATGACGGATGCGGTGACGGGTGCGGCGAAAAGTGTGGAGACGCCGGAGGGCCTCGCCTCCGTTGAGGCTGTCCTGTCCATGCTGGCGCAGTCGGGATACATCGCCACGCCGGAGATCGCCACCGCCGTCTACCTGGCCCACCATCTGCGCAAGCCCGTCCTGATCGAAGGGCCCGCCGGGGTCGGCAAGACCGACCTCGCCCGCTCGGTGGCCCTGGGCCTGGGCCAGCCCCTGATCCGGATGCAGTGCTATGAGGGCCTGGACGAGTCCAAGGCCCTCTACGAGTGGAAGTACGGCAAGCAGCTCCTCTACACCCAGATCCTCAAGGACAAGATCGGCCACCTGGTCGAGGACGCAGACAGCCTGGACGAGGCCCTTCACAAGCTGAACAGCTTCCAGGACATCTTCTTCTCCCGCGACTTCCTGGAGCCGCGCCCCCTCCTGAAGGCCATGGAGCAGTCGACAGGCTCGGTCCTGCTGATTGACGAAATCGACAAGTCCGACGAAGAGTTTGAGGCCCTGCTGCTGGAGGTCCTCTCGGACTACCAGGTGACCGTACCGGAAATCGGGACGATCGCGGCCCAGGTGCCGCCCCTGGTGATGCTGACCTCCAACGCCACCCGGGAGCTGGGCGACGCCCTCAAGCGCCGCTGCCTGCACCTGCACATCGACTTCCCCGACGCCGAGCTGGAGGCGCGGATCGTGCGCACCCGGGTTCCCGGCGTCTCCGAGCGGCTGCTGGAGCGCCTGGTGGCCTTCATCCAGGCCGTCCGGGGCGAGAATATCCGCAAGCTGCCCTCGATCAGCGAGACCATCGACTGGGCCCGCACCCTGATTCTCCTGCACGCTGATTCCCTCGAGCCGGCCATGGTGCGCTCAACCCTGAACGTCATCCTCAAGCGGCAGTCCGACATTGCCGAGGTGTCGGGCAAGGTGGAGGCCCTGCTCGATAGCCGGGACAAGGCCGGCCGCTGATGGAGCGGACGCTCACCCGCTATATCCGGGCCCTGCGGTCCGCCGGTGCCGGGGTCTCGACCACCGAGGCCATGGACGCCGCGCGCACGGTCGAAGTGGTGGGCTGGGAAGACCGGCGCGTCCTGAAGACTGCCTTGGGAACCGTTCTGGCCAAGTCGGTCGAGGAAAAGGCGATCCACGAAAAGCTGTTCGAGCTCTACTTCAGCCGGGAAGCCGCCGCCGCCGCCGCGTCGGAGAGTCAACCCGGCGAGGGCGAAGACCCGGACTCCGGGCAGCTGGGCGAGGGCGAGGCCGGGGCCGGGGGCGAGCCCCAGTCCGGGGACACCGAGGACGGTGGCGAGGGCGGTGACGAGGGCGGTGACGGGGGCGATCCAGTGGAGGCCCTCTCCGCCCTGGTCCGGGGCGAGAACCCCGGAAAGATGGCCATGGCCCTGGAGCGGGCTGGCGCGGCGGCAGGGGTGGATGAGATCCGCTTCGCCACCCAGTCCGGCTACTACAGCCGCAAGATGATGGAGCAGATGGGCGTCGAGGCCCTGGAGGCGCGGCTGATGGAGGCCCTGGGCCGCCGCGACGCGCAGGGACAGGCGGACGCCGAAGCCCTGATGGGCGACCGCTCTGCCCTGCAGAAGCAGACCCGCGCCTTCGTCGAGGCCCGGTTCGAGATCTACGGCCGGTCGGCGCAGGACGCCTTCATGAACGAGATCCTGGCGGAGCGCAGTTTCGGGGCCCTGGGGCGCAGCGACACCGCCCGCATGCGGGCCCTGGTCGAGCGCATGGCCAAGCGCCTGGCCGTCCGCCACGCGCGCCGGCGCAAGGTCAGGGACCGGGGCCGGCTGGACGTGCGCCGCACCCTGCGCGCCAACGCCGGCCATGACGGGGTGCCCTTCGACATCATCTGGAAGATCAAGCGCAAGGACCGGCCCAAGATCGTGGCGGTCTGCGACGTCTCCGGCTCGGTGGCCCAGTATGTCCGCTTCCTGCTCCTCTTCCTGCACGCCCTGAAGGAGAAGGTCACCGACCTAGAGACCTTCGCCTTCTCGGCCCACCTGGCTGACGTCAGCCGGCCGCTCGAGACCCTGCCCTTCGAGACCGCCATGCGCGCCATCGTCGACGAGGTGGGCTCGGGGGGCACCGACTATGGCGCGGCCTTCCTGGAGCTAGACCGGGACTTCACCGAGGTGATCGACCGGCGGACCACCGTCTTGATCCTCGGCGACGGCCGCTCCAACTATTCGAACCCGCGCCTGGACGTCTTCAAGCAGATCGCCGACCAGGCCAAGCGCCTAGTCTGGCTGTGCCCGGAGCCAGCGCCGAACTGGGGCTCGGGAGACAGCTGCCTGCTGGAATACCGCCCTTTCTGTACGCTTCTCACCCAGTGCTCGACCGTCATCGACCTTGAGCGGGCACTCGACGAAATCCTGATGGCCTACGACTAGGAGTCCTCCATGAAGATTCACGGAAAGATCATCATCGTGACCGGCGGTGCCGATGGCATAGGCGCGGCCCTGTGCCGGCGCTTCGCCCGGGAGGGCGCGGCCCATATCGCCGTGGTCGACCTCAACGCCGAGGGCGCCGCGAAGGTCGCGGCCGAGATCGGCGGCTCGTCCTACGGCGTGGACGTCTCCGACCCGGCAGCCGTCGAGGCCATGGTCCGGGCGGTTGAGGCCGCGCATGGGCGCATCGATCTGTTCTGCCAGAACGCCGGCGTGGGCGGCGGCGAGCCGGACCCGGACAACGCCGCCTCGGCGACGGACGCGGTCTGGAACCGGGCCTGGGGGGTCAATGTCATGGCCCACGTCTACGGTGCCCGGGCCGCCCTGCCCGGCATGATCGCCCGGGGCGAGGGCTATATCCTCAACACGGTCTCGGCGGCGGGCCTGCTGTCACAGATCGGCAGCGCGGTCTATTCCACCACCAAGCACGCGGCCATCGGCTTCGCCGAGAGCCTGGCCATCGCCCAGGGCGACCTGGGGATCAAGGTCTCGGTCCTCTGCCCGCAGGGGGTGGACACGGCCATGCTCCGGGCCGGCGGGGGCCAGGAGCAGCCGCAGAACCTGGATGGCGTCCTGTCGCCCGACGACGTGGCCGAGGCTGTGGTGAAGGGACTGGAGGCGGAAAGCTTCCTGATCCTGCCGCACCAGATCGTCCTCACCTACATGCAGCGCAAGACGGCGGACTACGACCGCTGGCTGGGCGGCATGCGCAGGCTGAGGGCGAAAGTCCTGGGCCGGGCCTGACGGCCCTTGGGGGTCCTGGGCCGGGCCTGA
>NZ_JBAXIM010000131.1:0-7159 GCF_037138395.1 Phenylobacterium sp.
CGAGGCGGCGGCGGCGAGGGCCGGCCCCAGGGCCTCGAAGGGTGTCGGCTGATCCTGGACGAAGACGGCACCGTCGGCGCGGATCGCGATGCTGACCGGGGCCTCGGCCTCCCGGATGGCGCTGGCTTCGGTCTTCGGGAGTTCAAGGGGCACGCCGGCCGTGAGCAGGGGTGCGGAGATCATGAACACGATCAGGAGGACGAGCATGACATCCACAAGCGGCGTCACATTGATCTCGGACAGGGCCGAGCGCCTGTTGCGGCCATAGCGCCGCCTGCGGCCTCCGCCGCCGGCCCCGGAAAACGCGTCGTTCGCAGACAGGGCCATGGGTCAGACCTTCGCGGCCAGTCGACGCTGGACGGCGGTAGACAGGTCGTCAGCGAAGGCCTCCAGCCTTGCGGTGTAGCGGCCGACCGCGGAGGAGTAGTGGTTGAAGGCGATATAGGCAGGGATAGCGGCGATCAGGCCCAGGGCGGTGGCGAACAGGGCCTCGGCAATGCTGGGCGCCACCACGGCGAGGTTGGTGTTCTTCTGCACTGCAATGGCCTGGAAGCTGTGCATGATCCCCCACACCGTGCCGAACAGGCCGATGAAGGGCGAGGCGGTGGCGACGATGGCCAGGGCCGACAGTCCCGCCTCGATCCGCAGGGCCTCACGGGCGATGGCGGCGTCGAGGACCCGGTCGATCCGCTGGATCAGGAAGGCCGCCTGTCCCTCCGAGACCGGTCCGCGACCGCGGGCTTCCCGCCATTCCAAGAGCGCCGCCTGGAGCATCCGGTGAAGGGTGTGGGGCGGGTTGTCGCCAGCCTCCAGGGCGATGTCCTCGAGGCCGCGCCCTGACGACGCCTCGGCCTCGAAGGCGTCCGCCGCCCGGTTCAGCCCGCGAAGTCGCACGCCCTTGTCGAAGATTACCGCCCAGGAGGCCAGCGACGCCAGGCCAAGGAAGACCATCACGGACTTCACCACCCAGTCCGCCCGGGCGAACAGGGCGAGGAAGGAGAAGGTCTCCGGCGTGATGGCGGCGGGCTCCATGGTCTCTCCGGCTCTGCCCTGTTTCAGGTCCGATCAAGGGGGCTTCGCCAGACTGCAGTGGACCGTGGCGAAGATAGGGCGGACCCTAGCCATGCAGGCACGACTTTTTGGTTAACGGGCAGGCCTTGACCGGGGGAATGCCAGGCCGGGTGGGGGTCACCAGGGGTCGATATAGGGGTACTTCTTGCCCTCGCGCGGCCGAACCGGGGGCAGGGCCTGGAGGCCCCGGACGATCCAGCTGCGGGTCTCCACGGGATCAATCACGTCGTCCAGGCCGCCACCTGCGGCCGCGTTCACGGCCTTGGCGCTCTCGTAGGCCCGCGCGACGCGCGTGTCGAAATCGGCCCGCCGGGCCTCGGGGTCCTCGATGGCGGCCAGCTCCTTCCGGAAGCCCAGCTTGACCGACCCCTCGATATTCATCCCGGCGAACTCGGCAGTGGGCCAGGCGACGGTGAAGTAGGGCATGCCCGAGCTGGCCCCGCACATGGCCTGGACGCCCAGTCCGTAGGCCTTGCGCACCACTACCCCGAACAGGGCGGTGGTGACATTGGCGCCGACGTTGAACATCCGCAGGGCGTGCCGGACCAGGGCGGTCCGCTCGACATCTGGCCCAACCATGATGCCCGGGCAGTCCATCAGGCTCAGGATGGGAATGTCGAAGGCGTCGCAGAGCTGGATGAAGCGTGCACCCTTGTCGGCGCCGGGCGAGTCGACGGCGCCCGCCAGATGGTGCGGGTTGTTGGCGATCACCCCCATGGGCCGGCCCTCGACCCGGATGAAGGCGGTGATGACGCCCACCCCGAACTTCTCGCGGATTTCGAGGACGGAGCCGATGTCGGCGATCGTCGAGATGATCTCCCGCATGTCGTAAAGCCGTAGGCGGTTCTCCGGGATGACGTGCCGGAGGGTCCTCTGGTCGGGCGCCTCCCAGTCCGCGATCGGGCCCTGGAAGTAGGACAGGTATTTCTTTGCGACCTCGACGGCCTCGGGCTCGTCGCGGACCAGGATGTCGACGACGCCGTTGGGGACCTGGAAGGACATGGGCCCCACTTCCTCGGGCGTGTAGATGCCCAGGCCGCCGCCCTCGATCATGGCTGGCCCGCCCATGCCGAGGGTCGTGCCCTCCGTGGCGATGATCACGTCGCTGGAGGCCACCAGGGCCGTATTGCCGGCGAAGCAGCGGCCGTTGACGATGGCCACCAGGGGCACCAGGCCGCTGAGCTGGGCGTATTGGGTGAAGGTCGACGTATCGAAGGCCACGCCCGGCCCCGTGGAATCGTCGCCCGGACGCCCGCCGCCGCCCTCGCCGAACAGGATCACGGGAAGCCGCAGGCGCTTGGCCAGGTCGAACATCCGGTCCTGCTTGTAGTGGTTACGTCCGCCCTGGGTGCCGGCGAGGACCGTGTAGTCGTAGGCCACCACCATGGCCCGGCTCTGCTCGGGCCCGAAATGCTCGCCGTTGATGGCGCCGATCCCGGCCACCACGCCGTCGCCGGGCGTGGTCCGGCGCAGGGTCTCCATGTCGGCGCGCCGGTGCTGGCGGGCGACGATCAGCGGCCAGTATTCCTTGAAGGAGCCGGCGTCCATCAGCTGGTCTATGCTCTCGCGGACCATGCGGTAGCCCCGGGCATGGCGCTTGGCCACCACCTCGGGACGGTTCTCGTCGAGGGTGTAGGCGTGCCGGTCGAGGTTTTCCTGCAGGTCGGGACGGATGAAGTCGGGGTCGAGGCGCACCGCCCCCTCGATCCGGGCACCGGAGACCTCGGCCTCCTCGATGAAGACGATGGGATAGCCTTCCCGGACCACGTCGCCGACGGACATGGTCACAGCCCGGACCACGCCGTCCCGGTCGGCGGTGATGACGTGCTCCATCTTCATCGCCTCGACGATGGCCACCTGCTGGCCCCTGCGGACCTGGTCATCGATGGCGACGTCGATGGCGGTGATGGTCCCCTGGATCGGCGAGCCGACTCCCACCGACCCATCCGGGCCCACCGCCTCGGTTTCCAGGTCGGGCCCGGTCTCTGCCGTCGCCGCCTGGGCCGACTTGACGTCCGCGTCGTGCTTGAAGAGGGCGAGGGGGTCGCGGGTGTTCACCCGGGCCCCGGCGAATCCGCCCGTCGTATCGGAGGCGCCCTTTCGCGACAGGGCTGCGTAGCGGCTGACCGCCGTCTCGTCCGGCGCGGCCAGCTCTGCGACATTCTCGTCGAGCCAGCGCGTATGCACCGCCCCGGCGACGAAGTCGGGATGGCGCAGGATGTTGCGAAGCAGGCCGATATTGGTGGCCACCCCCTCGAGCCGGAATTCCGACAGGGCACGCAGGGACCGGGCGACCGCCGGCCCGGCGTCGGCGCCGTCCGCGCTGCAGATCACCTTGGCCAGAAGGGAGTCGAAGGCGGTGCTGGTCCGGTATCCGGCATAGCCGAAGCCGTCCGTGCGCACGCCCGGGCCGCTGGGGGCCTCGTAGGCGGTGAGGACCCCGCTGGTGGGACGCACCGAGCCGTCGGGGGCCAGGGTCTCAAGGTTCACCCGGGCCTGGATGGCGAAACGGGCCGGAGATGGGGCGTCGGGGTCGGGAAGTCCAAGTTCGACGAGGGTCGCGCCCTCCGCCAGCCGGATCTGCGCCTGCACCAGGTCGACCCCGGTGATCGCCTCGGTCACCGTGTGCTCGACCTGCAGGCGGGCATTGGCCTCGATGAAGACGAAGGGCGGGTCCGCCGGCGCGCCGGAGGCGTCGACCAGGAACTCGAAGGTCCCCAGGCTCGTGTACCCGACGCTGCGGGCGAGCCGGAGGGCGGCGTCGAGAATCTGCCGGCGCAGGTCCGGATCGAGGCCGGGGGCCGGGGCGATCTCCACCACCTTCTGGAACCGGCGCTGGACGCTGCACTCGCGCTCGCCAAGGTGGGTCACGTCGCCGGTCCGGTCGCCCAGGACCTGGACCTCGATGTGCCGCGCCCGGGACAGGAAGGCCTCGACATAGACATCCGCAACGCCAAAGGCGGCCTGGGCCTCCGAGCGGCAGCGGGCGTAGGCGGCGTCCAGTTCGTCCACCCCGGCGACCACGCGCGAGCCCCGTCCGCCGCCGCCGGCCAGGGCCTTGATGATCATGGCCTGGCCCTTGGGCAGTCCGTCCAGGAACTCCCGGGCCTCCTCCAGGGTGACGCTGCGGTCCAGTCCGCGGCTGACAGGTACGCCCGCCGCCAGTGCCGCTTCCCGGGCCCGGGCCTTGTCGCCGAACAAGGCGAGGTGCTCGACGGACGGGCCGATGAAGGTCAGGCCGGCGGCGGCACAGCGCCGGGCGAATTCGGCCCGTTCGGAGAGGAAGCCGTAGCCCGGGTGGACCGCGTCGCATCCGCTGTCGAGGGCGGCCTGAACGACTGCGTCCATGTCGAGGTAGGCAGAGGGCCCCTTGCCGGCCAGGGGATGGGCCGCGTCGGCCATCCGCCTGTGCAGGCTGTCGGCGTCATCCTCGGACCAGACCGCCACCGTGCGGCGTCCCAGGTCCGATGCCGCGCGGGCGATGCGGATGGAGATTTCGCCGCGGTTGGCGATCAGGATGGACGATATCGTCACGGATGTTTCCTCCGGCCCTCTTCGGGGCTCTAAGCTTGGCCATCCAGGGCGGTCAGGCCCCTTCCGATAGACTTCCGGTCACGCCGGATGCGACAAGTCCAGCATACTCGGCCTCGGTCAACCCCAGTTCCCCAACCAGGATCTCGCGGCTGTGTTCACCCACGCAGGGGGCTGGGCGCAGGGCGGCCGAGGGTCCCGAGGCGAACCGCCAGGGACGACCTGGAAGCCAGGAGGGTCCGACCTCGGGATGGACGATTTCAGAGACGAAGCCAGAGGCTAGAAAGTTGGGATCCGGCCGGTCATACAGTTCGTAGAGCGGGACCACCCGGGCGGCGGCCACGCCCCGTGCGCAGAGGTCCGACTCTGCCTGGGCCGCGTCCTGCCCCCGGGTCCATTCCGCCAGCAGGCTGTCTATTTCGTCCTCGAACCGCCTGCGGCCTTCCAGACCGGCGAACCGCGGGTCCCGCAGTCGCAAATCGCCTGTCGCCTCCACGAGGGCGCTCCAGGCGAGGTCGTCGCTCACGGCGATGGCGATCCAGTCCTCGCCGCCGTCATGTCCTTTTGCGGGAAAGCAGCCGTGCGGGGCCATGGCGGGATGGCGGTTGCCGCCGGGCCCCGGCGCTCGTCCCCGGGCCTGCCCCTCCAGAACCGCCTCGCCGCACAGGACAGCCACTGCCTCCATCATCGACAGGTCGATCCGCTGGGCTTCGCCGGTCCGGTCCCGGGCATGCAGGGCCGCGACGACCGAGGCCGCGAGGAAGTAACCGGACATGGGATCCGGGAAGAGCCCGCCGGTATTCATGCCGGCGTCGCCTGCGTATCCGTGAATCGAGGACAGGCCTGACATGGGCTCGGTCGTCGAGCCGTTGGCGGGGAAGGGCGAATAGGGCCCCGTAGCGCCATAGCCCGAGACGGAGGCCCAGACCATTCCTGGCCGAAGCGCGTGCAGGCGTTCCAGGGTGACGCCCCAGCCCGGCATGACCGTCGACCGGAAGTTGTCGACCAGGACGTCAAAGCGGGGCAGCAGGCGCCAGAACAGGTCGCGTCCGCTGTCCTGGCGCAGGTCCAGGGTCAGTTCACGCTTGTGGAGATTCACCGAGTTGTAGAGGCCCTGGGTGTTCAGGGCGTGCTGGGTGCGGCCGGGCTGGGCCACGGCCCTGGGCACGGCCCCGCTGACCCGCCGCCAGACGTCGGGCCTGTGGCGCGAGCCGATCTGGACCACGTCCGCCCCCAGCAGGGCCAGGAGCTCCGTCCCGAAGGTGCCGGACCAGGCCTGGCCGAAGCTCAACACCCGGACCCCGGCCAGCGGGCCCTCGGGGGATGGCGACCGGGCGGGGCGCGGCTGCCCGACGGCAGGGCGTGGCTCGGCCGTCCAGTCGCGGGCCTGACCATCGAGGCGGGGGGCCGGACGGCGGAGGGCCCAGGGCGAGGACGTATGCTTGGCCGGCGCGCCGGGCGCCCGCAGGCGGCGACCTTCGACCTCGGTCTCCACCAGGAAGTCCCGGGCCTGGAGGTGCGGGTTTTCGACCAGTTCATCGAGGGTCTGGACGACGCCGACCGGGCATCTCAGCTCGGCCAGCCGCTCGAAGACCGGCCAGCGTTCCCGAGACTTCAGGCTGCCCCCCATGGCCGTGAACACCGGGGTCAGGTCCAGGGAGTGTCGTCCGAGGTCGGGGATCAGGTCCTCGCGGTGGGCGAGCTCCGGCAGGCCCATGGCCTCCAGGGCCGGGGTCCAGTTGTGGAAGTCCGGAAGGGCGAAATGCATCTTCCCGTCGGCCAGGTCGAAAAGCGGATAGTCGGCGCCGCGCGGTCGGCCGCCTGCGGCGTTGGAAAACCCCTGGCCATTGTAGATCGCGGCTATGCCCCAGGGGTGGACGGTGAGGGCCAGTGCCTCGGTCTCGCTGATCGACACCTCTTCGGGCGCCCCTCGGCCCGCTGGGCCCAGCAGGGCGGCGGAGGCGGTGAGGAAACCCGCAATACCGGCGACATAGCCGGCCTGGTCCCGGGGAAGCTGCAGGGGCGGCTCGCCCTGGAGCCGGTTCACCCAGGCCCAGCCGGTGCGCGCGCAGGCGGTAAGGTGGGTTCCCGGAATCGACGCGAGCGGTCCCGAGTTTCCGTGCGGCGTGAGGCTGAGATGGACGGCATCGGGCTTCAGCTGGGCGAGAGCGGGCCTGAGGGGGATCCCGCCGATATCCCCTTCCTCGCCAGGGCCGAGGTTGGTGATCACGACGTCCGCAGACGCGACGAGGCGGGCGAGTTCGTCCGCCGTACGCACCGCGGTGGAGCGCTTGTTCCAGTTGGCAAAGGCGTTGAGGAAGCCTCGGTCGGGTCCGGGCTGGTCGTCGAGGAAGGGGCCCTGGGCCCTCAGGGGATGGCCGCCCGGCGGCTCGGCGAGGAGGACGTCTGCGCCAAAATCCCCGAACAGACGTCCGGCGAAGGCGCCGGAGAGTCGGGTGGACAGATCGAGTACATGCAGACCCTCAAGCGCCGGGACCACGGCCTTCCTCCTGCCCCTCTTTATGACATCGCAACTCTGGCTGGCTGCGTTTGCTGT
>NZ_JBAXIM010000132.1:0-7075 GCF_037138395.1 Phenylobacterium sp.
GAGCTGGGGCTCTTCACCCTGCAGAGGCTGGAGTTCGGTCAGGGCGGCCTGGACGCAGGGCTGCGTATAGACACCCGGGAACTGCGCGCGGACCTCAAGGGCCGGACAACCAGCACCCCTGCCTCCGAACTGGGGCTGGACTGGTCCCGGACCCCGGACACCCGCCGCTTCACCAACCTGTCGGCCTCCGCGGGCCTGTTCTGGAAGCCCAGTGAGCCCGTCTTCCTTGCCGCGAACCTGGCCTACAGTGGTCGGGCTCCTACCGAGTTCGAGATCTTCGCCGATGGTCCCCACGGAGGGACGTCTACATTTGAGATCGGGGACCCGACCCTGGAGTCCGAGCGGGCCCTGTCGCTGGAGCTGACCTTCCGCTGGAAAGGGGATAACGCCCGGTTCGAGGCCCACGCCTGGGGCGCCCGGTACCGGGGTTTCATCGAAGAGCGCCCTACCGGCCAAACCTGGGAGGGCCTTCCGGTCTTCCACTTCCAGCAGTCGGACGCGGACTTCATGGGGTTCGAATTCGAGGGCGAGAAGACCCTGCTGCGAAGGGATACCGGCGAACTTGTCGCTCGTCTGTCGGGCGACACTGTCCGGGGCGCCACGGACTTCGGGGCCCCGCCCCGCATCCCTGCCTATGGCCTGACCGGCGAACTGGCCTGGAACTCCGAGCCCCTCGACCTGGAATTCGAGGTCCGCCGTGTCGGAGACCAGACCCGCACGGCACCCTTCGAACTGCCAACGGACGGCTACACCGCCCTGAACGCCAGCCTCGCCTGGCGGCCAATTGCCGATACGCCCGTGACCCTCAGCCTCCGGGGCCGGAACCTGACCAATGCCGAGATCCGCGAGCACGCTTCCTTCCTGAAGGACATAGCGCCCTCCCCGGCCCGGTCCGTCAGCGCCTCTCTGTCCTGGACCTTCTGAGACGCCCCCGTGGACTTGATCGGGTCGCCGCCAACCAGGGTCAGACCCAGCCGGTGTAATCCTCCAGGGTCTTGCCGGGTTCCGCCTCGAAGCGAGCGCGGCGCACCTGCAGGTTCAGGATTCTGTCGAGGCGAAAGACCCTGAAGTCCTCGCGCTGCTCGCACCAGGCAATCAGGACCTCGGCCCCTGTCAGACCGAAGACGGCGAGCGGTCGGACCGCCCGGTCAGTGATGGCCCCTTTCCGGTCTTGATAGTGCAGCTGCACCCGGCGCTGGGTCTCTATCGCGCGATCCAGTCGCCTGGCCCAGGGCGACGGCTCACCGTGCGGGCCCGAGACCCCGTGTAGGACGACGGAGGGAACATTCACGCCCGCCGCCCCGACCCCTTCGACCTGGCCTGCACCCTCATCGCACCAGGTGCCACTCGGTCTGGCGGCCGGCCAGGTAGATCACCCTTTGGCCGTCGAACAGGGCGCTCTGTTCCAGCTTCATCTGGACGAACTGCCCGCCCCATTCGGGGACCGGGTGGCGGACATTGCCCTCGATCGCATAGGCGGTGTTCGCATGCAGGGGCCAGTCTCCCTGCACCGCCGTCGGACCCTGATTGTCCCACATGCCGATGGTGGGTCCGGGCGCATGGCCGACGAACCCCAGGGGATGGCTATAGACGCTGGCCCTCAGCCCCGCCTTCCCGGCGGCTTCCAGGGTCGAGGCCAGGATGGCGTTCCCGGTCCGCCCGACGACGAAGTTCCCGGTCAGGAGATCCTGCCAGCGGTTCCCGGCCTGCAGGGCAGAAACGAGGCCCGCCGGCGGTGCGGTCTCGCCAAGGCGCATCACATAGCCCATCTCCTGGGTGTCGGTGCAGAGCTTGAGATAGCAGAAGCCGACGTCGGTATGCAGGACATCCCCCCGCTGGATGACGCCCTCCTCACCACAGGAGGGACCCGAGGCTGCACAAGTCGCCCCGCGCCTCTGCAGGTTCACGTCCGGGAAGAACCAGGGGGACAGCCCCAGGCTCTCAAAGCGGCTGCGGATGTACCAGGAGACGTCCTCGGTCCGGGTAACGCCCGGAGTGATGACCCGCTCGCTGAAGGCCTCGGAGATCACGCCCCGGGCGATGGCGACGATCTGGGGATAGACCTGCGCCTCCATGGCCGTGCGGGTCTCGAACCAGCGGATGACCAGGGGTTCGGCTGGGGTCAGGCGCTGGGCATATTCAGCAGGCAGGGCTTCCAGGAGCCGGTCCCGCAGGGCGGCGGTCAGGCCGTCCGCGACAGGCCAGTCCCGGGAGACGTTGATCCCGATGCGCCGGGGGTTCCGGCTGACGATGACCTCGGCCAGGGCTTTCCATTGAGCGTCCAGGTCGCCTCCGGCCCAGGCGGACGTATAGGCCCCGCCCAGCGGATACCGGTTGACCGACAGCTTCTCGATCGTCCCGTCAGGCTTGCGCAAGAAGATCAGCATGGTCGTCCGGCGGGCGGCAAAGGACGGCTGGGGGACAAGGGTGAAATAGACCGGATCCTCGGCGTACTCGCGGTTGATCACCAGCCACATGTCCAGGCCCGACTCCGCCATCAGGCGGGGCAGCAGGGTCTCTAGCCGGTCGGCCAGGATCTGGTTCTCCACCTCGACCCGGTCGCGCGACGGCAGGACCGCCAGGCCATCAGCGGTGGGGATGACCCGTCCCTGGGAGGCCTGTACCGGAGGGCTGGCGGTTGCAGCCTCGGGACTCTCCCAGACCAACAGAGAAAACATGAGGGCGAGGACAGGGGCGAGGCGCAGGCGCAAGGCGGGCAAGCTCCGGAAATGACGGGACCACAGCACACATCCCATGGAAAACACCCGGGGCAAACCGGTCCCGGCCATCAATCCCGGACGTTGAAGGGCCGGACCTCGATCCCGCTGGGGACCGGCATTGGATTGGGGCAAGGCTTCACCCAGGCGACCGCCTCTTCAAGGTCACGGACCTCCCAGATCCATAAGCCCGCCACGCGTTCGCCGGCCGGGGCGAAGGGACCCAGGGTGACGGTCACTGGGTATGGCGGGCGTGGAAGCCAGCTTGATGTCGATTTCAGCCTGAGAACTTCAGAGCGGCAACGCCGGCGACGATCAGCAGGACCCCGAGGATGCGCATCAATGACAGCGCATCTCCGAAAAACATGGCACCGACAATGAAGGTGCCGACCCCACCGATGCCTGTCCAGACCGCATACGCCGTCCCGATGGGGATGTCCTTTTGAGCAAGCCAGAGGAGGTATCCGCTCGCCGCCATGAAAACCACAGCGATTGCGATGCCGATCCCGCGTGTTTCGGGGACCTGGGAGATCTTTAGGCCAACAGGCCAGCCGATCTCGAAGGCACCCGCCAGAAGCAGATAGATCCAACTCATACGCCGATCTCCATCACGACCAGAAAGGTCACTCCCACTCCATCATCAACGAGCCTTCTAAGTTGTTGATTTATAACGCACCTAAGGCTGCTCCGCGGAAAATCACCGTCATTTTAAACGCCAGAGTGCAGAGCACCAGCATTGGCGCGGGTTTGCGGGCGATCCGGCCGGAAGCGACCTTTCGAGATCTATCGACGCTGGGAACCCTCCTGGACACCATCGATACGTGCGCTTTTGGGTCAGGGGCCGGCGTCTGCTCGCCGTGGTCACGCCGCAGAGAAAGGCCTGCCCCCTCGGCCTAACGCCCCCTTGTACCAGGAGCCAAGTGACACCTCGTGCGACCCTGATGTATACTTCACAGTGTCGTGGCGGGGTTTGGTCTGGTGGTCGCGCTTTCTCGACACTCAATCCTGCCAACGCAGGTCACGTGGGGGGATATATGTCCAACTGGCTGATTGTTTCGATTGTCGGCTCCGTCGTGCTGACAGTGCTGCTGAACCTGTTGCCGATGTTGTTTCCGAAGACGGCGCGCCGCGCTCAGGAGCACATGATCGAGGAAATCCACAAGCAGCATGACTGGGAAGACGATGCCACCCGGGCGGGTCCGTCGGTGAAAGTCTTCTTTCCGTGGAAGGCCATGCTGATTGGCTCGTTGGTGCTGACTGTGCTCATCAATCTCATTGGCTGGTTTGCGCGCTAGGACCCGCCAGCCTGAACCGTGAAGCAATTGACGCTGTAAGTCGCCGCTGAAACGGAGCCCTGAACAGCTGCCTTCCGGCACTCTGACGGTCGCTTCAGGGTCGTTCATCGAAATCTGCTGACGTCCGCGTTCCTAGACCGCGACCGGCAGCAAGGGGTCGGGAGCCGCCGTCAGATCGGGCAAGGCGAACGACCCAATCCCGCCAAGTAACAGTCGACCCGCCACATCGAACAGTTCCGCGGCGATTGCGATACCGATCCCGCGTGTTTCGGGGACCTGGGAGATATTTATGCCGACAGGCCAGCCAATCTCGAAAGCACCCGCCAGGAGGAGATAGATCCTACCCATACGCCGATCTCCATCAGGACGTGAACGGTCTCTCTCAAATGGTAATGATATAGGTTTTTTCTTTATTATTTCCAATCACTTACGTCTCCCTAAATACTGAGTGGATACCTTCTATTTAACTTTTCAAGTGTATCGGCGAAAAGCGTTTAGGCTATTGATTTCACTACTTTTTTGACACCATAACAGGCGCAATGTGCTGCGCAGTTCATACTCAAAAGTTGATGGGATGCTGAAACAACATTTTAGGCTATTTTTTCGCTTCCCACACAGTCTTGCGACACGTAAAATAAAATTCTAAATATTATCATAATAGAGAACAGAAATGGAAAAAGACGCGCAGACAAAAACGGTAATAATAGAGCCCACTCACCAAAAAATTGTTTTTGGTCTGTATGGCGCAGGCGGATTTGCGCGTGAAGTAATGCCGGTTTTAACTGATTATCTCTCTATTATTTTTAAATCAAAACCCGAAACAACGTATCAAGTATTTTTTGTCGAAGATAATCCAAAACAAAAAGAATTAAACGGATATCCACTTATTTCCGAAATAGAGTTCTTTGAAATCGAATGTAGTGAACGATTATTCAATATTGCTATAGCTGAGTCGAGGGCGCGCGAACGCATTGCCAACAAATGTATATCTAAAGGCGCAAAGCCAATGTCGATCCAATCACCGCATTCAATAGTTTACGACTGCAACCAAATAGGTGAAGGGGCTATATTGTGCGCCCACACCATGATTACATCAAACGCAAAGATTGGAAAATTTTTTCATTCCAACATTTACTCTTACGTAGCACACGACTGTGTTATTGGTGATTACGTGACATTTGCTCCTAATGTTCACTGTAATGGCAATGTTCATATTCACAATCATGCATACATCGGAACAGGCGTTGTCATAAAACAAGGTTCATTTTCAGAGCCGCTTGTTATCGGTGAAGGTGCTGTAGTCGGAATGGGAGCCGTTGTAACCAAAGATGTTCCGCCCTTTACAACTGTTGTTGGAAACCCCGCAAAAACTCACAACAACACTTAAACCAAATCTACCGCTTACGTAAGAGTTTCTACTCCCACTCAATCGTGCCCGGCGGCTTCGAGGTCACGTCGTAGACCACGCGGTTGACGCCCCTCACCTCGTTGATGATCCGGGTGGCGCAGCGGCCGAGGACCTCCCAGGGGAATTCGAAGAAGTCGGCGGTCATGCCGTCGGTGGAGGTCACGGCGCGCAGGGCCAGGACGTCTTCGTAGGTGCGGGCATCGCCCATCACGCCCACGGTCTTGACCGGCAGGAGGACGGCGAAGGCCTGCCAAATGCTGTCGTAGAGGCCCGCCCGGCGGATTTCCTCCAGGTAGATGGCGTCGGCCTTCTGCAGGACCGCCACCTTCTCCGGCGTGATCTCGCCGGGGATGCGGATGGCCAGGCCCGGCCCCGGGAAGGGGTGGCGGCCCACGAACGGGGCCGGAAGGCCCAGTTCCACGCCCAGGACGCGGACCTCGTCCTTGAAGAGTTCGCGCAGGGGCTCCACCAGCTTGAGCTTCATGTATTCGGGCAGGCCGCCGACATTGTGGTGGCTCTTGATCACCGCCGAGGGCCCGCCCCGGGCCGAGACGCTCTCGATCACGTCCGGATAGAGGGTGCCCTGGGCCAGGAAGGCGGCACCCTCGATCTTAGCCGCCTCGCGGTCGAAGACCTCGACGAAGAGCCTGCCGATGGTCTTGCGCTTGGTCTCCGGGTCGGTGACGCCTTTGAGGTCTCCGAGGAAAAGTTCAGCGGCATCAACGTGTACCAGCGGGATATTGTAGTGATCCCGGAACATGGTCACGACCTGTTCGGCCTCGTTCAGGCGTAACAGGCCGGTGTCCACGAAGACGCAGGTCAGCTGGTCGCCGATGGCCTCGTGGATCAGGACGGCGGCCACGGAGGAGTCCACCCCGCCGGACAGGCCGCAGATCACCCGGCCCTGCCCCACCTGCTCGCGGATCCGGGCGACGGATTCCTGCCGGAAGGAGGCCATGGTCCAGTCGCCCGACAGGCCGGCAATGCGGTGGGTGAAGTTGCGCAGGATCAGGGCGCCCCGGGGCGTGTGGGCCACCTCCGGGTGGAACTGGACGCCGTAGAACCGGCGGCCCTCGTCGGCGATGATCGCGAAGGGGCTGCCCTCGGACGAGGCGACCACCTCGAAGCCGGGCGGGATGGCCGTGACCTTGTCGCCGTGGCTCATCCAGACGACCTCACGGTCGCCGACCTCGCCCAGGCCGGCCAGCAGGGGGGACAAGCGCTCGATCCGGATCTCGGCCCGGCCGAACTCCCGGTCGTATCCGCCCTCGACCCGTCCGCCCAGCTGGGCGCAGAGGGTCATTTCGCCGTAGCAGATGCCCAGGACCGGCACGCCGAGTTCAAAGACCCGGGAGGTGACCGAGGGGCTGTCGTCCTCGTGGACGCTGGCCGGGCCGCCGGAGAGGATGACCGCCTTGGGCGCAAAGGCATCCAGCATGGCCTCGATCCGGTCGTAGGGATGGATCTCGCAGTAGACACCGCTCTCCCGCAGCCGCCGGGCGATGAGCTGGGTCACCTGGCTGCCGAAGTCGACGATCAGGACACGGTCATGGACGGGGGCGGCGGTCATGCAGGGGTCCTTCCATCGGCCCGGGCCAGGACGGCGACGAAGAATCCGTCGGTGTCGGAGGTCGCGGGGGTCAGCCGGAGATAGC
>NZ_JBAXIM010000133.1:0-7071 GCF_037138395.1 Phenylobacterium sp.
CCTCAATCACACCCACCGCGCGGACAGGGCCCGGGGGCGACATGGCGAGGGCCGAGAACCAGAGGGCGGAGGCCCCGGGCCCTGTCCGCGCGGTGGGTGTGATTGAGGCGCCCATCGCCGCCCTGGTCGGCCGGACCCTGTTCCGGGAGAAGCTGACGGCCCGCCAGCTGGCCGCCGGCATGGCCACCGCCCTCGGCATGGTGATGACGGCCCTGAACTGAGGGGGCAGTATGCGAGTGAAAACGGGAGGGAAGACATGACCGGACCGCTCGCCTTCGACCTCGAGGCCCGAACCGCCGAGCTTTCGCGGGGCGGCTACACGGTGATCGAGGACTTCCTGTCCCCGCAGGCCCTTGCCGAGACCCGGGACCGAATCGACGCCCTGTCCGGCCAGCATCGCGGACGGAACGCCTTCGAGGGCTTCTCGACGGAGCGCATCTACACCCTGGTCGCCCGGGGCGCTGTCTTTGAGGCCATGGTCGAGGACGCCCGGCTTCTGGCCCTGCTCGACCGTTTCCTGCTGCCGGGCTACCTGCTGACCGCCAGCCAGTCGATCCGGATCCTTCCCGGCGAGGCGGCCCAGGCCCTGCACATCGACGACGGTTTCTACCGGCTGCCCCGGCCGCGCCCGGCGGTGAGCCTGACCCTGATCGCCGCCATCGACGCCTTCACCGAAGACAATGGCGCCACCGACATCCTGCCGGGCTCCCACCTCTGGGACGAGGCTCGGGCGGCCGCAGCCCTTGCGGCCGGGGGCGGTCCCGGCCTCCTTCCTGCGGTCCTGCCCGCCGGTGGGGCCATCGTCCTCCAGGGCAGCCTGATCCACCGGGGCGGGGCCAACCGTAGCGGGGCCCCGAGGCTGGCCGTCACCCACCAATACTGCCAGCCCTGGGCGCGACCCCAGGAGAACTTCTTCCTCGCCATCCCCAAGGCCCAGGCCGCTGCCTTTTCGCCCCGTCTGCAAGCCCTGCTGGGCTATGAAATCTGGCCGCCCTTCATGGGCCACGTGACCGCCCACCATCCGCGCAGGGCGCTGGAATCCGGCTGGACGCCGCCCATCGCGCGCCCCTGAGGCCGGGGCCGGATGGAATCCGCAGGCCAGCGGGGTCGAGGGGGACGGATTCGTCTTGAATTCAACCCATTCGCAGGGCAGAGGACGATGTATTCAGCCCAGTCGGGGCCGGGTCCGACGGCGCGCGCCAGGGGAGGCGACGAAGGCCGCGGATCCAGACCCTCGCCAGGCCCCTCCCACGCTGCCCTCCGCCTCCGGGAAACTGTATGTTTGCGTCCCTCTTCGGCTCTGTCACCAAGGACATCGCCATCGACCTCGGCACCGCCAACACCCTCATCTACATGAAGGGGCGGGGCATCGTGCTGAACGAGCCCTCTGTGGTCGCCCTGCGCACGGTTGGCGGTCGCAAGGAGACCTATGCGGTCGGCCTTGAAGCCAAGCAGATGCTGGGCCGGACCCCCGGCCACATGGAGGCCATCCGGCCCCTGCGAGACGGTGTCATCGCCGACTTCGAAGTGGCCGAGGAGATGATCAAGTACTTCATCCGCAAGGTTCACAACCATAAGGGCTTCGTGAACCCCAAGGTCATCGTCTGCGTACCCTCGGGCGCCACTGCGGTGGAACGCCGGGCCATCAAGGACAGCTGCCTGAACGCCGGCGCCCGCCGCGTCGCCCTGATGGATGAGCCCATGGCGGCCGCTATCGGCGCTGGCCTGCCGATCCACGAGGCCACGGGTTCGATGGTGGTGGATATCGGCGGCGGCACCACAGAGGTGGCGGTGCTCTCCCTCTCGGGCGTTGTCTATTCCCGCTCGGTCCGGGTTGGCGGCGACATCATGGATGAGGCGATCATTTCGTATATGCGCCGCAACTTTAACCTGCTCATCGGCGAGACCACGGCCGAGCGGATCAAGAAGGAAATCGGCACTGCCCGGCCACCCGAGGAGGGCGACGGCCTGGCCATCGACGTCAAGGGCCGCGACCTCATGCAGGGCGTCCCGCGGGAGGTCCGAATAGCCGAGCGGCAGGCTGCCGAAGCGCTCTCCGAGACGGTCTCCCAGATTGTCGAAGCCGTGAAGATGGCCCTGGAGTCCACGCCGCCGGAGCTGGCGTCCGACATCGCCGACAAGGGCATCATGCTTACGGGCGGGGGCGCCCTGCTGAGGGGTCTGGACGCCGAGATCCGCGACCATACCGGCCTGCCGGTCACCGTCGCCGACGATCCGCTCTCCTGCGTGGCCCTGGGTTGCGGCAAGGTGCTCGAGCATCCGGCCTGGATGAAGAGCGTGATGGACGCCGGCGCGGCCTGACGGCGCTCTGGCGGGAATCGCGGGAACGGGAAATCTAGGCGGAGCTGGTCGGCAGCGCAGAGCAGGGGGGCCTCCTTCGGTCGGGGCCCCGGGGAGATCGTCGGTTCCGTGTCTTTCAGGGACAATCCCTTCGGCGAGGTCAGGCTGCCTCTGCTTCTGGGTGCAGCGGCAGCCGCCGTGGTGGCCCTCCTGGTGGCCTTCGCCCTGCTGATGGCGGACCGGCGACAAACCTACCAGGCAGGCGCCTCCAGCGCCCTGCGCAGGGCCTCGGACCAGGTGGTGGCACCGGTCACCGGCGCCCTGGCGGCCCCCGTCCGCTGGATGGGGGGTGTCGGGCAGGGGATCACCGGCTACTTCTTCGCGGTCTCCGAGAACCGTCGCCTGAAGTCCGAGCTGGCCATCGCCCGCTCCTGGCGTGAGAAGGCGGTCACCCTCGCGGACGAGAACGCCCGATACCGCGCCCTCCTGGGCCTGTCCCTGGACCCGCCCGCGCCCATGGTCACCGCAAGGGCGGTCAGCGAAAGCCGGGGCCCCTACGCCAACACCCGCCTCATCAACGCCGGATCGGAACGCGGCGTAAAGGTCGGCCATCCGGTGCTGACCGAGAACGGCCTGGCGGGCCGGGTGATCGGTGTGACGCCTCGGGTCAGCCGGATGCTCATGCTGACCGACGCCGCCTCCCGCACCCCGGTCATGATCCAGCGCACCCGGGCCCGGGCGATCCTGACAGGGGATGGCGGCTGGGCACCGGAACTGGCTTTCCTGAGGGGACGGGACGCGGCGAAGGAGGGCGACCTGGTCCTGACCTCCGGGGATGGCGGCGTCCTGCCCCGTGGCCTTGCGGTCGGCCGCGTCGTCCGCGGCGCCGACGGGGGATGGCGGGTCCGGCTGGCCACTGACGCGGCGCCCATCGACTATGTCCGGATCGTGATGTTCGAGGACTTTGTGAAGCTCGAGGACCTGCGCGCCCTGAGCCGGCCCTCGCCACCACCGCCGCCGACCCCGGTGTCCGCTCTTCCAGTTCCGAAGCCGAAGCCGAAGGCCACTCAGGCAAAGCCCGTTCAGGCAATCCCCACTCGGGCAATCCCCGCTCAGGCAAAGCCTCCGCCGCCCCCGGCCGCCCAGCCTGCGCCCGCCCGGGAGCCTGCCGCATGACCGCCGTAGCCCGTCCCCTGAGATTCTCCCGCTGGATCGGGGCGCCGTTGCTGGCCTGCCTGGCGTTGAGCCTGGTCCTGGCGACACCGATCCACGTGCTTGGCCTGCCCTTGCCGGAACCCGTGACCCTGATGGTCCCGGCCTTTGCCTGGGGGGTCATCCGCCCGGCCCTGGCGCCGGCCTTTGCCCTGTTGCTGGGCGGCCTCGCCCTCGACGTGCTCTGGGGTGCCCCGTCCGGCCTCTGGGCCATCTCACTGCTGGCCGGCTACCTGCCAGGCCTGGCCATCCGTAACGTCCTTGCCGGCCAATCGAACCTGGTGCTGGGCGCCTGGTATGCGGTCAGCTGCCTGGTCGCCCAGGGCGTGGGCTGGCTGATCGCCGCAGCTGTGACGGGAAGCCCACCCGCCCTTGCGGCGACCGGCCTGCAGTGGCTGTCAACAGTCCTGCTCTTCCCCTTCACCGTCTGGCTGATCGCGTACTTCCGCGACGCTGACGTCCGGTTCCGCTGACCGCCGTGACCCAGCCCTCGATCATCCTTTCCGACGTCAACGTCCGGCAGAGCGTTTTCCACCGGCGGACCTTCTTGCTGGGTGGTGGCATCGCCCTGGGGGTGGCCGCCCTCGGCGGGCGCCTCGCCTCGCTCCAGCTGGTCGAGACGGACCGCTACGCCAAGCTGTCGACCTCCAACCAGTTCAACTTCCGGCTGGTGCCCCCGCCGCGCGGGGTGATCACCGACCGGAACGGCGCCATCCTGGCCACCAACCGTCCCAACTTCCGGCTGCTGTACGCCCGCCAGAAGGACCAGGACCCCGAGGCCATGATCTCGACCCTGGCGGCCTACCTGCCCATGGACGACGCCCGGCGCCAACGCATCCTCCGGGACCTCGGCAACGCGCCCCGCAACACGCCGGTGGCGATCATGGAGGACATCACCTGGGAGCAGTTCTCGGCGGTGAACATCCGCGCCACCGAGCTTCCCGGAGTGACGGCCGACATGGGCGAGGTGCGGGTCTATCCGCATGGCGGCGCCTTCGCTCACGTGGTCGGTTATGTGGCCAAGGTGAACAAGGAGGACATTACCGAGACCGGGCCCAACGCCGATCCGATGATGCTGCATCCTGGGTTTCGGATCGGCCGCCAGGGGCTGGAGAAGTCCCTAGACCTGAAACTGAGAGGCCGCCCGGGCGCGCAGAAGGTCGAGGTTGACGCCCGTGGCCAGCAGGTGCGTCTCGCTCCCGGTGGGGACATCCCGGCGCTCGCCGGCAAGGAAGTCCAGCTCAGCCTCGACATGGACCTGCAGCTTCGGGGCCTGGAGCTCTTCGGCGAGGAGAGCGGCGCGGCGGTGATGATGGACTGCCAGTCCGGCGACATCCTGACCCTGATCTCGGCGCCCAGCTTCGACGCCAACCGTTTCGTCCGCGGCCTCAGCGGGACGGAGTACCGCGCCCTTGCCGAGTATGACCACAAGCCCCTGTTCAACAAGGCGCTGACGGCCACCTATCCGCCGGGCTCGACCTTCAAGACCCTGGTCGCTGTCGCGGCCCTGGAGCATGGCGTCGATCCTAAGATGACGGTCAACTGCCCGGGCTTCTGGAACTTCGGCAATCGCCGCTGGCGGTGCGATGGCGTGCATGGCCGTAACAACATGCACGACGCCATCTCGACCTCGTGCGACACCTATTTCTATACCATTTCTATCCGGCTGGGACCGGACCGGATCGCGGCGGTGGCTCGGCGTTTCGGCCTTGGCGAGACCTATGACATCGGGATCCCCGGCCAGCGCAAGGGCCTTGTGCCCGACACCGAGTACAAGAAGCGCACCTTCAAGCGGGACCCAGTCTGGCATCCGGGAGAGACCCCCAGCATGGGGATCGGCCAAGGCTACACCCTGGTCAACGCTCTGCAGCAATGCGTCATGACAGCGCGAATTGCCAACGGCCGGAAGGCCCTGGCGCCCCGGCTGATCCGCTCGATTGGCGGCGTGCCCACCCCCGAGGGCTCCGCAGCCCCCGACCTGGGGTTCAACCCCGATCACCTGGCCTTTGTCCGCGAGGCCATGGCCTCGGTGACCACACGGGGCACGGCCGCGCGAACCGGCCAGATCGGCCTGGGCGACATCCGGATGGCCGGCAAGACCGGGACGGCGCAGGGCTACAACTACCAAAATGGCGGACGGGGTGTGCACGGCACCAATGGTCCCTGGCATCTGCGTGACCATGCCTGGTTCGTCGGCTTTGCCCCCCATGACGCGCCGCGCTATGCGGTGGCGGTCCTGGTGGAGCATGGGGGCTTCGGCGCCCAGGCCGCTGCGCCCCGGGCCCGGGACCTCATGCGGCTGGCCCTGCTGCAGGATCCCGAGCTTCGCGGCCGGATCGAGCGACCTCCGGCTCCGGCGGCGACGGTCGCCCAGGGCCCGGTTGTACCGGAGGCGCCCGCATGACCTTCGGCGGATTGACGTCCCGGTCCGAGCGCGGCCGGCTGATCGACAAGCTCCTCGAGATCGACCGGGTCTTCTCTCTCGCCCTGATCCTGATCGCGGGCGCCGGCGCCCTGATGATGTTCTCCATCGCCGGCTCCAGCTGGGAGCCCTGGGCGGCCAATCACCTGATCCGCTTTGGCGTGGCCTTCGTCCTGATGGTGGTCCTGGCCGTCATCGACCTCAGGGTCTGGGCGGCGGTGGCCTATCCGCTCTACGCCCTGGGCCTCATCCTGCTCATCGCGGTGGAGGTGGTCGGCGACGTCCGCCTGGGCGCGCAGAGGTGGCTGGACCTGGGGCCCCTTGGCAGTTTCCAGCCCTCGGAAATCATGAAGCTGGGCCTCGTCCTGGCCCTTGGCCGGTTCTATCACGGCCTGTCAGCGGACCGGGCGCGGCTGTCCTGGAATCTGCTGATCCCGGTGGCCCTGATTGCCGCCCCGACCCTGCTCGTCGCCCACCAGCCTGACCTTGGGACCGCCATGCTGCTGGCCCTGACCGGCCTGACGGTGGTGGTCCTGGCCGGCCTGTCCTGGCGGATCATCTTCGCGGGGGCGGGTCTCGCCGCCCTGGCGGCGCCGGCTTTTATCCTCTTCGGCCTCCATGACTACCAGAGGCAGAGGATCCTGACCTTCCTGAACCCGGAGAGCGACCCCTCGGGCTCCGGCTACCATCTCCTGCAGTCCAAGATCGCCCTGGGCTCCGGCGGCCTCCTGGGCAAGGGCTATGGCCTGGGTTCCCAGAGCCAGCTCAACTTCCTTCCGGAGAAACAGACGGACTTCATCTTCGCCACCCTGGCCGAGGAGTTCGGGTTTGTCGGCTGCATGGCGGTGCTGCTGCTCTATTGCGCCGTCATCTTCACATCCCTGCGCACGGCCTCGGTGGCCCACTCCCACTTCGGTCGCCTGACGGCGGCGGGGGTCACCTCGACCTTCGCCCTCTATGTGCTGATCAACGGGGCGATGGTGATGGGCATGGCACCGGTTGTCGGCGTGCCCATGCCCCTCCTGTCCTACGGGGGCTCGGTCATGCTGACCGTGATGATCGGCTTCGGCCTTGTCCAGTCCGTCCGGGTCCATCGCTACGACGAAGTCACCGGGTCCAAGAGTTCGCTGTTCTAG
>NZ_JBAXIM010000134.1:0-6931 GCF_037138395.1 Phenylobacterium sp.
GGGATAGGGCGGAGAGTGGGCGTGTGCGTATGGACATGCTGGGGGCTTTCGAGAAGAAGAAGATATTGGCCTTGGACCGTGCGGCCTCCCGCTCCGCCAGCGACGATGGGCGAATGGGCGAGTGGGTTCGCCGGCTGGCGAGCGGTCCCGCCCCCCGGGACGCCGAGGACAGGAGACTGAGATGTCGTGGGCCTGGGCAAGAGCGGTCTTGCAGCGTCCGGCGGTGATCGGCTTGGTCGTATCCACCGCCTGCGGCCTGGCGCTTGGCGTCCTGGGCCCTTTCGGCAGCTATCTCAGCGGCTCGCTCGGCGTGCGGATCGGCTACTGGCTGGTCTGTGTCTGGGCCGGATCCCTGACCTTCGCGATCGGCGTGCCGGCCCTGGCGAGGTGGGCGCAGACCCGAGGCCTGGCCACCTGGATCTGGGCGCCCCCCGCCGTCGCCGTCCTGACCCTGCCGCCGGCCGCCCTCAGCCGGCTCCTCGCCCTGAAGCTCTGGCCGGTCGTCGGCCGGGTTTCGGCGGCGGAGTGGTTTGGCCAGTGCCTGGCGATCAGCGCGATCGCCATGGCGGTCATCCTCTGGGTCACCCGAAGGCGTGTCACGCCCGTGCCCGCGACGGATCCGACTTCAGCGGACCCGCGGGACCGCCTGTCTCCCCGCCTCGGGCGCACTGTCCTCTGCCTGCAGGTGGAGGACCATTATGTACGGGTGCACACATCTCAGGGCTCGACCCTGGTTCTGATGTCCCTGTCCCAGGCCATCGCCGGCCTGAAGGATATCGAAGGGGTACAGACTCACCGGTCCTGGTGGGTGGCGCGCGCCGCCATCACCGGCGTGGTCGAGGATGGCCGCAACCTGCGCCTTCAGCTGGTGGGTGGCCTGGAGGCACCTGTCTCTCGCTCACGGGTGGGCCTCCTGCGGCAGGAGGGATGGCTGGCCGGGGCCGTGGCAGACTGAGCCGGCGCGACCCTGCGGCGGCCACGGACCCTATGGCTGTGGCCCGACCACCCCGTCGATCACTGCGGTGACGCGCTCGATGAAGGCGGTGCGCTCAGGGCCCTCCAGGGCGGCACCGCGGATCAGGCGCTCGACCAGGAAGCCGATGTAGATGGCAGCCAGCACCCGGGCCCGCTCCTGCCCAGCCGCGTCGCCCAGCCAGTCCCGGATGGGCGCCAGGAACCGCTCCTCCACCGCCCGCCCCAGCAGGGGCGCGGTGGTGGGCGAGGTCGCCGCCTGCAGCAGGAACTGGAAGGTCCGGGTCCGGGGATCGGCGATGTCGGCGGCGCCGGCCATCATCTCGGCCACATCCCGGGAAAAGCGGCTCCGGTCCCAGTCGCGCAGGCGGTCGGGGGCGATGGTGGCCTTGAGGGCCTCGGTGAACAGGCCCTCCTTGCCCCCGAAATAGCGCGGGATCAGGGCCACGTCCGATCCGGCCAGGGCGGCGATGTCGCGCAGGGAGGTCCGGTCATAGCCGGTGGCGGCAAAGGCGTTCCTGGCCGCCTCCAGTATGGCTGCACGGGTGGCCCCGGCGTCACGACGCCGGGGCGGCGCGGCAGGGCGGGCCGGTTCCGCCAGATCGGTCATGCGGTCCGGTCCGGGCTCAGTTCCGGCTCGGGATGATGACCGGCAGGCTTTCGAAGCCATGGACGAAGGCCGAGAAGTTGCGGACCGGCTCGCCGGAGACCCGGATCTCGGGGAAGCGCTTGAGGATCTCTTCCCAGATAATGGTCAGCTGCAGCTCGGCCACCCGGTTGCCCACGCAGCGGTGGACACCGAAGCCGAACGACATGTGATGCCGGGACTGGTCGCGGTCGATGATGTAGCTGTTCGGGTTCTCGATCTCGTCCTCGTCCCGGTTGCCCGAGAGGTACCACATCACCACCCGCTCGCCGGCCTTGATGGTCTTGCCGGCCAGCTCAAAGTCGGTTTTCGCCACCCGGGCCATGTGGGCCAGGGGGGTCTGCCAGCGGATGGTCTCCGAGACCATGGAGGTGATCAGGCCGGGATTGGCGCGCAGCTTGGCGTACTGGTCAGGGAACTGGTTCAGGGCCACGATGCTGCCGGAGATGGTGTTCCGGGTGGTGTCGTTGCCGCCGACGATCAGCAGGATGACGTTCCCGCGGTAGGTGTCCCGGTCAATGTCGCGGGTCGCCGGATTGTGCACCAGCATGGAGATCAGGTCGGCCGCGGGCTCGGCGTTGACCTTCTGGTTCCACAGGTCCTCGAAGGCGGTGAAGCACTCGCCCATGGCCTGGAACTTGTGCTCCCAGCTCTTCACGGGGCCGTGGCCGGGCGGATTGGTGACCATGTCCGACCAGTAGGTCAGCTTGCGGCGGTCCTCGAAGGGGAAGTCAAAGAGGGTCGCCAGGGTCATGGCGGTCAGTTCCTTCGACACCAGGTCGACCCAGTCGAATTCCTTGCCGATGGGCAGGGAGTCGAGGATCAGCCCCGCCCGCTCGCGGACGATGGGGGCCATCCTGTGCAGGTTGGCCGGGGCCACGGTGGGGCTCACGGCCTTGCGCTGGGCCCCATGCTCGGGCTCGTCCATGGTGATGAAGCCGGCGCCGCCGCCGGTCCGGGGCCGGGCCAGCTCGCCCAGCACCCTCTGCTGTTCGGCCAGGGCCACCAGGTTCGGCAGGGTGATGCCTTGGGCCGACGAGAAGATGTCGTGGTTGGTGTCTACCGCCATGATGTCCTTCCAGCGGGTCACGGACCAGTAGGGGCCGAAGTCGCTGTCAGCGGTGAAGTGGACGGGGTCTTCCTTCCGCAGGCGGGCGAAGACCGGAAAGATGGTGTCCTTCTGGAACCGGTCGGCCCGGCCGGGGTTCAGCAGTTCCAGCGGGGTCTCGTTGGCCTCGCGGACGGCCTCGTCGGAATCGATCCTGACGGCGATATTCATGGGTATCTCCCTAGCATAGCCGCGTCTTGGCGCGGCCTGTCTCAGGGTGAAACCTGCGCCGGGCGCAGGCCCATGTCAATGCGCGTTGACTTGTCGACGCCCGCCACAGACCGCCCCGACCCGGCCAGCCCCGTCCCGGCCAGCCCCGACCCGGCCAGCCCCGGTCCGGCCTGCGGGCCCAGCTCAGGCCTCGACTAGGTTCTTGGCCCGGGCCGCGGCCAGCATGGCCTTCTGCAGCTTCTCGAAGGCGCGGACCTCGATCTGGCGTACCCGCTCGCGGCTGACCCCGTACTGGGAGGCCAGGTCCTCGAGGGTGGTCGGATCGTCCTTCAGGCGCCGCTCGGTCAGGATGTGCCGTTCACGGTCGGAAAGATCGACCATGGCCGCCTGAAGCAGGCTCACGCGCTGGCTGCGCTCCTCGTTCTCGGCGACCTGGGTCTCCTGGCTGACCGCGTTCGTGTCCTCCAGCCAGTCCTGCCACTCGCTCTCGCCATCGACCCGCATGGGGGCGTTCAGTGAGGGGTCGGGGCCGGACAGGCGCCGGTTCATCGAGATGACCTCGTCCTTCTGGACCCCCAGCTTGGTGGCGATGATGTCGACCTGGTCCGGATGCAGGTCGCCCTCCTGGAAGGCCGAGATCGCGCTCTTGGCCTTGCGAAGGTTGAAGAACAGCTTCTTCTGCGAGGCCGTCGTGCCCATCTTGACCAGGCTCCATGATCTCAGGATGTATTCCTGGATCGAGGCGCGGATCCACCACATGGCGTAGGTGGCCAGGCGAAAGCCCTTGTCGGGCTCGAACTTCTTGACAGCCTGCATCAGGCCCACATTGCCCTCGGAGATCACCTCGCCGATGGGCAGGCCGTAGCCGCGATAGCCCATGGCGATCTTGGCCACCAGGCGCAGGTGGCTGGTCACCAGCCGGTGGGCCGCCTGGGGGTCCTCGTGTTCACGCCAGGCCTTGCCCAGCATGAACTCCTCGTCCTTGGCGAGCATGGGGAACTTGCGAATCTCGGTCAGGTACCGGGAGAGACCTCCCTCGGGGGTCATCACGGCCAGAGTGTTCGCGGACATGCGGATCCTCCTCCATTCAGGAGGCGGCAAAAGACCCACCCCCCAGCTCGGAATTCACCTAGTGAGAGAAAGCGGCGTCTTCAAGGCGACGGTCCGCCACAGCCGGTTACAAATCCGACAGGCGCGCCTCCAGGCTGGTCATATCGGGCGGCGGCGGGGTCTCGAACCTCAGCGCCTCGCCGGTGACCGGATGGACGAACCCCAGGATGGCGGCGTGCAGGGCCTGGCGCTCCAGCCCCGAGGCCTTGATCGCTTCGCGCACCGCCGCCGCGGGGGCCCCGGAGCCATAGACCGGGTCGCCCAGGCAGGGACTGCCCAGGGAGGCCATATGCACCCGAATCTGGTGGGTGCGTCCGGTCTCGAGCCGGCAGGTCACCCGGGCCGCGAGGGGCGCGGCGGCGGGCCCGAAGACCCGCTCGGTCCGGTAGTGGGTGATGGCCTCCCGCCCCCCGGACTTCAGGACCGCCATCTTCATCCGGTCGTGGGACGAGCGGCCGATCCGTGTACGGATCTCACCGCCGGTCGGTCGGGGCGCACCTCGGACCAGGGCCATGTAGAGGCGTTCAATGTCATGGGCGGCGAACAGGGCGGCCAGGCCCTGGTGGGCGACGTCGGTCTTGGCCGCCACCATGACCCCGGAAGTCTCCTTGTCGAGCCGATGGACGATCCCGGGCCGGGCCACCCCGCCTATGCCCGACAGCGAGGGATAGCAGTGGTGCAGGAGGGCGTTGACCAGGGTTCCGTCCGGTATGCCCGGGCCCGGATGCGCAGCCATGCCGGCGGGCTTGTTGATCACGATCAGGCTGGCATCCTCAAACAGGACCTCCAGGGGAATATCCTGGGGTTCCGGAAGCGCCGCCGCGGGGGCCGGGACCTCGACGCGGTAGCCGCCCGCCGCCGGCTTGGCCGACGGATCCCGGACCGGGACCCCCTCCCGGGTGACCACGCCAGCCTCCATCAGGGCCCTGAGGCGGGCCCGGGAGACCTGCGGCAGGGCGTCGGCCAGCGCCCGGTCCAGCCGGCCGGTGAGGCCTTCGGGCAGCCTGGCCTCCAGACGTGTGCCGGAGGCGGTCGCCGCATCGTCATCGGGCAGGTCAGGCGTGTCGGTCATCGGGCCATGAATCCCATCTGGCGATGCCGCCGCAAGGCCCTGAAGGTCTGGACACGGTATCGTCATCTGGGGTCTTTAGGACACCTAGGCAGGGGTGATGGCCGCAGCGGCCGTCCCGGGGGAGATTTAAGATCATGCGCGTGGATCGTCGCAGGGCCCTCGCCCTGTTCGGGGCCGGAAGCCTCGCCACCGGTGGAAGCGCCGCGGCTCAGGGGGCGGGTCAGGTCCGGTTCGACCACGGGGTCGCCTCGGGGGATCCCACCGCAGACCGCGTCATCCTCTGGACCCGCATCACCCCCGCGGATCCGTCCAGCGGCGCCATCTCCTACGCGTGGAGCCTCAATCCCATCGACCGGCGGGCCGGTGGCGCGAAGTCGGGCCGGGGAACGACCTCGGCGGCCAAGGACTTCACCGTCAAGGTGGATGTCGGCGGCCTCGATCCGGGCCGGGCCTACACCTTCACCTTCACCTCGAACGGCGCGACCTCGCCCATGGGCCGCACCCGCACCCTGCCCGAGGGCCAGGTCGAGGACGCCGTCATGGCGATCGCCTCCTGCTCCCTCTGGCAGGCCGGGTATTTCAACGCCTACCAGGCCATCGCCGACCTGCCGCGGGTCGATGTCGTCCTGCACCTGGGGGACTACATCTACGAGTACGGGCCTGAGGGCTATGGCGCGGAGTCTGGCAAGAAGCTGGGTCGCCGGGTCCAGCCGGGCCACGAGATCTTCACCCTTGGGGACTACCGCAACCGGCACGCCCAGACCAAGACCGATCCCCAGCTCCAGGCCGCCCACGCCCGGGCGCCCTGGATCGTCGTCTGGGACGACCACGAGACCGCCAACGACAGCTGGGTCGGCGGCGCCGAGAACCACCAGAAGGATGAGGGCTCCTGGAACCGCCGCAAGGCGGCGGCCATCAAGGCCTATTACGAGTGGATGCCCATCCGCGAACCCGACGGCGGCGGCTTCTCCATCAACCGGACCTTCGAGTTCGGCGACCTCGCCAGCCTCTTCATGCTCGAGACCCGGCTGACCGCCCGGGACCTGCAGCTGGATTACGCCACCGACCTCAACGGTGCGGATGGCAAGCCGGATGTCGTCCGGTTCCGCAAGCGCCTGGCGGACCCAGACCGCCGCATGATGGGTCCGTCCCAGTCCGACTGGCTGCGCCGGGGCCTCGCCAACTCGGTGAAGTCCGGCCGCACCTGGCAGGTGCTCGGCAACCAGGTGGTCATGGCCCGGATCGGCGTGCCCGACATCCGCGCCGCCATGGCCGCGGACAAGTTCGCCGCCGCCACAGCAAGCCTCGGCCCGGACGGCCTCAAGCGCATCGACCGCATGGCCGGGATCTCGAAGCTCGGCCTGCCCTATGGCCTGGATATGTGGGACGGCTATCCCGCCGACCGCCAGCGTCTCTACGACCTGATCAACCGGGCGAAGGCCAATGCCGTCGTCGTCTCCGGCGACAGCCACGCCTTCTGGGCCAATGAGCTCTACGACGCCCCCGAGGGCGGCAAGCGGGTGGCCGTGGAGTTCGGCACCACCGGTATCACCAGCCCCGGCGCCGGCGACGCCCTGCCAGACGTTCCCGTGGGCCAGATCATGGCCGACGCCAACCGCGAGGTGGTCTACTCCGACCAGGCCGCCAAGGGCTTCGTCCTCCTGACCCTGGGGCGGACCAACGGCAAGGCCGAGATGATGGCCGTCTCCACCATCCAGGAGAAGACCTTCACAACCAGCGTCCTGAAAACCTTCACCTTCACCCCGAGCCCCGACGGGGTCTCCGGGCTGAAGGAGGCCTAGCGCCCCTCAGGCGAGGACCGAAGCGCCAATTGCTCCCCCAAGGGGGAGCT
>NZ_JBAXIM010000135.1:0-6889 GCF_037138395.1 Phenylobacterium sp.
CCATCCGTCAGGCGGAAGGTGACGTTCTCGGAGACGGTGACGAGGGTCAGGCGGGGCTCGGCGACCGGGAAGGCCAGAGCGGCTTCGCAGGCGGCGGCAAGGAAGAGCCTTTCGGCCTCATCCCGCTCCATGCAGGGCATCCAGCGTCGCGTCGAAGGCGGGCAGGAAGGCCTCGGCGTCGGCCTGGCTGAAGACCAGGGGTGGGCGGATCTTGACCACGTTGTTGAAGGCGCCGGCATTCGAGGTCAGGAAGCCCCGGTCCTTCAGGCCGTTGCAGACCGCCCGGGCCCCTGCGAGGTCAGGGGCGCCATCGGGCCCGACCATCTCCACCCCCAGGAAGAGGCCGCAGCCGCGGGCGTCGGCCACGCCGGGCCAGCGTCCGACCCTGGCCTTCATTTCCGCCTTAAGGAAGGCCCCGACCCGCCCGGCATTGGCCAGCAGGCCCAGGGCCTCGATCTCGTCCAGTACGGCGTTACCCGCCGCCGCCTGCAGGGGACTGGAGGCGAAGGTATTGAAATAGCGAGTCTTCGAGCGGAAGGTCTCAATCAGGCTTCGGGAGGCGGTGGTGGCCGACAAGGGTACGCCATTGCCCATGGGCTTGCCCGTCACCACGATGTCCGGCGTGAAGCCCGTGACCTCGTAGCCCCACCAGCAGCCGGTACGCCCATATCCGGCCTGGACCTCGTCGGCGATGATGAGGCCCCCCCGCGCCCGGACCCGGGCGGCGGCCTTTTCCATGAAGCCGGGCGGGATGTCCGGCAGGCCTTCATTGGCCAGGATGGAGCAGACGATCAGGGCCGCAATCCCGTCGCCGGAGGCCTCCAGGGCATCCATGCCCCGGTCGAGGCCAGCCAGGTAGGCCTCGGTCAGGGCCTCGCCGGACAGGCCCGGCTCCGGGGTCCGGAAGGTCTGGGGGAAGGCAAAGCTGCGGAAGCCCTGCGACCGGTCCGAGCCCGCGGGCAGCCCGCTCATGGCGCCCACCAGCTGGGTATTGCCGTGGTAGGTGGCGTCTGTGCAGAGGATGCCCCGGCGGCCTGTGGCCATGCGGGCCATGCGCAAGGCGATCTCGCTGGCCTCGGTCCCCGAGCAGGAGAAGATCACGCTCTCTGCGAAGTCGCCATGCAGGCCGACCACCCGCTCGGCCAGCCGGATGATGTCCTCGTGCAGGTAGCGGGAGTGGACGTTCAGGGTTGCCTGCTGGCGCCCAATGGCCTCGGCCACCCGGGGATTGCCATGCCCCACGCAGGGGACGTTGTTGTACATGTCCACATAGCGCCGCCCCTCTGCGTCGAAGAGCCAGGCGCCTTCCCCGCGGACAATGTTCAGGGGCGTTTCGTAGAACAGGGCGGCCCCCGCGCCGAAGGCCCGGTTGCGGCGCTCCAGCAGGCCGTCAGACAACCGCGGGGCCCCCGTTGACGATGGACCAGGCCCGGGCGGCGAACCGCTGGATCGAGGGATAGGCCTCGACATACCGGTCCGACGAGGCGTTACCGTCCAGGCCGCGCTTGTAGACGCCCTGGTTGATGGCTGCGATGCGAAACAGGGTGAAGGCCAGGTAGAAGCTCCAGTCCTTCAGGGGCGGGCGGCCCGAGGCCTCTGAATACATCTCGAACATCTCGGCCTGGGAGGGAATGCCCAGGTCGGTGAGCGTTTTCTGGGACGTCTCGCCCATCATGAAGAGGGTGGTGTAGGCGACGTCGGAATAGGGGTCCCCAAGGGTCGACAGCTCCCAGTCCAGCACGGCCTCGAGCCTGGGCTCCGTCGGGTGCAGCATGCAATTGCGGATCGAGAAGTCGCCGTGGACGATCCGCGTCTCGCTCTGCGCCGGCATGTTGGCCGGCAGCCACGCCATCAGGCTTTCCATGTCGGCATGGTCGTCCGTCTGGGCGGCCTTGTACTGGCGCACCCAGCGGCTGATCTGGCGCTCGTAATAGTTCCCGGGCCGCCCATAGTCGGACAGGCCGACTGCGGCGGGGTCGACCGCGTGCAGCCGGGCCAGGACCTTCAGGTAATCTACGAAGATCGCCCGGCGCTCGGCCGGGGCCATGCCAGGCAGGGAGGGGTCGAGGAAGATCCGGCCCTTCACCCAGTCCATGACAAAGAACTCGGAGCCAATGACCGAAGTGTCCTCGCAGTGAAGGCGCACGGTGGGCACAGGCACGCCGGAGTCCCCCAAGGCCTTGAGCACCGTGTACTCCCGGCCGACCTGGTGGGCCGAGGGCAGGAGGTCGCCGGGCGGCTTCTTGCGCACCACCCAGCTCCGGTCGTGCGACTGGATCAGGAAGGTGGGGTTGGAATGACCGCCTTCAAACTGGCGCACGGTCAGGGGGCGGCGAAAGCCCTCCAGCCGCCCGTCCAGCCAGGCCTCGAGGCGGGCCTCGTCAAACCGGTGCGCCGCGCGTACCTCGGTGATCTCGGCCTCGCCTTCGGACATCTGGGCCTCCCCTGGAACCGGACGACGGCCCGCCGGGCCGCCGTCCTTGCATTCCGTCAGTTCCGTCAGTTCCGCGAGACGGCACCCGAAGTCTGGTCCTCGCCGCCGCCCTCATACTGGCGGATCTCGTTGCGCCCGACCACCAGGTGGTGGACCTCGTCCGGGCCATCGGCGATGCGCAGGGTGCGCTGGCCGGTGTACATCCGGGCAAGCGGGGTCCATTGCGAGACGCCTGTGGCGCCGTGCATCTGGATGGCCTGGTCGATGATCTGGCAGACCCGCTCGGGGACCATGGCCTTGACCATGTGAACCCAGACGCGAGCTTCGCGGTTGCCGAGGACGTCCATGGCCTTGGCCGCCTTCAGGACCATCAGGCGCATGGCCTCGATGTCGATCCGGGCCCTGGAGATGATCTCGACATTGCCGCCCAGCCAGGAGATCTTCTTGCCGAAGGCCTCCCGGGACAGGCCCCGGCGGACCATGAGGTCCAGGGCGCGCTCGGCCTGGCCGATCGAGCGCATGCAGTGGTGGATCCGGCCGGGACCGAGGCGGACCTGGCTGATCTCGAAGCCGCGGCCCTCACCGAGCAGCATGTTCGATTCCGGCACCCGAACGTCGGTGAAGCGGATGTGCATGTGGCCATGGGGCGCGTCATCTTCGCCGAAGACGTGCATCGGGCCGAGGATGTCCACCCCGGGGGTGTCGATGGGCACCAGGATCTGCGACTGCTGGCGGCTGGGCGGTGCGTCCGGGCTGGTCTTGACCATGGTGATCATGATCTTGCAGCGCGGGTCGCCGGCGCCGGAGATGTAGAACTTCTCGCCGTTGATCACCCACTCGCCGTTCTCGAGCACGGCGCGCATACCGACATTCTTGGCGTCGGAGGAGGCGCGGTCTGGCTCGGTCATGGCGAAGGCCGAGCGGATTTCGCCGTTCAGCAGGGGCTTCAGCCACTTTTCCTTCTGCTCAGGCGTGCCGACACGCTCGAGCACTTCCATGTTGCCGGTGTCCGGCGCCGAGCAGTTCATCACTTCCGAGGCGAGGGAGACCTTGCCCAGCTCCACGGCGATGTAGGCATAGTCGAGGTTGGACAGGCCCTCGCCGGTATCGGCGTCGGGCAGGAAGAAGTTCCAGAGGCCTTCCTTCTTCGCCTGGTTCTTGGCCTCCTCAAGCAGCTCCAGCTGGCCGGGGACATAGCCCCAGCGGTCGGCGCGGCCTTCGCCGAGCTTGTGGAACTTCTCCGACATCGGGGCGACGGTCTCGCGGACGAAGCGCTTGACGTGCTCGTAGAGCGGCGTGGCCTTGTCGCTCATCCGCAGGTCGTTCAGGTCGTCATGCGGGTCCAGTCCGAAGATGGCCTTGGTGGGGGTGGGGGTGATGGTGTTCATGCTCTGTGTCCTGTCTCTCTCTGGCCTGTCTCTCTCGGGCCAGTGTCTCTCTGGCCAATAATCGTGTCCGACGCCGCAGCCTGCAGCGGTGATCTGAAGACTGAGTATGTCAGGCGGATCTTATTCGCCAACCGTTTTTGAGGGTCCGCCTGGGTTCATTGGTGGTCTTCCTTCACCGCGACGGGAGGGATGGCCTCCCCGGCGTCCGCCGCCAGGGCGCGCAGGGTGGCCGCATGGGACTCCCGGCTGATCCGGTAGCCCGAAAGCAGGGCGAACCCGATCAGGTAGAGGATGACGATCACCGGGGCGTAGACGGCACCCATGCGGTGGATCACGTCGGCCGGCATGTCGGCGGGCGCCACCCCGGGCTGGAGCCCGATGGCGTCGATAAGCAGGGCGGCAGCAAGGATTCCGAAGCCGGATACCGACTTGCCGACGAAGGCGGAGGCCGCGAAGAACAGGCCCTCCGACCGTCGGCCGGTCTTCAGTTCAGCCTCCTCCACCACGTCGGCGATCATGGATGCGCTCATGGTCGCGGCAATGATGCCGAAGGTCACCCCGACGATTGAGGTGACGAAGAGGATGCTAAAGACCGCCGGGTCCCCATTGGGCGGGAAGAGGCCGGCGAGGCGCAGCAGGACCGGTCCGATCCCGATCACCAGGGACAGAACCGCCAGGGACATGGCGGTGCGCTTCTTGCCCAACCGTCGGGACAGGAGGGGCGCAGCCGGCAGGGCGACGAAGGCCGAGACGAAGACCCCCAGGGTGATCAACGAGATCTGGGCGGCGCTGAAGCCCCAGAAGAAGGTGTTGAAATAGCCGTTCATCGACGCGACCAGGCCGCCCGCCAGGGCGGTGGCTATGCTTGACGCCAGCAGGAAGAGGAAGGAGCGGTTGTTCAGGGTCTCGCGCACTTCCGCCAGGGTCTGGCTGAGGGTCTTTGTGCGTTTCTCGGGAGGTGCCCGAAGGGTCGGGATGTGGCGATGGGTGCCCGCTGTGGACACCAATATGGCGACCAGCATGATTACCGAGGCGATCAGTCCGTAGCGGGCGTAGCCCTCAGGATTGAGCTGACCGACCGGATGGGTGGCGTCCGGCTTGAGCAGGACGCCGAAGGCCAGGGCCTGGATGGACAGGCCGCCGATCCAGCCGAAGAAGGAGCGGTAGCTCAGCAGGACCGAGCGGTCGTCGTAGCCCGAGGTGAATTCCGCCGCCAGGGCCGAGGAGGGCACCTCGTAGAAGGCGATGAAGGCGCGGATCACCACCGCCAGCACGGTCAGGTAAAGGAAGAGGCCCTGGGCTGAGAGTTCGGGCGGGTTCCAAAGGGCGGCATAGGACAGCGCCACGGGCAGGGCGGCGGCGTACATGAAAGGGTGCCGGCGGCCCCAGCGCGAGCGCAGGTTATCTGACAGGTGGCCGATCATCGGATCGATGACGGCGTCGAACACGAGGGCGGTGAGCAGGGCCAGGGCCACCAGCTTGGCCGGCACGCCGAGCACCTGATTGTAGAATAGCATCAGCATGTAGCTGAAACCGTTGTCCTTGACCCCGAAGGCTATGGAACCGAGGCCGTAGAAGAAGCGGGTGGAGCGATCGAGTCGCCTGTCCGCCGTCGGCACCATCGTTGAAACCATCGCGTCCTCCCCGGGTGCGCAGACCTTTGGCGGCATAGGCTCAGTCCGGGGCCGGGTCGTCAACCGCCGCCGCCGCCCTTGTCCCCCGACCGGCGCGCCTCTAGCATACCGCTTGCTCAAAGCATGAGGGACCGAACATGACCGAGGCGCCCGCCGACTATCCGCTCTCCGGCCTCAAGGTGCTGGACCTTTCCCGGGTCCTGGCCGGGCCCTTCGCCGGGCGCCTGCTCGCGGACCTGGGGGCAGACGTGGTCAAGGTCGAGCCCCCGGAGGGCGACGTGACCCGCTTCTGGGGCCGGGTGAAGGGCGGCGTGCCGGGCTTCTACCACCAGCAGAATGCCGGCAAACGCAACATCTCCATCGACCTGCGCGCGCCGGGCGCCCGGGAGCTGATGCTGGACCTCGTACGCGGCGCAGACGTGCTGATCGAGAACTACCGGCCTGATGTCATGGGCCGGCTGGGCCTGGACTATGAGGTCCTGTCGCAGGCCAACCCGCGCCTCATCATGCTGTCCATCTCGGGCTTCGGCGCTGGCGGGCCGGAGTCGCGCCGCCCCGCCTACGCCCCCATCGTCCACGCCGAGATGGGACTGATCGCCCGCCAGGCCCGCCGCAACGGCGTCCGACGGACCGACCTGCCCCTGTCCGTGGCCGACACCAACGCTTCCCTGCATGGACTGATCGGCCTGCTCTCAGCGGTGATCCTGCGGCAGCGCACGGGTCTCGGACAGCACATCGACATCGCCATGGTCGACGCCACCCTCGTCACCGACGACCAGTTCCACTACGAGGCCGAGGGGTCCGAAGACACCATGGACCTGCCGCCGGACATCTGGGAGACGGGCGCCGGACCCATCCTGGTCTCGGCGGATTTCCGCTACCTGTTCCGACAGCTGACCACCAAGCTGGAGCTGAAGGACCCCGGAGAGGGCGTGGCCGACCTCGACCGCAAGATCGCCCTGCGCCGGGCGGCGGTAGGCGAGCTGATGATGGGCCTGACCGACTGGGAAAAGGTCACCGCCGCCATGGCGGCCATGAACATCGCCTGGGGCGAGGTGCGCGATGGTGCCCGACTGCGCGAGCAGCCGACCCTGGCCCACCGGGGCTCCATCGTCGACCTCGACGACCGTGAGGGCGGAACCCGGCCCATCCCCCAGTCCCCCTATCGCTTCTCGGCGGCCAGGAGCGGGGTGCGCGGGGTGGCTCCCCATCGGGGCGAGCACAATGCCGAGGTGCTCGCTGAGTGGTTGGGCCTGGACGGTGCGAAGGCAGCGGCCCTGCGGGAAGCCGGCGTCCTGAGCGCGGACGCTGACCGGGTTTCCTGACCCCCCTCCGACGCACTGCGTTCCCCCGGGTAGAGCGCCAATTGCTCCACCTCAGGGGGAGCTCCCGGCGCAGCCGGGTGAGGGGGTCAGCGGCGCTGCCCGGCCTGG
>NZ_JBAXIM010000136.1:0-6875 GCF_037138395.1 Phenylobacterium sp.
ACCAGGGCGGCGTCGGCGCCGATCTGCTTGGCGTGGCGCACCAGTTCGATGGCCTCTGCAGTAGAGTTCGATCCGGCGCCCGCGATCACGGGGACTCGGCCGGCTGAAGTGTGGACGGCGAGTTCGACGACCCGGCGGTGCTCATCATGGCTCAGGGTGGCAGTCTCACCCGTCGTGCCGACCGGCACGAGCCCGTGCACGCCGCCCTCGATCTGCCGCTCGACCAGGCGAATGAAGGCGGCCTCGTCGACCTCGCCGCCCCGAAAGGGGGTCACGAGGGCCGGGAAGACGCCCCTGAACAAGGGATCGGACATGGGATACAGAATACCGTAAGAACGCAGCCGCCGGTTGCGACCTGGGGTTAGGGGCAGACATTATGGCCGACAGCCCCCCCGCCGCAACCGATTGAGTCGGGGTTCGGGTAAGGCCGCTGGCGGAGTGGGACGTTGAAGCGCGTGTTGAAACGGATTGTCGCGACCGGCCTGGTCGTGGGGCTGGGCGTCTTGCCAGCCGCTTCGGACGCACAGTCGCCAGCGGTTCCTGGCGCGCCGCCGGTCGGTTCCCCCCTGCCCGTCACTGCCTCGCCCACCCCCGTAACGGGACCCCAGGCTCCGACATCGGCATGGGTGCCTTCGTTGCCTGAGCCGCCCCGCTCGGCCTATATCAGCAACGCCGACGCGGCCGCCCTGCAGGAGGTCATCGGGGGTGCCCGGCGGGGCGACGTGCGCGGTGCCCAGGACGCCCTTGCCCGTATTTCCGAGCCCGCCGCCCGGCAGCTGGGTCGCTGGGTGCTCCTCGACACCAATGGGCCCAGCCTCGGCTTCGAGGAGGTGAACCGGTCCCTTCGCGAAATGGCGGACTGGCCGCGTCCGGCGCGCCGGCGCCAGGCGGCCGAACGCCTGATCGAGACCTCCGGCCTGCCGCCGCGCCAGGTCATCGCCTGGTTCGGTCGCGAGCCGCCGGCCACGCCGCAGGGCGTGATGGCCCTGGCCGCCGCTCAGCGGGCCTCCGGCGACAGTCGGGCCGCAGCTGATCTCATCCGCGGCGCCTGGCGCGGGCGCCCCTTCGAAGTGGACCTCCAGCGCACCATGATGGGCCGGTTCGGCGACGTCCTGACCCAGGACGACCACGTCCGGCGCGCCGACATGCTGCTCTTCGGCGCCCAGGGGCCCGCCGCCCGGGACCTCATCCCCCTCCTCCCCGCCGACCAGCAGGCCCTGGCCCAGGCCCGGATCGCCTTCCGCCAGAAGTCGCCCGCGGCCCTGGCCCTCGCCGACGCCCTCCCCGCCTCCGTGGCCGGGGCGCCTGGCCTTGCCTACGAGAAGGCGGCCCACTTCCGGCGGACGGGAATGGACACCCTTGCCCGAGCGGAGCTGGCCCGGTTCCCCAAGGAGGTCTGGTCCGACGAGATGGGCGCGCGGATCTGGGATGAACGCTACCAGATGACGCTGGCGGCCCTTCGCAACGGCGACTCCCGGGGCGCCTACGAGGCCGCCGCCAATACCGGCCTGAAGACCGGCTCCGACGCCGTGGAGGCCGAATTCTATGCCGGCTGGATCGCCCTGACCCGGCTGAAGAATCCTGCCCTGGCCGAGGGGCACTTCAAGCATATCGACCGGGTCGGGACCTCGCCCATCACCCTGGCCCGGGGGCTCTACTGGAGGGGTCGGGCGGTGGAGGCCCTTGCCGGGATCGACGCCGCCGACGTCTTCTACAGGGCCGCAGCGCGCCACCGGACCACCTTCTACGGACAGCTGGCGGCGGAGCGGGCCGGCTACGCCACCCTCGATCTTGGCCGGGACCCGAACATCGGCCCGAAGGAACGGGCCAAGTTCGAGGCGCGCGACACGACAAAGGCCATGCGGATCCTCTACGACATCGGGAACCCGGACCTGTTTCGCAGCTTCGTCCTCGGCATGGATGACATCTATGACGACGAGGCCGACCAGGCCATGCTCGTGGACCTGGTGCGGGGATACGGCGACCAGGACACCTCCATGAAGGTGGTTCGCCAGGCCGCCCAGCGGGGCTTCATCCTGCCGGACCGGGGCTATCCCATGCGCACGCCGCCATCGGGCGCCCTCAACGCGCCAGAGCCCGCCCTCGTCCTGTCCATCACCCGGCAGGAAAGCGGTTTCGATCCCCTGGTGCGGTCGGGCGTCGGGGCCCGCGGCATGATGCAGCTCATGCCCGCCACTGCGGCGGCCACAGCCAGGCGGGTTGGCGTGAGCTATTCCCCCTCCATGCTCGACGACCCGGACTACAATATGCGTCTCGGATCGAGCTATCTGGGCGGCCTGGTCTCCAGCTTCGAAGGGTCTTACGTGATGGCCGTCGCCGGATACAACGCCGGTCCCGGACGTTCGACCCAGTGGGCTGCCTACTGCGGCGATCCCCGGTCGTCCCGCGTCGATCCGGTGGACTATATCGAGTGCATCTCCTTCTCCGAGACCCGCAACTACGTCATGCGGGTCCTGGAGTCGGTGGCCGTCTATCGCGCCAAGCTCCGCGGCGGGACCACGCCCCTGACCCTTTCGGCGGACCTCCGCCGCGGCGTCTACACACCCCCCGCCCCGCAGGTTCAGCCGTCGCCACCCGTCGCCCCCGCGGGACAGGCACCGACCCCATGACCGACCATCCCAGGGCCTCTCCGAGCCCCAGGGTCGACCCTGACCCGACACTTCTGAGGACGGTCGGCTGGTCGGATTATGCCCTGGTGGACTCGGGCCTGGGCCGCAAGCTCGAGCGCTATGGCCATCGCTCCGTGGTGCGGCCAGAGCCCCAGTGCCTCTGGGCCCGGGGACTGGATTCGGAGACCTGGGACTCGGCTGATGCGGTCTTCGACCCCACCGACGAGGAGGACTCCGGCCGCTGGCGCTTTCACGGTGCGGCCATCGAACCCTGGGTCTCCAGCTGGGGCGACGTGCGCTTCAACGGTCGATTTACCCCCTTCCGCCACCTGGCCTTCTTCCCGGAGCAGGCGGCCAACTGGGAGTGGCTGGACCAGACGGTGCGGGACGCCGGACGGCCGCTCCGGATCCTGAACCTCTTCGGTTACACGGGGGTGGCGAGCCTGGTCTGCGCTGCTGCCGGCGCCCAGGTCACCCATGTCGATGCCTCCCGAAAGGCCATCGGCTGGGCCCGGGACAATGCTGGCCTATCGGGGCTCGAGGACCGCCCGATCCGCTGGATCTGCGAGGACGCCCGCAAGTACGTCCAGCGCGAACTGCGCCGGGGCGTGAAATACGACGGCATCATCCTCGACCCGCCCAAGTATGGCCGGGGACCAGATGGCGAGGTCTGGCGCCTGTTCGAGGACCTCCCCAACCTCGTCGATATCTGCGCCGCCCTTCTCAGCCCCGACCCTGCCTTCCTGCTGCTCAACGCCTATGCTGAGCGCATCTCTGGCGCTGCCCTGGCCGGGCTGCTTGCTGACAAGCTCGAGGGTCGCGGCGGAAACATCGCCTGGGGCGAGCTCGTCCTGGTGGAAAGCGCCCGCCAGCGCGAGATCGGTATGAGCTTCTACGCCCGCTGGACCGCATGAGCGCCCCATCCCGCCAGGTCACCTCCCTGACCAACCCCCTGGTCAAGGCGGTCCGCGCCCTGCACCAAGGAAAGACCCGGGACGAGACCGGACAATTCGTCGCCGAAGGCCTGAAATTCATCATTGAAGCCATTGAACTTGATAGATTTCCGGTGATTATTCTCCATGGCCCCGAGGCCGCCGGACACCCCCTGCTCGAGCGCGCCCGCAAGGCGACCCGGGAGGCCGGCGGGCAGGTGATCGAGGTCACCCGAGACATCCTCTCCAAGGTCTCCCGGCGCGACAATCCCCAGGCTGTGATCGGGGTCTTCCGCCAGGTCTTCGCTCGGCTCGACGACCTGGACCCCACCGCCGCGACGGGCTGGGTGGCCCTGCACCGGGTGCGCGATCCGGGCAACCTGGGCACAGTGATCCGCACCGCGGACGCCGCCGGCTGCGGGGCGGTCATCCTGGTCGGCGAGTGCTGCGATCCCTACTCGGTGGAGGCGGTGCGGGCGACCATGGGCTCGATCTTCGCCCTGCCCCTGGTCCAGGTCGACGAGGCCGAGTTCGCGGCCTGGAGGGCGGGCTGGCCCGGTTCGGTGGTCGGGACCCTGCTATCCGCCGCCGTCTCCCACGCCGAGGCGGCCTATCGCCACCCGACCCTCATCCTGCTGGGCAATGAGCAGCAGGGCCTGCCGCCGGACATGGCCGCCCTGTGCGACGTCAACGTCAAGATCCCCATGCGCGGCCGGGCTGACAGCCTCAACCTGTCGGTGGCGGCTGGCGTGATGATCTACGCCGTTACAGCTTGATCTTCCTCAGGTTCCCCGCGGCTTAGCCCGGGTAGTCGGCGCCGCAGAGGCAGGATCCTCCGGCCAGACATGGCGGGGATAGCGCCCCCGCATCTCGGCCCGCACCTCCCGCCAGGACCCCCGCCAGAAGCCGGGCAGGTCCCGGGTAGTCTGGATCGGCCGGTGAGCCGGCGAGGTCAGGGCCAGGGTCAAGGGTGCCCGCCCCTCTGCCACGGCGGGATGGACCGACAGGCCGAACACCTCCTGGACCCGCACCTCCACCCGCGGTCCGCCCGGCGCGGCGTAGTCGATGGCGAAGCTGTTGCCCGTGGGCGCCGTCCACCGGGCCGGGGCCAGGGCGTCCAGGCGCCGGGCCTGGCCGTAGTCGAGCCGACTGACGAGGGCGGCGTCCAGGCGGGCGGGCGACAGGTCCTTCAGGCCGCGCAGACCCTCCAGGGCCGGTCCCAGCCAGGCGTCGAGGTCGGCAGCCAGGGCCTCGTCCCCCAGGTCAGGCAGATCTGGAAGGCCCAGTTCCCGCAGGAAGGCGATGCGGGCCCGCAGGCTCGCCCCCGCCTCCCCCCAGGCCAGGGCGGCAATCCCGGCCTCCCGGGCCTGATCCAGCAGGGCGACGCGGATGAGGTCGGCCGAGGGCGCCTCGTCGAGGGTCTCCTTCAGCACTAGCCGGCCCAGCCGCTCCAGGCGCACGGCCCGCAGCCGCCCCGAGGGTCCGGGCTCGATCCGCGCCTCGCGCACGATGTCGGCGGCGAAGTGGTGGGCGATCTCAGCCGGGTCCAGCGGCGCGGCGAGGAGGATCCGGTCGGACCGGCCGCCGCCACCCAGCTCGCCCACGGCCAGCCAGGTCTCCCGCGCCAGGACGTCGGTCTCCTCGATCCAGATGCCCCGGCCGCTGGCCAGCTGGAAATGCCCCGGCGCGCCCCGGGCTCGGGCGATCCGCTCTGGCCAGGCCAGGGCCAGGAGGATCCCGTCGGACAGGTCCTCATCCGGCGCCGTCCCGGGCGCCGACACCCGGCGGGCCAGGTCCGCCCATCGGGACGCCAGGGCCCGCGCCTCCTTGGCCCGGCCGCCCCGGTCCCGCTCCAGTCCCTCCAGCCTACGCCTCAGGTCGGCATCGCGTCCGCCCAGGCCCAGCTCGGACATCAGCACGGCGATCCGCGCCGCCCGCGCGCCGGCGCCCGCCTCGGCCCCGCGCAGCACCATGTGGGCCAGGCGCGGCGGCAGGGGCAGGTCCGACAGGGCTGCCCCGTGCGTCGTCAGTCCGCCCCGGTCATCCAGGGCCCCCAACCGGGCTAGCAGGCTGCGCGCCTCTGCCAGGGCCCCAGCTGGCGGCGGGTCGAGGAAGGCCAGGCCCGCGGCGTCCTTCGCCCCCCACCGGGCGAGGTCCAGGGCCAGGCCCGAGAGGTCGGCATTGAGGATCTCCGGCGGGGCAAAGGCCGGCAGGGACCGGGTCTCGGCCTCGTCCCAGAGCCGGTAGCAGGTCCCGGGCCCCGTCCGCCCGGCGCGGCCCCGCCGCTGGTCGGCGGCGGCCCGGCTGACCCTCAGGGTGACCAGCCGGGACAGGCCCGAGGCGGGATCAAAGCGCGGCGTCCGGACCAGGCCGCTGTCGACCACCGCGCCCACGCCCTCGATGGTCAGGCTGGTCTCGGCGATGGAGGTGGCCAGCACCACCTTGCGTCGCCCGGGCGGGGCCGGCGCGATGGCCCGGTCCTGGACCGTGGGGTCAAGGGCACCGTAGAGGGGGGCCAGGTCCACGTCCGGCGGCAGGGACCCAGAGGCCAGCCTCTCCTCGGTGCGGCGGATCTCGGCCTGGCCGGGCAGGAAGACCAGCAGGCTGGAAGGGGTCTCGGACAGGGCCCGCCGGACCGCCCGCGCCGCCTGGTCCTCGACCGTGGCGCCCGGGTCGCGCCCAAGGTAGCGGGTCTCCACCGGCCAGGTCCGTCCCTCGCTGGACAGGACCGGCGCTCCGCCCAAAAGGCCCGCCACCGCCGCTCCGTCCAGGGTGGCCGACATGACCAGGATCCGCAGGTCGGGCCTCAGCACCGACTGGGCGTCCCGGGCCAGGGCCAGGCCGAGGTCCGCGTCGAGGCTGCGCTCGTGGAACTCATCGAAGATGACCAGGCCCACATCCTCAAGGCCCGGGTCGGACAGGATGCGGCGGGTGAAGACCCCCTCGGTCATCACCTCCAGACGCGTGGCGGCGGAAACCCGGCTCTCCATCCGCACGCGGAAGCCCACGGTCGCTCCCACCGCCTCGCCCAGGTTGGCGGACAGCCGGGCGGCCACGGCCCGGGCGGCCAGCCTCCGGGGCTCCAGCATCAGGATCTTCCGGCCCGCCAGCCAGGAGGCGTCGAGGAACCGCAAGGGCGCCAGCGTACTCTTCCCCGCCCCCGGCGGCGCCACGAGCACGGCCGAGGTCCCGGCCTCAAGGGCCTCTATCAGGGACGGCAGGACCTCCTCGACGGGCAGCATGGGATGGGTCTAGCTCGTCCGGCGAGGGTTGGCCAATGGACGGAGGGCGTTGACCCTCCCTTGCAAATCCC
>NZ_JBAXIM010000137.1:0-6801 GCF_037138395.1 Phenylobacterium sp.
GGTGAGGGGGTCAACGGCGCTTGAACAGGCCCCCTACGTCCTGGTGCGCGCGCCTTCCCAGGAGGGAATACCCTAGGGCTTTCTGACCGTCTGGCCGCCCTTCATGACGAAGACGGGGGTTTCCAGCACCCGGACATCGCTGAGGGGATCGCCGCGGACCCCCACGAGGTCGCCCCAGGCGCCGGCCTTGATCTGGCCGACCTGGCCAGCCTGACCCAGGGCGTCGGCGGCGTTGATCGTGGCCGACTGCAGGGCCTGGAGGGGACTGGCACCCCACTGGACCATGACTGCGAACTGCCGGGCGTTGTGGCCGTGCGGATAGACCCCGGCGTCGGTGGAAAAGATCATCTTCACCCCGGCGCGGATCGCCTTCTGGAAGTTCTGGCGCTGGATGAGGCCGATGTCCCGGTCCTTCTGGAGGTTTTCCTCGAGCACGCCGTTCTTGGCGCCCTCGGCCTGGGTGTAGTCGGTATTGTAGATGTCCATGCCGAACCAGGCCCCCTTGCGGACCGCCAGGCGGATGCCCTCGTCGTCGACCAGGCTGGCGTGCTCGATGGTGTCGACCCCGGCCTCGATGGCCTGGCGGATGCCGGAGGCGCCGTGGGCGTGGGCCGCCACCTTCATCCCGGCGGCGTGGGCCTCGTCCACCACCGCCTGCATTTCCTGCAGGGTCATCTGCTGGGCGCCGGGAGAGTCCCCTCGGGAGAAGACCCCGCCCGTGGCGCAGATCTTGATCACCTCGGCCCCATACTTGCGCATTTTCCGGACCATCCGCCGAGCCTCGTCGGGGCTGTCGACGACGGCGGGGCTCTGCTCGTTCATGGACGGGGGAAAGAAGGTGGAGTCGCAGTGGCCGCCCGTGGCGCCCAGGGCGTAGGCCGCCGGCACGATACGCGGACCCGGTACGAAGCCGGCGTCGATGGCCTGCTTGAGGCCCACGTCGGCATAGCCTTCGGAGCCGACATTGCGGATTGTGGTGAAACCCGCCTCCAGGGTGGACTTTGCGTGGGCGACGCCGATCACGGACCAGAAGGAGTCCGTGAAGAGCAGGCTGTTGTAGCCGCTGTAGAGGGGCGAGGAGGTGATGTGCACGTGCATGTCGATCAGGCCTGGCACGAGGGTGACGCCCGGCAGGTCGACCCGCTCGGTGCCCTCGGGAAGGGCATCGCCCTGGCGGCCCACCCGGGTGATCCGGCCATCGGTGATGACCACCTGGGGGCGTTCGATGCGGGCACCAGTGGCCACGTCAATCATCCGGTCGGCGGTGACCGCGACTGTGGCGGCCTGTGCGGCCTGGGCAGGAAGGGCGGCGAGGCCGACGAGGGCGGCTGCGGCGGCGAGGCGGGCGTTCAGGCGCATGTGCGGTTCCGTCGAAAGGGGGGCACCTTCCTACCACGGCGGGGTCCCGCACCAACCCCGTGACGCCGCCAGCGGGTGACAGAGGGGCGCAGGTCCGGTATCGCACCCCCACGTGTGCAGGAGGCCCTGGACTTGAGCGAGACGCCATCGACGAACCCTGCGGCCGAGGAGCAGGGCTGGGCGACCGCCAGGACCCTGGCCGAGGCCCTGCCCTTCATCCAGCAGTATGACCGCGAAACCGTGGTCATAAAGTACGGCGGCCATGCCATGGGCCAGGAGGAATCGGCGCGCCTGTTCGCGGCCGACGCCGTCCTGCTGAAGCTCCTGGGCCTGCATCCGGTGGTGGTGCACGGCGGCGGTCCGCAGATCTCGCGCATGCTGGACAAGGCGGGCGTGAAGTCGACCTTCATCGACGGCCTGCGCGTGACCGACGAGGCCACCATGGAGGTGGCCGAGATGGTCCTGTCCGGAGCGATCAACAAGGAGATCGCCAACTGGATCAACCTGGCCGGCGCCGAGGCGGACGTCCGCGGGGTGGGCCTGTCGGGCAAGGACGCCCGGCTGATCACCGTCGAGAAGGCGACCCGGACCCGCAAGGACCCCGACAGCCAGATCGAGCAGGTGGTGGACCTGGGTTTCGTCGGCGAGCCCACCCGGATCGATCCCCAGCTGATCCAGGGCTTGATCTTGGCCGACCACGACTACATCCCGGTGATCGCCCCGATCGGCGTGGCCGAGGACGGACAGACCTACAACATCAACGCCGACACGGTGGCCGGCGCCCTGGCTAGCGCCCTCAAGGCCAAGCGGATGCTGCTATTGACCGACGTGGCGGGCGTCCTGGGGGCCGACGGTGAGCTCATCCGCCAGATGTCGGTGGGCGAGGCCCGGGCGGCCATCACCTCGGGCGTGGCCTCTGGCGGCATGATCCCCAAGCTGGAAACCGCCATCGCCACGGTCGAGGCCGGGGTCGAGGCGGTGGTCATCCTGGACGGCCGACGCCCCCACGCCATGCTGGTCGAGCTGTTCACCGAACACGGGTCGGGAACCCTCATCACCCGATGATCCCGGACCTCAGCCATATCGACACCTGGCTGTTTGACCTGGACAATACCCTCTACCCGGAGGAGTCCGGCTTCATGCGGCAGGTGGAGGGCCGCATGACCGCCTTCGTCATGAAGGTGACCGGGCTGGAGCGGGACGCGGCCTTCGCCCTGCAGAAGAAGTACCTGGCCGAGCACGGCCTGACCCTGGGCGGACTGAGGCTCCACCATGGGGTCGACCCGGCGGACTTCCACGCCCTGTTCCACGACCTCAGCCTTGACGCCCTGGCGCACGACCCGGAGCTCCTCGTGGCCCTGGCCCGCCTGCCCGGGCGCCGGCTGATCTTCACCAACGCCGACGACTTCCACGCCGAGCGCGTGCTGAACCACCTGGGGCTGGCCCACCTGTTCGACGAGGTCTTCCACATCCACTCCTTTGGCTTTGCGCCCAAGCCCGACCCCCTGGGCTTTACGCGGATGATCGACGGCCACGGCCTGGACCCCGCCACGACCGCCTTCTTCGAAGACTCCGAGCGCAACCTCAAACCGGCCTTCGACCTGGGCATGACCACGGTCCTGGTCGGTCCCCGGGCGCTGGGCTCCGAGGCGGCCTTCGTCCACCACCGCACCGCGCACCTGACCCCCTTCCTCAATCACGCCCGCCTCCGGGAGACCGCCAGATGAGCCTGACCTACGCCGACCTTCGCGCCGAGATCGAAGCCGCCTGGGAGGCCCGGGACCAGGTCTCCACCGCCACCACCGGCCCGGTGCGGACCGCCGTGGACGAGACCCTGCGCCAGCTGGACAGCGGCGATCTGAGGGTGGCGACCCGGGGCGAGGACGGCGCCTGGACCACCCACCAATGGGCCAAGCAGGCCATCCTCCTGTCCTTCCGCCTGAACCCGAACCGGGTGCACTCCGCTCCTGGCCCCGGCCCCTACTGGGACAAGGTGGACACCAAGTTCGAGGGCTGGGAGGCCGCCCGCTTCGAAGCCGCTGGCTTTCGCGCCGTGCCGGGCTGCGTTGTGCGCAAGGGCGCCTTCATTGCCCGCAACGTGGTGCTGATGCCCTCCTTCGTGAACATCGGCGCCTTCGTGGACGAGGGGACCATGGTCGACACCTGGGCGACGGTGGGGTCCTGCGCCCAGATCGGCAAGAACGTGCACCTGTCCGGCGGGGCGGGGATTGGCGGGGTGCTGGAGCCCCTGCAGGCCAACCCGACCATCATCGAGGACAACTGCTTCATCGGCGCCCGTTCCGAGGTGGCCGAGGGCGTGATCGTGCGCGAGGGCAGCGTCCTGTCCATGGGCGTCTACCTGACCTCCACCACCCCCATCATCGATCGGCGGACCGGCGAGGTCTTCACCGGCGAGGTGCCGCCCTATTCGGTGGTCATGTCCGGGTCCCGGCCCAGCCCCCATGAGGGCCTGCCGGGAACCTACTGCGCGGTGATCATGAAGACCGTGGATGCCCGGACCCGGGCCAAGACCTCCATCAACGAACTTCTGAGGGACTAGGCCCATGGCTGGGATCGACGCCGTCGAACTGACCCGGGAGCTGATCCGGCGCCCGTCTGTGACCCCTGCCGACGCCGGGGCCATGGACGTGGTCGAGCAGGTCCTTGCCGGCCTCGGCTTTGCCTGCCGCCGGATGCGGTTTGGCGAGATCGAGAACCTCTATGCCCGGATCGGGACGGCTCGGCCCAACCTCTGCTTCGCCGGCCACACCGACGTGGTGCCGGTGGGCGATGTGGCCGCCTGGAGCCGCGAGGCCTTCGCCGCCGACATTGTTGATGGCGTGCTGATCGGCCGCGGGGCCGTGGACATGAAGAGCGCCATCGCCGCCTTCGCCGCCGCCGCCGCCTCGGCCCTGGCCGAGGGTGCGGTGACCGGCTCCCTGTCCTTCCTGATCACCGGCGACGAGGAGGGCGTGGCCCTCGACGGCACCAAGCGGGTGGTCGAGACCCTGAAGGCTGAGGGCGAGATCCTCGACCACTGCATCGTCGGCGAGCCGACCAGCGCCGAGAGCTTTGGTGACATGGTCAAGATCGGCCGCCGGGGCTCGATCAATGTCGGTGTCCGGGTCGAGGGGATCCAGGGGCATGTGGCCTACCCGCACCGGGCGGCCAATCCCGTGTCGGTCCTGATCCGCCTGCTGGCGGCGCTTGAGGCACGGGTGCTGGATGAAGGCTATGCCGACTTCCAGCCCTCGAACCTGGAGGTCACCACCGTGGACGTGGGCAATCCCACCACCAACCTGATCCCCGCCGTCGCCACGGCGCGGCTGAACATCCGCTTCAACCCTGCCCACCGGGGCGCGGACCTGGCCGCCTGGGTCCAGGCCGAGGCCGACCGAGCGGCAGAGGGCTTCCCGGGGACGATCACCCTGACTCCGGCGATCAGCGGCGAGGCCTTCCTGACCGAGCAGGGCCCGTTTACCGAGCTGGTGGCCGGCGCCGTCGAGGCGGTGTCGGGACAGCGGCCGGACCTGTCGACCACGGGGGGGACCTCGGACGCCCGGTTCCTCCGCGACCTCTGCCCGGTGGTCGAGCTGGGCCTGGTGGGCCGCACCATGCACGCCGTGGACGAGCGGGCGCCGGTGGAGGAGATCCGCCGCCTGCAATCGGTCTACGAGACCCTGATCCGCCGCTACTTCGCCGCGCCGCCTTCGGCGTAGGAGACGCCCGTCAGGCTGAGGCCCGACGCTGGCGCTACAGGGCCGCAGGCCCGGCGGTCCCGCGCCTCCAAGGCGGCCTTCACGTCCTGCGCTGTCCAGCGCCCGACGCCGACCTCGGCCAGGGTGCCGGTCATGGACCGCACCTGCCGGTGGAGGAAGGAGCGCGAGGCGAAGCGGAGCCAGACCTCCTCGCCCCGGCGGCTGACCTCGACGACATCCAGGGTCTTGACCGGCGACTTGGCCTGGCAGGCCAGGTCGCGAAAGGTGGTGAAGTCGTGGTGGCCCACCAGGACCTGGGCGGCGGCGTGCATGGCCCCGGCGTCCAGGGGCGTCCGCACATGCCAGACCTGGCCGCGGTCGAGGGCGGGGGGCGTCGGCCGGTTGAGGATTCGGTAGAGATAGCGCCGCTCGGTGGCCGAGAAGCGGGCGTGCCAGCCCTCTGGGGCGACCTCAGCCTCCAGCACCACCACCGCCTCGTCGACCAGGTGGGCGTTGAGGGCGTTGCGCACGGTCTGGGCGGGCCAGTCCTTGGAAAGGTCCACGTGCACCACCTGGCCGGTGGCGTGGACCCCGGTGTCGGTGCGACCGGCGGCCTGCAGGCGCAAGGTCTCGCCGCTGAAGGCCAGGACCGCGCGCTCCACCGCACCCTGGACCGTGGGCAGGTCGCCCTGGGCCTGGAAGCCCTTGTAGGGGCCACCATCGTACTCGAGGGTCAGGCGGTAGCGGGGCATCAGGCCAACTGCGTCCCGGCGGGCAGGGGCAGGCCGCGCAGGAAGTCGGCGGCGTCCTGAGGCCCCCGGCCCTCACGCTGGAGGCGGAGCAGGCGCACCGCGCCCTCGCCCGTCGCCACCAGGAGGGCCGCGTCCAGGATCGTCCCCGGTGCGCCCGACCCCACCTCGGCCCGGCTGAGCAGGGCCTTCACACGCACCGGGCCGCGGGGCCCGGGGGCCTCGAACCAGGCGCCGGGGAAGGGCGAGAGGCCGCGGACCTTGGCATCCAGCTCGGCGGCGGGGCGGGCCCAGCGCAGGCGGGCGGTGCGGGCGCTGATCTTCTTGGCGTAGGTGGCACCCTCGACGGCCTGGGGGGTCTCAACGGCCCGACCGGCGGCGATGTCGGCCAGGGTGGCGACCAGCAGATCGGCACCGGCCTGCGCCATGCGGTCGTGAAGGGTCCCGGCGGTCTCGCTCTCCCGGATGTCGAGCCGGGCGGTGGCGAGGATGGGACCCTCATCCAGCCCTTCCGTCATACGCATGACCTGGACGCCGGTCTCTTTGTCGCCGGCCAGTATGGCGCGCTGGATGGGGGCCGCACCCCGCCAGCGGGGCAGGAGGGAGGCGTGCAGGTTGAAGGCGCCCAGGCGCGGCACCTCCAGCACCTCCCGGGGCAGGATCTGGCCGTAGGCCACCACCAGGGCAGCGTCGAGTTTGAGGGCGCGGAAGGCCTCGACCTCCGCCGGGTTGCGCATGGAGGCGGGGGTGCGGACCGGCAGGCCGAGGGACTCCGCCAGGGCCTGGACAGGCGAGGGGCGAAGCGCCTGGCCCCGTCCCCGGGGCGCCGGGGGCTGGGCGTAGACGGCGACGACCTCGTGCCCGGCCTGCGCCACGGCGGCGAGACAGGCGGCGGCGATGTCGGGAGTTCCGAGGAAGGCGAGGCGCATGGAGCGGGTTTACCCCTCCGGCGGCGGCGAGGGAACTTAAAGGGGGGGAACTTAAAGGGGGGGAAC
>NZ_JBAXIM010000138.1:0-6739 GCF_037138395.1 Phenylobacterium sp.
CATCCGCATCGCCGTCGCCGGCGCCCTGGGCCGCATGGGCCTCGCCGTCGCCGAAGCCGTCGAGGCGGCACCCGATCTCGTCCTCGCCAGCCGCTTCGACCGGCCCGACGCCGCGGACCCCCGCCTGGCCGACCGGGCCTCGGTCCTGCAGGCAGCTGACGTCGTGGTGGACTTCTCCACCCCCGCCGCCTCCGTCGCCCTGGCGGCAGAGGCCGCGGCCCGGGGCGGACCGGCCCTGGTCATCGGCTCCACGGGCTTCTCTGCGGGCGAGATCGACGCCCTGGCCGAGGCGGCCCTCCGGGTGCCGATCGTCCGGGCCGGGAACTTCTCCCTCGGGGTCAACATGCTCATGGGCCTGGTGGAGCGCGCGGCGGCCTCCCTGTCCCCCGGCGACTTCGACATCGAGATCCTGGAGGCGCATCATCGCCGCAAGATCGACGCGCCCTCGGGGACGGCCCTGATGCTCGGCGCGGCGGCGGCCCGGGGCCGGGGCGTGGAGCTCGAGGCGGTCTCTGTGCGGGCCCGGGACGGGATCAGCGGCGTCCGTCCGGAGGGCGCGCTGGGGTTCGCCGTCGTCCGCGGCGGCGGCGTGATCGGCGAGCATTCCGTCATCTTCGCGGGGGAGGACGAAATCCTGACCCTCAGCCATTCGGCCCGGGACCGCGGTCTCTTCGCCCGGGGCGCCCTCGCCGCCGCCCGCTGGGTGGTCGCGCGCGACCCCGGCGCCTATGACATGCAGGACGTCCTCGGCTTCAGGGGATGACGGCCGCCCCGTCCACGTCCTCGAACAGGGTCATGGCCCGTTCGGCCCAGGCATGGAACAGGGCGAGGCCCCGGGGATTGTCGAAGTCGAGGGAGCCGATGGCCACCACAGGCCAGCACCAGGCGAGCATGGCGCAGACCCGGAACGCCTCCCGCGCCTGCGCCAGGCTGTAGTCAGCCACGCCCGCACGGACCAGGCCGTCGTGGTGGCGCGCGATCAGGGCCTCCTGCCCGGCCCGTCGCGTCTCCACGTCCAGGCTCCCCGACAGCATATAGGCGAGGTCGAAGGCGGCGGGTCCCTGCATGACGATCTGCCAGTCGACCAGGGCGAAGGGCGCTGTCGACGGACCGGCCTCAAACATCATGTTGTCGGCCCGGAAGTCGCCGTGCATCAGGGTGCGCGGCTGCTCGAAGGCCAGGTCCATCAGGGCGCCAATGCGCGGGGCCAGGGCCTCGCCTGCCTGCCGGACATAGGGGCTCATCCGGTCGCCGATGAAGTTGACCACGGCTGGCCAGCACTGCTGGTAGACGGGTTCGAGCGCCTTCATCTCAGGGGAGTTGAGCCTCAGAAGCCAGTCCATGCCCGGGAGCTCGGGGGATTCCCACCAGGCGCCATGAAGCTCCGCAGCGGCGTCGATCGCCTTGCCGGCGTCCTCAGGGGCCAGGCCTTCGAGCTGGTCGCCCAACCGGGCGGGGCTCAGGTCCTCGAGCAGGAGCACGAAGTCCATGGTCGCCGGGTCATAGTCCACTCCATAGGCACGCGGGGTCCGTACCGGCGTGCGGTGGGCCAGCTGGGCGTAGAACCCGGTTTCCTTCTGGTAGAAGCGGAAGATCTCGCCCACCTGGCGCGAACTCGGGTCGACCGGTGAAACCTTGGCGATCAGGGAGGCCGGCGCCGCCCCGGCCCCGCCCTCGTAGACCGGCCGCAGGCGCAGCATGGCGCTGACAAAGCCCACGCCCTCTCCCATGGGCTCGGTGACGATGCGGCTAACCTGGGCACCGGCTGGAAGGGCGCCGGAGGCCTGCAGCCTGCGGGTCAGCCATTCCGGCGTTATGGCGTCGATGGCGCGCGGAAAATCCAGGTCCGGCATGGGCGTCCTCCGTTGAGGGAAGGCTCCATCCGAAGCCGGGGCTGTCAAGCCGGGCGGCGGACGTCGTCCAGCAGGTGGGCCCGCTCGTTCAGGCTGACCACGGCCCGCTGGCCACTGCGGGCGGCCAGGAAGCGGTTGAGGCTGGTGTAGTCGGCTTCGAAGAAGACCCGGGGCTCAATGCCCAGCACGTGCGCCGCCCAGACATTGATCACACCGCCGTGGCAGAAGACCGCCACCTTGCCCCCCGGATGGGCGCCGATGATCTCCTCCATGCCGTCCACCACCATCTTCTGGAACTCGGCCATGTCGACCCCGTGGCCACCGGTGGCCATGGCCTGCCAGGCCGCGAAGTTCTCTCTCTTGAGCTCCTCGGTGGGGATGTAGGCGCCTGAATTGCGGTCGAACTCGACAATGCCCGGATGCCGCTGGACCTCATGTCCCACGAGGCCGGCGAAGGCTTCTGCGGTCTGGACGGCCCGGAGCATGGTCGAGGACCAGGTGGCCTCGATGGGCTCCAGGGCCAGCCAGGCCGCGGCCCTGCGCGCCTGGTCCAGCCCAACCTCGTTGAGGTGCGGATCGGAGGTGGTCTCCATGCGGGCGGGACGCCCGTGCCGGACCAGGATCAACTCCATGCCTGTTCTCCCTGTCTGCGGCTCAGCGGCCGCCCGTGGACCCGAAGCCTCCGGCGCCCCGGTCCGTGGCGTCAAGGCTGTCGACCTCGCGCCAGGCGGCCTGGACGACGGGGGCGATTACCAGTTGGGCGATCCGGTCGCCCCGACGGATGACGAAGTCTTCCGCCCCGAGGTTGATCAGCAGGACCTTCAGCTCGCCGCGATAGTCCTGGTCGACGGTGCCCGGGGCGTTGGCCACGGTGACCCCAGCCTTGAGGGCCAGCCCGGACCGCGGTCGCACCTGGGCCTCGAAGCCCGCGGGCAGGGCAAAGGCCAGTCCGGTGGGAACCGCAGCCCGGGTCCCCGGGCTCAGCACCAGGGCCTCGTCTCCGGACACCGCGGCCCGGAGGTCCATGCCCGCCGCGCCTGCGGTCTCATAGGCTGGCAGGGGCAGGTCGGGATTGTGGGGCAGGCGGACGATGTCCACGACGGGCCTCATGCGGGGTCTCCGGCCAGGGCCGCGGCGATCCGGGCGGCCAGGCGGGCGGCAACCTCGGTCTTGGGGGCCTCCTCCCAGCGCTCGATCCCGGCCGCCGAGACGATCGACACCGTATTGGCCGTGCCCCCCATCACTCCGGGGCGAGAGACGTCGTTGGCGACGATCCAGTCGCAGCCCTTGCGCTCGAGCTTGGCCTGGGCGTGGGCTTCCACGGTTTCGGTCTCGGCGGCGAAGCCGACCACCAGGGCGGGGCGGTCAGCCCGTCGCGAAAGGGTCGCCAGGATGTCGGGGTTCTCCACCAGCTGGATCTCAGGCGGCGCGGTACCGGCGACCTTCTTGGTCTTGCCCGCCGAAACCTCGGCGGGACGCCAGTCCGCCACGGCGGCGACGCAAACGGCGATGTCCGCCGGCAGGGCCGCTTCACAGGCCGCCAGCATCTCGCGGGCCGTCTCCACGTCGACCCGCCGGACGCCTGCAGGCGTGGGCTCGGACACCGGGCCCGCGACGAGGACGACCTCGGCGCCCAGGGCGGCCAGGGCCCCGGCGATGGCGAAGCCCTGCTTTCCGCTCGAGCGGTTGGTCAGGACCCGGACGGGGTCGATCGGCTCTGCGGTCGGCCCAGCAGTGACTATGGCCCGCCGGCCAGCCAGCGGGCCGTGGGCGGGGGACAGGGCTTCAAGTATGGCCTCGCAGATGGCGGCGGGCTCGGCCATCCGTCCGGGCCCGGTTTCGCCGCAGGCCATGTCGCCGACCTCGGGGCCGACGAACCGGACGCCGTCTGCCCTCAGGGTCGCGAGGTTCCTCTGGGTTGCCGGATGGTTCCACATCCGCACGTTCATGGCGGGCACCATGAGCACGGGCGTGTCCGTGGCCAGGAGGAGGGTGGTGGCGAGGTCATTCGCCAGGCCCGCCGCCGCCCGGGCCATCAGGTCCGCCGTCGCCGGCGCCACCACGATGAGGTCTGCAGAGCGGGACAGCCGGATATGCCCCATCTCGGCCTCGTCGGTGAGGGAGAAGAGGTCGGTGTGGACCCTGTCCTCGCACAGGGCGGCGAGGGAGAGGGGGGTGACAAATCTCGACCCGGCCTCGGTGAGCACCGGCCGGACGGCTATGCCCCGCCCGCGCAGCAGGCGGACAAGCTCCAGACACTTGTAGGCCGCAATTCCGCCGCCCACGATCAGTAGCACCCGTCTGTCCGACACAGTCCCTGCACCCTCCACAAAAGCCCCGCCTCATACGCCAAAACATCGGGACTCGACAAACCGGACAATATGTTCCTAATTTGTTCCGGCCTGGGCGGGCGAAACAAGGGAGTTCCCCATGACCGACGGGTCCATTCACACCCCAGACTTCAGTACTCAGGCCTTCCGTTTTCTGGCCATCCGTTTTCCGGCCATCCGTATTCCGGCCTTGCGCACATCCTCCGCCCTGCTGTCCGGAGGCCTTGTCCTGGCCCTCAGCCTCGCCGCCTGCGAGCGTCCGTCCGCGGTCGCGGCCCGGAGCGCGCCGGCTTCCGGGTCCGAGGTCGCCTACGCCGCCGGGTCCCCGGATCCGGGCGGGCGCGAGGGCCGTCCCTATGAGGCCGGACCTGCACCCCGGTCCCAGGACCGGGCTGAGGCCCCTGCGCCCCTGCTGGATGGTCGCCCGATCTGGACCTCCAGCCGCCGCGGTGGCGCGGAGGAGAACGCCCGCAAGGCCTTTGCCCGGAATGGCGAGAGCTTCGGGGCGAAAAACCTTGATGCCTATGTCCGCAAGGCCCGGGCCTTCATCGAGACGCCACCTTCAGGCGCCCAGCGCCTGACCCGCCGCAACGGCGACGTCCTTATGTACCATCCCGGCTCGAACACTTTTGCGGTCGCCAGCCGGGATGGCACGCCCCGGGCCTTCTTCCAGCCGGACGACGGCCCCGCCTATTGGGAGGCCCAGAAGGCGCGGGAGTCCCAGGGACGAACCGCCAGCACTGGAGCTGCCCGGTCCTCAGACGGCTGATTTCCAGAGGGCCGCCAGCGCCGTCGCCAGGGCGGCCGCCGCCAGCAGGAGGGGCAGGACCTGTCCACCCCGCCGCGCCGGCGGGGCTGCGGGTGGCGGTGCCTCGGCCAGGGCTGATAAACGCGACAGCACCCGGCCGGCCTGCTCACCCAGCCGGGTGATCCGGGCGGCCGGGGAGAGCTCGCGGGTCATCCAGCGCCGCACCACCGGGTCGGCTGCCGCCCAGATGTCGAGGTCGGCCCAGATCGAGCGGGCCACGCCCTCCACGGTCATCATGGTCTTCTGAAGAAGCACCAGCTCGGGCCGCAGGTGCATGTCGAACTGGCCGGTGATCTCGAAGAGCTGGATCAGCACCCGGCTCATGGAAACGTCCCGCGCTGACCGGCCGAAGATCGGCTCGCCCACGGCGCGCAGGGCCTGGGCGAAGTCGCCGACCGCGTGCCGGGCGGGAACATAGCCCGCGTCCAGGTGCACCCGGGCCACCCGGTCGTAGTCGCGCTGGAGGAAGCCCCACAGGATTTCGGCGAGGTAACGTCTTTCCCCGAGACTCAGCCGCCCGACGATGCCGAAATCCACCGCCTCGATCCGGTCGGGCGCGGCGATGAAGAGGTTGCCCTCGTGCAGGTCAGCGTGGAAGACGCCGTGGTCCAGGGCCTGGGCCAGGAAGGCGCGGATCAGGCCCGTCGCCAGGGCCGGTCGGTCGAGGCCCGGCGCCTCCAGGCTGGCGGGGTCGGACAGGGGTGCGCCCTTGGCCCACTCCAGGGTCAGGATCCGCCGGCCGACACCGTCCCAGACCACGGCGGGTGCCGACATGTAGCCGTCCCGGGCCATGACCTCGCGCAGCTCGTCGCAGCCTGCCGCTTCGAGGCGCAGGTCCAGCTCGCGGCGCACGGACTCGATAACCGTCGCGGCCAGGGTGCGGGGCTCCAGCCGCCGGGCGCCCGGCGCCAGGGTCTCAGCAAGGGCGGCGGCGAGGGTCATGACCCGGGCGTCGGCCTCCACCCGTTTCTCGATCCCCGGTCTCAGTACCTTGATCGCCACCCGACGTCCGTCCCTCAGCCAGGCCTCGTGGGCCTGGGCCAGGGACGCCGCCGCCACGGGTGGGCCGATCCTGGAAAACAGCTGGTCTGCGGGGCGACCCAGGGACTCGGCGATCTCCTTCAGGGCGACCTCCATGGGGAAGGGTTCCAGCCGGTCCTTCAGCCGCGCCAGGTCGCCGGCGAACTCCGTGCCGAAGATGTCGGCCCGGGTCGAGAGCAGCTGGCCGGTCTTGATCGCCACGGGCCCCAGGCCCTCCAGGCAGAGCGCCAGGCGTTCCCCCGGCCGGCCGCGTCGCGCTGACGGACCCGACAGGAGGCCCGCGAGCTTCGACAGTCGGACCAGGCCCGGCGGATAGAGATGACGCAGTTCCCTGGGCAGAAGGGCATCAGCCCGGACCAGGCGCCAGCCTGCCCCTATGAGCCTCGCCGCCGCCGCAAGGCCCGACAGCATGGTCAGACCGCCCAGCCGTGGTGCAGGGCCGCCACTCCGCCAGTGAAGTTGGTGTAGCCCGCCCGCCGGAAACCTGCGGCCTCGATCAGGGACTGGAAGGTCTTCTGGTCGGGGAAGCGGCGGATGCTCTCGACCAGGTATTGGTAGGACTCCCGGTCCCCGGCGATCTGCTCGCCCATGAAGGGAATGACCCGGAAAGAATAGGCGTCGTAGAGCCGCGCCAGGGCCGGTGCCGGGGGGCGCGAGAACTCCAGGCACAGGAACCGGCCGCCGGGCTTCAGCACCCGCCGGGCCTC
>NZ_JBAXIM010000139.1:0-6604 GCF_037138395.1 Phenylobacterium sp.
GGGCTTGGAGCTCCCCAGCGGAAAGATTGCCATCGACAGGGGCGAAGGGTGCAGGGGGCCGGGGCGCGGGCGCTGCGGGCGGCGTGGTGCGGCGTTCGGCGGGGGAGGGCCCGGCGAGGTTTCCCGGGGCGGATCCCAGGGTTCGCGCGCGCTTGGTCTCAACCACCACCGTCTTGGAGCGACCGTGGCTGAAGCTCTGCTTGACCGTGCCGGCGCTGACCGATCCGGCGCCGAGGCGCGGCTTCAGGGTCAGGGGCTGGCGTCCGCCAGGGGCGGTGGGGCGGCCGTTGTCTTTTTCGTCGCTCATGCGCTCGCTTTACATCCGGCTGGACAGGTCCGGCCCACTTCGAAATTCACACGCCCTGGGCCGGATCCGAAGACCCGGGAGCGGGCGCAGGCGCGTCGCTCCAAGACTCCGGAACCAGGGGCCGGAAGCCTGAAAGCCGCTGGACATCAAATGCCCAACGGTCGGCACCCCGTCCCACAAGGAAGACGGTGTGTATCACATTCTCGCCCCCCAAGGCCAAACTCAATTCTTCCCCCGTCCAGAGCCCGGCGAGGCCCGGCGACGGGGAGGCTCGCCGGAGGGCGGAAAGCACCTTTCGGCGGCCATCGGGCGCCCCATCGGTCGCCTCGATCAGCCAGGCGGCCCGGCCCTCGCCCACCGTGGAGACGACCTTCTCGAAACCGGTGACCAGATCCCCCGCCCGTCGGGCGAGGCCCAGTCCGTCCAGCAGTCGCCTGAGCAACAGGACCTCGACCTGGGCGGCGAGGTCCGGGCTGGCCTTCAGCGCTGTCCGGGCCGACCGGCTGAACAGGCCCTTCTTTGCCGCGGTCTCGACGGAGACCCGGTCAGCGGCCACCCACAGTCCCCGCCCGGGCAGTCGCCCGGCCAGGTCAGGGACCACCTGGTTGTCAGGTCCTGCGACGAACCGGATCATGGTCTCGCGCGGACGCACCTCGCCTGACGCCAGGTCGCGGCTCTGGCGCGAAGCCTCGGCGTGGGTTCTGGGTCCGGCGAGAGTCACCCGAGCGTCAGGCTCCTGTGGTGCTCGGCTGACCGAAGACAATTTCCTCTTCGCTCAGCTCGACCTCGACTTCCTCTTCGACCACTTCCGGTGCCGGCTCGATCCAGCCCATGGCGACGCGGGCGCGCAGGATCAGGGCTTCCGCATCGGCGGCTTCCATCCCGAAGGCCTCGAGTATGCCCGGCTCGCGCACGCGCTCCCCATTTCGGGATTCGTACCAGCCGCGCAGGTCATCCGGCACCAGGCCCGCGAGGTCCTCCACGGACTTCACCTCACCCTGGCCAAGCGCCACGGCAATGGGAAGGGTCACGCCGTGGATCTCCAGGAGGCCATCCTCCACGCCGAGTTCACGGCGGCTGGAGTCAAGCTCGGCGGCCTCACGCTCGAGGTGGTCCCGGGCCCGGGCCTGGATCTCCTCGGCGGTATCCTCGTCAAAGCCCTCGATGGCGGCGATCTCGGAGGCGTCCACATAGGCGACGTCCTCCACCGTGGCGAAGCCTTCGGTCACGATGAGCTGGGCGATCACCTCGTCCACGTCCAGGGCTTCCTGGAACAGGGCGGTGCGCTCGGCGAACTCGCGCTGGCGGCGCTCGCTCTCCTGGCTCTCCGTCATGATGTCGATCTGCCAGCCCGTCAACTGGGAGGCCAGGCGAACGTTCTGGCCGCGGCGTCCGATGGCCAGGGACAGCTGTTCGTCCGGCACCACCACTTCGACCCGCTCGTCCTCCTCGTCCATCACCACCTTGGAGACCTCGGCGGGCGCCAGGGCGTTGACGATGAAGGTGGCCTCATCCGGGTTCCACTGGATGATGTCGATCTTCTCGCCTTGGAGTTCGGCGACGACCGCCTGAACCCGGCTGCCGCGCATGCCGACGCAGGCACCCACGGGGTCGATGGAGCTGTCGTTGGAGACCACCGCCATCTTGGCGCGGCTGCCGGGATCCCGCGCGACGGCGCGGATCTCGATGACGCCGTCATAGACCTCTGGCACTTCCTGGGCGAACAGCTTGGCCATGAAGCCGCCGTGGGCCCGGCTAAGAAGGATCTGCGGGCCCTTGGCCTCGCGCCGCACATCATAGATGTAGCAGCGGATACGATCGCCGATGTTGAAGTTTTCCCGGGGGATGGACTGGTCGCGGCGCATGATGCCTTCGCCGCGGCCCAGGTCGACGACCGTGTTGCCGTACTCCACCCGCTTGACCACGCCGTTGACGATCTCTCCGACCCGGTCCTTGTACTCTTCGTACTGGCGCTCCCGCTCAGCCTCGCGGACCTTTCCGGTCACAACCTGCCGGGCCATCTGGGTCTGCACCCGGCCGAACTCAAAGGGCGGCAGGACTTCCTCGTAGGTCTTGCCGACAACGGCCTCCGGGTCGTCGCGCAGGGCTTCGGAGAGCCGGCGGACGCCAATCGGCTCGACGGGTAGCCCGTCGTCATCCGTGAAGGTCTCGTCATCCGGAATGACCCGGATCACGCGCTTCAGCGAAGTCTCGCCGGTCTTGGGATCAATGCGCACGCGGATGTCGTGCTCGGCGCCGTAACGGGCGCGGGCACCCTTCTGGATGGCCTCTTCGATGGCCGAGATGACCACCTCGCGGTCGATGGATTTCTCTCGCGCCACCGCCTCCGCGATCTGCAGAAGCTCAAGCCGGTTCGCGGCGATCCCTGTTGGGCTCATGGGACGTCCTCCTGGTCGGAATCGGGGTTGGGGCCGGCGGCCAGGCGGCGGGCGCGCTCTTGGGCGCCCCGGTCCATCAGCCGGTCAGTCAGGATCAGTTTCGCCTCTAGAATCCAGGCGAAGGGAATCAGCGCGGTCTCGGCCTCTTCCTCGAGGTTGACGGCCACCTGGTCGCCCTCGACGCCGGCGAGTTCGCCGCGGAAGCGTTTCCGGCCCTCGGCCAGGCGGTCCAGCTCGATCCGCGCTTCGAAGCCTTCATAGGTCTCGAAGTCCTTCAGCCGTGTGAGGGGCCGGTCGACCCCCGGGGTCGAGACCTCAAGTGTGTAGATGCCCGCCACCGGATCGGCGGCGTCCAGGACTTCGGACAGGGCGCGGGACAGCCGGGCGCAGCCCTCGACATTCATTTCCCCCTCCGGGGTCTCAGCCATGATCTGCAGTCGGCGCGCGTGTTCGCTGCCCATCAGCCTCAGGCGCACGATCTCGTACCCAGCAGCCTCCGCCACCGGGTCGAGCAGTTCCAGGAGCCGGGCGTCCTCCGCCGTCCTGCCGCGCATTTGGTCTCTCCGAGCCCTGCCGGGGGGACCCCATCCGGGCGCCCCTTGATCCAACAAAAAAGCGGCCGGGCCGCAGCCCGCCGCTCGTATACGTCATCCAACGCCACAAACGATGTTGAGGGCTCTATAGAACAGACATCGGTGCCTGTCAGCCCCTTCCGCCCCCCTCGCCATTGGGCCATAGCAGCAGTCTGATCGGCATCGCGCCACCAAGGAGACCGACATGGACATTTCCCGCATCCCGGTCGGAGTGAATCCGCCCTACGACATCAACGCCCTGATCGAGATCCCGCAGGGCGGCGCGCCGGTCAAATACGAGCTCGACAAGGCCTCCGGCGCCATGTTCGTCGACCGCTTCCTGCACACGGCCATGTTCTATCCGGGAAACTATGGCTTCATTCCCCACACCCTGTCGGGGGACGGGGACCCGCTGGACATACTGGTGGTCGGCCTCACCCCGGTGGCGACGGGCGCGATCATCCGCTGCCGGCCGATCGGCTGCCTGATCATGGCCGACGAGGCGGGGGAGGACGAGAAGGTCCTGGCCGTGCCGGTGGACCAGCTCCACCCCTACTACACCGGGATTGATTCCTGGCGGGCCCTGCCCCCCATCCTGACCGAGCAGGTCGCCCACTTCTTCACCCACTACAAGGACCTGGAGAAGAACAAGACGTCGGAGGTCGGCCGTTGGGCCGATACCGCGGAGACCGGCGAGATCATTCGCCAGTCGATCGAGCGGGCGCGTCAGGCGGGGGACTGATCCCCCGTCCCGCCGTCCCGCCGGCGGCGGGCCTCTCGGCCTGCGACCATCAGGGTCAGGACCACCCCCGCCGCCCCAAGGCCGGCCGAGTAGACGAAGAAGACCACGTAGCCGGTTCCCAGCCCCGCGGCGCTCACCCCGGACTTCGCCACCGCTGAGCCGAAGGCCCCCGACGCTGCCGGCAGGAGGATCCCGCCCGGCGCATCCGCCAGCCGGGCCGCCCCCTCGACGATGCGCCCAGACTGCGAGGCGATCAGCTTGCCGAGCAGGGCGTAGAGGGACGAGAAAAGGGCGTACTGCGAGGCGGTGAAGCCCCGGCTGGTCAGGCTGGAAATGTAGGCGATCAGGCAGGTGCCGGCGAAGCCCGAGGCCAGGTTGTCGATGCCGATCGCCGCCGCGAGGGCCCAGAGCTGGGGCCCCTGCAGGGTCAGCCAGGCGAAGACGAGGTTTGAAACCGGGCCTGCGAAGGCACCGATCACCAGGGCCCGCATCAGGCCCAGGCGCGCCACCGCCCAGCCGCCCAGCCCGACGCCGGCCACGGACATGATCACCCCGAGAACCTTGCGCACCTCCGCGATCTCAAGCTTCGAGAACCCGAGGTCGAGATAGAAGGGGTTCATGATGTTCAGCACGAAGTCGGGCAGGCGATAGACGCAGATCAGGGCCAGGATCAGGGCCGCCGTCCCCTGGTGCCGCCGGACGAAGTCCGCCAGGGGCTCGCCCAGGGCTTGGAAAAGGAAGCGACCGGGCCGAGTCGGCGCGCCGGGCAGGGGCAGGACCGCTGTGGCCAGCAGGGCAAGCCCGCCCAGGGCGGAGACCACCTGGGCGATGGCGCCCACCGGCTTCGCCGCCCAGAGTTCTGCGAGGGAACCTGCAAGTCCCTCCAGGCCAAGGGCGGAGAGGGGGGCGCCCAGCAGGAATGGATTTCCCGACAGGCCCGACCCCAGAAGGGCTGCCGCCGCCAGGACGAGGCCTCCGCGGCCTGCCCATTCCAGGGCGTCCCGTCCGGGCCTTGCGGCGACAGGATCGGGGTCCTTGGCGCGCGCGATGGCGTCCGCCTCCCGGGGGGCGGCGAGGACGCCCGCGGTTCCCGCCAGCATCAGCGCCGCCATCAGGGCGTAGGAGCCGCCCCAGCCGATGACGTCGCTCAGGACCAGGGGCAGGATCCCGGCCACGATCATGGCGATCCGGTATCCCCACTGATAGGCGGCGGCCATGGCGCCGGCCCGCGCAGGCCCGGCCGCTTCGATCCGCCAGGCGTCAATGACGATGTCCTGGGTGGCCGAGACCACGCCCACCAGGACCGCCAGGGTGCCCATGGCGCCCAGGCTTTTCGAGGGGTCCACCCCCGAGATGGCCAGGAGCGCCAGGATGATGATCGCCTGGCAGGCCAGCATCCAGGCCCGCCTCTGGCCCAGGGCCCGGGTCAGGCCGGGGATGGGCACCCGGTCGACCAGGGGTGCCCAGAGGAACTTTACCGAATAGGCGAGTGTCGCCAGGCTGAAGACCCCTATGACCTCCAGGGATAGGCCGGCGTCCCTGAGCCAGGCCGAGAGGGTGTCGAAGATCAGCAGGTTGGGCAGGCCCGAGGCAAAGCCCAGGGCCATCATGACCAGGGACCGCCGCTCGCCGTAGACGGCCAGGGCCTTCAGGCCGGTCAGCTGGGCCTCGGCCGGCCCTTCGTCGCCCCTGGGGTTCATCGCCGCATCCGTCGCGCCGCCAGACCGCGGCCTTGGGAAGACTGGCGTGCGCCGCCCCTGCCGTCCAGCAGCCGGCTCTTAATTATGGGAACAGGATCAGCGCCGCCGCCCGGTGGGCTCGTTCCAGCCCCGGGCCACCCGGGACAGGATCCGTCTGAGGGCATCGGGTGTGAGGGGCTTGACCAGGAAATCGTCCATGCCCGACGCGAGGCAGATCTGGCGATCATCCTCGAAGGTGTTGGCGGTCAGGGCCACGATCGGGGTCTTCACCCCCTGGTTACGCATTTCCTGGGCCGTCTCGGGGCCGGTCATCCCGGGCATGCGCATGTCCATCAGGATCAGGTCATAGGCACCCACGACGACTGCAGCCAGGGCATCGCGGCCGCCCGCGGCGGGGTCCACCACGCAGCCTTCCCGGTTGAGCATGGCGGTGGCCAGCAGGGCGTTGATGGCGTGGTCTTCCACGAGCAGGACCCGCAGGCCTGGCGCTGCGGCCGGGGCGATCCGGTCGTCGAGGCGCCCGGTCCGACTCCGGCCCCGAGCCGCCGCCACCACCCGCTGCGCCAGGGAGGCTGGCCGCAGGGGCTTGATCAGGTAGCCGGCGAAACCGCGGGCCCGGTAGTCGTCGATCAGGCCGCGATCCTCGGGCGAGAGCAGGATGATGGCCGGCCGGTCGTCCGGCGGTCCTGTCGGTCGTAGGGTATGATCCACAAGTAAAAAGTCGGCGTGCTCGGGCAGGTCCGCGAGGCTGGCGGCGACGACCCCCTCGCCCCCGCGGGAGGCGATCTGCCGGATGGCGGCCTCGGCGACGACGGGATTGGAGCTGACCACCGCGATACGGCGTTGGGACAGGGTTCGGCCGGGGATTCCCCCCGCCCGGGCGG
>NZ_JBAXIM010000140.1:0-6553 GCF_037138395.1 Phenylobacterium sp.
CCCTCCGTCCCGGGGCCTTGCCCCGGTCCACCTCCCCCTGGGGGGAGGAATTAGAAGCGCTCCAAGGGGGAGCTCCCGGCGAAGCCGGGTGAGGGCGTCAGACGATCTTGGAGCCTTCCTTGCCCCAGTAGGCGTCGCGGATCAGGCGCTTGTAGAGCTTGCCCGTGGGGTGGCGGGGCAGTTCCGGCATGAAGTCGATGATCCGTGGGCACTTCACGTGGCTGATATTGGCCCTGCAGAAATCGGCGATCTCGGCGCGGAAGGCATCATTGGCGTCGGCCCAGTCTGCCGGCTGGATCATCGCCGCCACCTGCTCGCCCATTTCCTCGTGCGGGGCGCCCACGACGGCGGCGTCGGTGATCTTCGGGTGGGTGATCAACAGGTTCTCGAGTTCCTGCGGATAGATGTTCACGCCGCCAGAGATGATCATGAAGCTCTTGCGGTCGGTGAGGTAGAGGAAGCCCTCCTCGTCCACCCAGCCCACGTCGCCCAGGGTGGTCCAGCCGTGCTTGTTGGTGTTCTCGGCCACCTTGTCGGGGGCGTTGTGGTAGGCGAGGGGCGCGCCGCCGGCGAAGTAGACAGAGCCCTCGGTGCGCGGCGGGACCTCCTCGCCGTCGTCGCCGACGATCCTGACCTCGCCCATGACCGCACGGCCCACCGTGCCCTTGTGGGCCAGCCAATCCTCCGGTCCGACATAGCAAAAGCCGTTGCCCTCGGAGCCGGCATAGTACTCGTGGACCACCTTGCCCCACCAGTCGATCATCTGTTCCTTGACCGGGATGGGGCAGGGGGCGGCGGCGTGGACCGCCGAGCGGATAGAGGAGACATCGTATTTCGCCCGCACCTCTGCCGGAAGCTTGAGCATGCGCACGAAGTGGGTCGGCACCCACTGGCCGACGTCGATCCGGTAGCGCTCGATCAGGGACAGGGCGGTCTCGGGATCAAACTTCTCCATGACCACGACGGTGCCGCCCATCCTCTGGATGGCCATGCACCAGCGCAGGGGCGCGGCGTGATAGAGCGGGGCCGGCGAGATGTAGATGCTGTCTGGACGGAAGCCGAACAGGCCCTGGGCCATCATGGCCAGGGAATTCTGCTCATCGATGGCCGCGCCGGTGAGGGGCGGCTTGATGCCCTTGGGCCGCCCTGTCGTACCCGAGGAATAGAGCATGTCCGCGCCCGCGGTCTCATCGGCGATGGGGGTCGCGGGCATAGCGGCCCGGGCGGCCTCGAAGCTCTCGTAGGGCGGCCTGGACTCGCCCACCATGTAGAGCCGCACGCCGGGCATGAGGGGCGGCAGTTCGTCGATCACCGGGCCCACGCCGGCGGAGGTGATCAGCACCTTCGCCTCGCAGTCCTGCATGATGTACTCGATCTCGCCAGCGGACAGCTTGGACGAAATGCAGGTGAAGTAGAGGCCGGAGCGCTGGGCCGCCCAGGCGATCTCGAAATACCTGGGATGGTTGTCGAGCATCAGGGCGATGACATCGCCGGTCTTCAGGCCAAGGGACCTGAAGAGCTGGGCGCCCTGGTTCGAGCGGTCGTTGAGCTCTCCATAGGTGACGGTCTCCCCGGTGGCGCCCATGATGTAGGCGGCGCGGTCCGGCTGGGTCCGGGCGTGGGTTGCGGGGTGCATGGTCATCCTCCTCGGTCGTCGCCCGGCTGCGGGCTGCCGGCTCTCCGGCTTTCCGCGTGCATATGCAGGTCTTGACGGAAGGTCCGTCAAGGCCGACCGATGCAGCTGAAACGCCACGGAGACGCACCGCCATGTCAAACTTCGAGACGATCCGCCTGGAAGTCGAGGACGGAATCGCCACCCTGACCCTCAACCGGCCAGACAAGCTGAACGCCTTCAACACCCTGATGATGCAGGAGATGATCGCGGCCTTCGACCAGACCGACGCTGACGACAGTGTCCGGGTGGTGATTGTCACGGGCGCGGGCCGGGCCTTCTGCGCCGGTGCAGACCTCTCCGCTGGCGCGGCGACCTTCGACTATTCGACGCGTGGCGGCGAGGACAAGGAAGCCCGCACCCTCGACGGCGTCCAGAGGGACGGCGGAGGCCTCCTGACCCTTCGCATTTACGACAGCCTGAAGCCCGTGATCGCCGCCGTGAACGGCCCCGCCGTCGGCGTCGGCGTGACCATGCAGCTGGCCATGGACATCCGGATGGCGTCCACCGATGCCCGCTATGGCTTTGTCTTCTCCCGCCGGGGGATCAATCCCGAGGCCTGTTCGTCCTGGTTCCTGCCCCGGCTCGTGGGAATCCAGACCGCTCTGGAGTGGTGCTATTCCGGCCGCGTCTTCCCAGCGCAAGAAGCCCTCGATAAGGGACTGGTCCGCTCCCTTCACGCCCCGGAGGATCTGCTGCCCGCCGCCCGAGCCCTGGCGCGCGAGATCGCCGACAACACGGCGCCCGTCTCGATCGCCCTGACCCGCCAGCTGATCTGGCGCATGGCCGGGGCCAGCCATCCGATAGAGGCGCACATGGCCGATAGCCGCGGCATCCAGGCCCGGGGCGCCATGCCGGACGCCAAGGAGGGGGTGACATCCTTCCTCGAAAAACGCCTTCCCCGCTATCCTGACAGGGTTTCTACGGACTTGCCGAACATCTGGGAACACTGGAGTGCCCCCAAGTTTCGATGAGGGAGCGGCTCTGTGGTTGTTTGGACGGTGCCGCCTTCAGCGGCCCGTTGGCGGGTGAAATCAGTCAAGTTCAATTGGCCATCGACAAATTCCCGACAATTCTAGTCGCTTAATTCTTGTAGAGCCGAGGATAGGTCGCTATCTCCAAACCACGCGTTGATCTTAGCGACGCATGTTTCAGTTTTTTAAGCGGATGCCAGATATGGACGATAAGAACGAAGTCATCGAGAGGACAGCGGATATTGTCTCGGCTTATGTCGGGAACAACACGATCTCAGCCGCTGAACTCCCCGCCCTGATCCAGAGCGTGCATCGGGCCCTGTCGGGCGCGAGCAGTAGCGCTGAGGTCGTTGAGGCGGCCCCGCGGGATCCTGCTGTACCGATCCGGCGCTCCATTACTCCCGATTTCATCATCTGTCTTGAGGATGGTCGCAAGTTCAAGTCGCTGAAGCGCCACCTGCGGACCAAGTACAACATGAGCCCCGAGGATTACCGGGCCAAGTGGGGTCTGCCTAAGGACTATCCGATGGTGGCTCCGAACTACGCCAAGGCGCGGTCCGACCTCGCCAAGCAGATGGGTCTGGGCCAGGGCGGCCGTCAGGCGCCCCGCCGGCGCACAAAAGTCTGAGCCGAAGACACTCAGACCACCGAGATTACCGAGACGCCCGGCCGCCTGTGCGGTCGGGCGTTTTCATGTTCGGTCCCCATTCAATACGCCCCGTTAACCAAAATTCGCTTGCCCGCGATTCGCGCATCAGGCGATAAACGATTTGTTATGAATCCAAGGGGTTGTTGGGGACTCTGAAGATGGTGTCGGAACTCGGCGCAACCGCCCAGGCGGAGGGCGCACAAGAAGCGCTTTACGCCTACTGGGCGGGACTGGGAATGCAGGGAAAGCTGCCGGCCCGGGCGGATCTGCGCCCTTCGGAAATGAAGTCTTTCCTGCCCATGCTCAGCCTCACCGACGTGCGCACTGACGATCGGTTCAGCTTCCGCCTGGCCGGGACGGGCCTCTATCGCGTGTTCGGAACCGAGGTGACTGGACGCAGCCTCGGCGAGGTCTATGTCGGCTCTGCAGCGGAATACTGGCGTCGGGAGCTTTCTGGGATCGTGGTCGACCGACGACCCGCCATCGGGGTCCACTCCCTGGGCTGGCGCGGCGCGGCCCATCTCTCCGTCCTCTGGATGCGTCTGCCCCTGGCGTCCAATGGCCAGGATGTGGACATGATCCTCGGCTACGACGCCCTGCTGGGCGGCGACAGGGCGGCCAACCGCTTTTCCGGAATTCGCGCCGCCTGAAGGGTGCGCGGTCTCAGGCCGGGGAAATCCGGGACCGGGCGTCCTTGCGCATCCGCTCCGCCATGGCGGCGAGGCCATTCGTCCTCTGCGAGGACAGGTTCCCCGCAAGGCCGAGACGGTTGAGTGCCGCGGCGGCGTCGAACCCCGCAATCTCCACTGCCGAGAGCCCGGAGACGAGGTGGAGCAGGATGGCGATGAGTCCCCTGACAATATGGGCGTCGGAGTCCCCCCGGAAGGTCAGGGCCCCTTCCGGGGCCGACTCCGTCACCAGCCAGACCTGGCTTGCGCAGCCCCGCACCCGGTTGTCCTCGCAGCGCTCTGAATCGCCGAGGGGTGCGAGGCCCCGGCCCAGGTCGATGACATGCCGATAGCGTTCCTCCCAGTCGCCCAGGAGTTCGAAGGTCTCGGCCATCTCGCCGAGACGCGCATCGATCAAAGCCGAATTCGGCACAGGGAGGGCTCCTCGGGGCACCCCGGGAAGGGCAGGGACGCCGAACAGGCTCTAGGTCGCGGCGGCGCTTGGCGCAAGGCCGACGGGGCCCCGGGACCGGAAGGTTATCCACCAGCAATCCGGGGCTTTGACTCCCGGCTGGTCGACTGCGGGTCTAGCCTCTTCCCATGTCTGCAATCCGGCAAGCGATTCGCGATCCTGGACCCACATCTGCGGAGGTTGACCCGCGTCATCTCTCCCAAGCGGGCCATCAAGGTGCCGACGAGGCTGGCGACCTGTGCGACCTACTCCCCGGGCTCCTCTTCCGTCTGGACGCCGAGGGTCGGGTCGACCGGATCTGGGGCGCAGGCTTCGCCGACGCGCCGGACCTGCGGCCGGGGTGCCCGCTGACCTCTGGCTTCGCCCAGTCGCAAGCTATCGCCCTGGAAGCGGCCTACGACCTGGCCCGTCGAAACGGCGTTGCAAGCCTTTGCCTGTCGGCGGGCGCAGGGAGCTCGCCCTGGCTGCAGTGCGATCTCGCGGCCCTGCCCGGACAGGGCGTGGCCGGCCGGCTTTCCGACCTGCGCGCCGGGCAGGAACGCGAGCAGGCGCTGGTGAAGGCGCTGAACGACGCCGAGGCCCGCAGCGCCGGCAAGTCCCGCTTTCTGGCCAATCTTTCGCATGAACTACGGACGCCGCTGAACGCGATAATGGGGTTCGCGGACACCATGCGCCAGGGCGTTTTCGGGCCCCTGCCGGACCGGTACCGGGGCTATGCGGACCTCATCCACGAATCTGGCGAACTCCTGCTGGAGCTGATCAGCGATGTCCTCGACATGGCCCGTGTTGAAGCCGAACGGTTCGACCTGAACCTCGAGGTCTTCGATGTGCGCGAGGCAGCGTCGGCCGTTATCCGGCTGGTCCGCGGGCAGGTGGAACGCGCCGGCCTGGAGTTTGTCGCCCCTGACCTGCGCGAGCGTATCGAGGTGCGCGCCGACCGGCGGGCCCTCAAGCAGATGTCGCTCAACCTCATCTCCAACGCCATCAAGGCGACGCCGCCGGGGGGCCGCGTGGTCTTTGGGCTGGCGAGGGAGGGCGAGGACCTGGTGCTGGTCGTTGAAGACACGGGTTGTGGCGTGTCCGAAGTCGATCTTGCCCGGCTCGGACGGCCCTTCGAACAGGCCGGCTCTCCCGACCAGAAGGCGGCAGGGGCGGGGCTTGGCCTTAGCCTGGTCAAGGCCCTGTGCGATCTCCACGGGGGGGAGATGACCCTACGCAGCCGCCAGGGCCAGGGAACCCGGGTATGCCTTCGGCTTCCCGTTGTTGTCCGCGACCAGGTCCAGCCCGAACTCGACCTGACCTGACCTGACCCGAATGGCGTCAGCCCGGACGGGCGGCGAGAAAGGCCCGGCCGGCGGCAAAGTCGCCCACCTCGACATAGATCTTCCGTGTCGATCCGGACCCGAACTGGAATTCCACCTGAATCGACTCGCGGGGATCAAGGTCGGCCATCGCCGCCGCCGCCTGGGCCGGAAACCGAAAGGCCCAGCCCGCCCGGGCACCCTGCGGCAACAGGTCCGTTCCCGCCGGAGAGCGGGCTTCGGCGACGTAGCCTTCGTAGGGTCCTGACTTTGGCAAACGCCGCGGTAGCGGAAGGGTCCGCAGGCTCTCGCCCCGGGAGTCCAGGTAGGCGCCTGTGGTCTGGCTGCGATTCCGCATGACGATCCGTGCGGCATAGGGCGCTTCGGCGGAGGAGAACTGTGCGACCGCCATCAGGCTGTCGGCGCCACCGCGCCCCGCAAGGCCGAAGCGCATCTGGTCTCCGCCCTGCTGGACATCCTGGGTCAGCCTCCAGAAGACCTTCTGGGCGCTGACGGAACGGTCGGCCTTCCAGCTGTAGAGGTCGCCCGGAAAGTCGAGCCGGATCAGCCGGGCATAGCCCTCGAAGGCGGTTCGGACCCTTTGGGCCGCTAGGACAATGTCCGGGGAGTCACAGGCGACCGAGCGGGCGCGGGCGCGGGCGCGTTCAAAGGTTGCCTGCAGGTCCCTTGGCGGGCTTCCGGCCCTCAGGGCAGCGCCCCTTGCCTGCTCGCGCGCCGAAACCAGGGCGGACTGAACCGGGGGCGCGAACAGGCCGCACCGGGTTCCGGCCTCCGCCATGAGGCTGCGCTCGTAGTA
>NZ_JBAXIM010000141.1:0-6535 GCF_037138395.1 Phenylobacterium sp.
CGCGGAACTCCGAGGTCGTCCATGGCGGGCTCTACTACCCCACCGGATCGCTGAAAGCGCGCCTGTGCGTCCAGGGACGCCGGGCTTTGTACCCGTTTCTGGAGGCGCACGGCGTCGCCTTCGATCGCTGCGGCAAGCTGGTGGTGTTCAACGCTCCCGAGGAACTCGGGCGACTCGATGGCATCCTCGCCCAGGCCCTTACAAATGACGTCGAGGGGATGGCCTTGCTATCCGCCGCCCAGGCTCGCGTCCTGGAGCCGGACCTCAAGTGCGATGCGGCCCTCCTCTCGCCGGAGAGCGGGGTCTTTGACAGTCATGGCTACATGCTGGCCCTCCAGGGCGAGATCGAGTCCCGCGGTGGCACCGTCGCCCTCTCGACGCCCTTCGAGGGGGCCGAGCCCCTGGCCAGTGGCGGCTGGAGGATCCGGGCGGGCGGGTCGGAGCCGACCGTCCTGACCGCCGCGCGCCTGGTCACGGCCCCGGGCCTCGACGCCCAGGCGGCCGCGGCCCGCATCTCGGGCTTCTCCGCGACCTCCATTCCGGAGGCCCACTACGGCAAGGGCGTCTATTTCCGGCTTTCGGGACGTGCGCCCTTTGCCCGGCTGATCTATCCGCCGCCGATCCACGGCGCCCTGGGCACGCATTACCGTCGCGACCTCGGAGGCCAGGCGGTCTTCGGTCCGGATCTCGAGTTCGTGGAGACCCTGGACTATTCCGTCGATCCCGCCCGCGCCGCCGTCTTCGCCGACTATATCCGCAGGTTCTGGCCAGGCCTGCCGGAGGGTGCCCTGCAGCCGGACTATGCCGGGATCCGGCCCAAGCTCCATGGACCCGGCCAGCCCCAGCCGGACTTCCGGATCGACGGCCCGGAGGCCCACGGCCTGGAAGGTCTTGCGGTCCTGTTCGGGATCGAGAGCCCGGGCCTGACCAGCTCCCTCGCCATCGGCGAGGAGGTCGCCGGACGGCTCGGGATCTAGGCTGCCCAGCCAGCGATCCAGTCCGCCAGGGCCTGGGGCGACATGTTCCGGGCGCTGGACAGGGCGCTGAAGTTGTCGGGGTTGAGAAGCCGGTCTGTCTTCGGGTCGATCACCATCAGGGCCGGTACCCCCGGCAGGCGTGAAGTGATGCCGTACCGCGCCGGGATCTGCAGGTTGCGGTCGAAGCGACCCACATCGACCATCACCGTCACGAAGTGGGCCTTCATGAACCGGTCGAGTTCCGGGAGAGCCATGGTGCCCGCCAGGACCCGGCAGTCCGGACACCAGTTACCGCCAAGGTCGATGATCAGCCGCTTGCCCTTGCGGCGGGCCTCGGCGCGGGCGCGGTCCACGACGGCGTTGGCGTCGGCCGCCTCGTCATAGGGCAGGGGCAGGGGGGTCTTCAGCTCTGCGAAGGTGGCGATCGACATGCGCGGCGCCGGCCGGGCGGCCAGGGCGGGTGGGGCTGCGGCCGTCGCGGCGGCGGCAGTCAGGATCAGGCGGCGGCGGTTCATCTCGGGGCAGCTCCTGGGTTTGTGCCGAACACTTCCAGCGCGGCGGGGCCAGCGTCAAGTTCCGCCCTCAGCCGGGGCCAGGTGATCGGGCCGGTGTCCCGTGTCGCCTGGTGTTCAAGGGTCTGGACGTCGGCGTCGGAGGCGTCTCCGGACCGGCCGGCCAGGCGGGTCTTCAGGACTTCCGGGGTGCCCTCCAGCCAGACGGCGGCGAAGGGCAGGCCCAGGCGGTCCGCCAGGTCAGCCGCAGCGTGTCGCGGACCCGGATCGAGGAAGGTTGCGTCCAGGATCACGGACCGCCCGGCGGCGAGCAGGCTCGTGGCTTCGGCGAACAGGGCCGTGTGGACGCGGTCTGACATTCCCGGCACATACGCTTCAGGCGGCAGGCGGTCCGTGGGCGCGACGCCGGACAGCCGCTTGCGGATCTCGTCTGACCGCAGGACGACCGCGCCGGGCGAGGCGCCCAGCTGTGGGGCGACGGCCCGGGCCAGGGTGGTCTTGCCCGTCCCGGACATCCCGCCCACGGCGAACAGGCGCGGCGGCTCGGGCTGCAGGTGGCGAAGGGCAGCGGCCAGGTAGGCCCGGCCCCCTTCGTCATGGCCGGAATTGGCCTCGACGTGTGCGCGCACCACCGCCCGGACGGAGAGCATGAGGGGCAGGACGGCCAGGCCTTCCCGGAGACCCTCGCCCTCCCGCCGGGCGGCCTCGTCGAGCCAGGCGTCCAGCACCCGGCAGGCGGCGTCGCGACGGTTACGGAAGTCCAGGTCCATCAACAGGAAGGCGAGGTCGTACTGGATGTCGATATCCGACAGGCGGTCATTGAACTCTATGCAGTCGAAAAGGACCGGGCGACCGTCCTCCAGCAGGATGTTCCCAAGGTGCAGGTCCGCGTGACAGCGGCGGGTGAAGCCGGCCCGGCGGCGGGCCTCCAGCAGCCGGGAGGCGTCTGCAAAGCGTCCCGCCGTGGTCGCGATCACCGCCTCCACAGCGTCCTGGCCGAGGCGGTCTGCGAGGCCGGTCAGGAGGTGGGCGTTGGAGTCGATGGTATAGGCCAGGCCGTCCGCACCGCCGCCCTCAGGACGGAGGGGCGCGGCGGCGTGGAGGCGGGAGATTTCCCGGCCGAGGGCCTCGGCCAGGGCGCCGTCGACCCCCTCCGGACGGGCCGACAGGACAGAGCCCTCGTCGAACCGCCGCATCTCGACGGCGTAGTCCAAGACGGCACCGGCCCCGTCCAGCTCCAGCCGGTCGCCAGTGCGCGTGACCGCGTGGACCCGGCGGTAGATGTCGGGGGCGGCGGGGGCGTTGAAGGCGATCTCCCGCTCAGCCGCCTGCCGCCTCTGCTCCAGGGTGGTGAAGTCCACATAGCCCAGGTCCACCGGCCGCTTGACCTTCCAGGCGGTGTCTCCGGCCAGGTAGACGCGGTTGCAGGCCGTCTCGATCCGGCGCCCGCCCAGGGCGGTGAAGAAGGCGTCGACCGCCGCCTCGTCACCGGCCTCCGGTGTCACGGATAGAGCCGGCTTGTCGTCCAGCCGCCGGGCGCCGCCTCGAAGACAAGCCGTTCGTGCAGGCGGAAGGCCCGGTCGCGCCAGAACTCGATGTGCGAGGGCGTGATCCGGAAACCCGACCAGTGGGGCGGGCGCGGTGCCTTGCCCAGGCCGAACTTGAGCCCGTAGGCGGCGATGGCCTTCTCGAAGGCCAGGCGGTCGGGCAGGGGCTGGGATTGCTGTGAGGCCCAGGCGCCCAGCTGGGCGGGCCGGGCCCGGGTGGCCCAGTAGGCGTCGGCCTCCGCCTCGCTGACCGCCGAGACCGTCCCGCGCACCCGGACCTGTCGGCGCAGGGACTTCCAGTGGAAGAGCAGGGCCGCCTTCCCGCTGGCGGCCAGCTGCTGGCCCTTGGCGCTGTCGAGGTTGGTGTAGAAGACGAAGCCGTCGGGCCCGGCGTCCTTCAGGAGGACCATGCGCACGTCCGGCAGGCCGTCGGCGTCGGCTGTGGCCAGGGCCATGGCGTTGGGATCGTTGACCTCGCCCTTGACGGCCTCGGCCAGCCAGTCGGCGAACAGGGCGATCGGGTCCTCCGCCGTCAAGGGCGGAAGGTCGGCGCCGGCCACGGCCTTGAGGTATTCGTCCTCGGTGGGCGACGGGGGAATGGGAGGTTTCTTGGTCATTCGCGCCCTATAGCGCAGCCGGGCCGCCGACGGTATGGCTAGCGACAAAGCCCGGTCGAGGAGGGATCCCATGGCGACGCGCGGACAGATGATCCGGATGAAGATGAGCGATGGCGCCGAGATCGGCGTCTACCACGTGGGGCCCACGGGCGATCGGCGCGGCGGCCTGGTCCTGATCCAGGAGATCTTCGGGGTCACCGAGCATATCCGCGAGCAGTGCGACCTCTTCGCCGACGAGGGTTACGAGGTCCTGGCACCGGCGCTCTATGACCGCGAGGTCCCTGGCTTCGAGGCCAGCTATTCCGAGGCGGACATCCAGCGCGCCATCGAGGTGGCCCGCCAGCTGCACGACTTCGAGATCTCGCTGAAGGACGCCCAGACCTGCATCGACGCCCTGAAGGCCAAGGGCCCGGTCTTCATGACCGGCTATTGCTATGGCGGGTCGGTCACCTGGGCCATGGCGGCCCGTTCCGGCGACCTGGCCGCCGCCTCCGGCTATTACGGGGGCATGATCCCAACCCAGGCGAGCCTGGAGCCGAAGTGCCCGACGATCCTGCACTTCGGCGCCCACGACCACGGCATCCCCCTGCCCGGTGTGGAGCGGGTGGCCGAGCTACACCCCGAGGTGGCCGTGCACATCTACGATGCGGGCCATGGCTTCCAGTCCGACCGCCGGACCGACTACCACGAACCCAGCGCGACACTCGCCCGGCAACGGACCCTGGCCCTGTTCCACGCAAACGGCGGCTAGGCCGGGCCGCATGTCGCACAATACCTTCGGGCACCTGTTCCGCGTCACCACCTGGGGCGAAAGCCACGGGCCGGCCCTGGGCTGTGTGGTGGATGGGTGCCCCCCTGGCCTGGCCCTGACGCCGGAGGATATCCAGGTCTTCCTCGACCAGAGGCGGCCGGGCCAGGGCAAGTTCGTCACCCAGCGCCAGGAGCCGGACGCGGTGCGGATCCTGTCCGGGGTCTTCGAGGATGAACGCACGGGCGGTGCGGTGACCACCGGGACGCCCATCTCGCTGATGATCGAGAACGTCGACCAACGCAGCCGGGACTATTCCGAGATCGCCCGAGCCTACCGGCCGGGCCACGCTGACTACACCTATGACGCCAAGTATGGCGTGCGGGACTATCGCGGGGGCGGACGGTCCTCGGCGCGGGAGACCGCGGCCCGGGTGGCGGCTGGCGCCGTCGCCAGGAAGGTCATCCCGGGGGTCGCTATCCGGGCGGCGGTCGTGCAGATCGGACCCCACGCCATCGACCGGTCCCGCTTCGACTGGGATCAGCGGACGGAAAACCCCTTCTGGGCGCCTGATGCTGGGATCGTCCCGGTCTGGGAGGCGCACCTCGAGCAGGTGCGCAAGGCCGGCTCCTCCACCGGCGCCGTGATCGAGGTCGAGGCGATCGGCGTTCCGCCCGGCTGGGGCGCGCCCCTCTACGGCAAGCTCGACGCCGAACTGGCCGCCGCCCTGATGTCGATCAACGCCGCCAAGGGCGTGGAGATCGGCGACGGCTTCGCCTCCGCGGCCCTCTCCGGCGAGGCGAACGCCGACGAGATGCGCATGGGGCCCGAAGGTCCCGTCTTTCTGTCGAATCACGCGGGGGGGATCCTCGGGGGCATTTCCAGCGGCCAGCCGGTCACGGCCAGGGTCGCCTTCAAGCCGACCTCTTCCATCCTGACCCTGCGGCGGTCAGTGGATGCGGACGGCGAGGAGATCGATCTGAGGACCAAGGGCCGGCACGACCCCTGCGTCGGCATCCGCGCCGTGCCCGTGGTGGAGGCCATGACCGCCTGCGTGCTGGCCGACGCCTTCCTGAGGCAACGGGGCCAGGTGGGCTAGACCCAGGTCACTGCGATTGAAGACCGGTCCCGAAGCGCCCATCCTAGGCAAGCCCCGTTCCGGAGCGTCAGGAGCCCTCATGCCTTTACCTGCCCGTATTGCCGCTGCAGTCCTCGCCCTCAGCCTGCCTGGCCTCGCAATGGCTGCCCCGGCTCCGGCACCTGCGCCCGCGCCTGCCGCCACCGAGGCCTTCAGCCTTGCGCCCCTGCCCTACGCCTATGAGGCCCTGGAGCCGGTCATCGACGCCGAGACCATGCGCATCCACCATGGCAAGCATCATCAGGCCTATGTGAACAACCTGAACGCTGCCGTGAAGGCTTCCCCGGCCCTTCAGGGCAAGTCCCTGGAGGCCATCCTCGCCGACGTCCAGAACCAGCCGCCTGTGGTCCGCAACAACGCCGGGGGCCACTACAACCACACCCTTTTCTGGACCCTGATGGCGCCCCCAGGTGCGGGCGGCAAGCCCTCAGCGGCGCTGGCGGACCGCATCCGCAAGGACTTTGGCTCGATCGATGCCTTCAAGGCCGCCTTCCAGACCGCCGGGGTCCAGCGCTTCGGTTCGGGCTGGGCCTGGCTGGTCTGGACTGGTGACCACCTGGTGGTGATCAGCACGCCGTACCAGGACAATCCCCTGATGGGCGACGCCCCGGTCAAGGGCGCCCCAATCATCGCCAACGATGTCTGGGAGCATGCCTACTACCTGAAATACCAGAACAACCGGGCCGGCTACCTGTCGGGCTGGTGGGGTGTTCTGAACTGGAACGAGGCCAACCGGCTGTTCGAGACGGCAACCCACAAGGGCAAGTAGATCGCTCGGGTTCAGCTGAGACGTCGTTGACCCCCTCAGTCGGCTTCGCCGACAGCTCCCCCTGGGGGGAGCAATTGCGCTCTAATTCCTCCCCCAAGGGGGAGGTGGACCGGGACGCCCGTCCCGGGACGGAGGGGGTCTACTGAGAGGTCGACTGGGGTGCGGCGGGGGACTCAGCCCAGGGTCAGGGTGCAGGTCTCGCCCAGGGTCGGCCGGGATACGGTGAC
>NZ_JBAXIM010000142.1:0-6421 GCF_037138395.1 Phenylobacterium sp.
CCCCGCCCTGGACCGCCAGATCGCCGCCCTCTCGGCCCTCAGGGCGGGGGCAAGCTCCGACGCCGGAGTCTGGCGGCTGCCGGAGGGCGAGGCCTACTACGCCTGGGCGCTGCGTCAGGGCACGACCACGGACCGCACCGCTGACGATATCCACCAGATGGGCCTCGACCAGGGCGCGGCCATCGACGCCCAGATGGACGCCGTGCTCCGATCGCAGGGCTTCACCCAGGGGACGGTCGGCGAGCGCATGAGCGCCCTGACCCGCGACCCGAAGTTCCTCTATCCCAATACCGAAGCCGGCAAGGCCGACCTGGTCGCCTATCTGAGCGGGCGCATAGAGGCGATCCGGCCCTACATGGCCAAGCTGTCGAAACTGGGCCTGAAGGCTGAGGTCGAGGTGCGACCCGTGCCCAAGGAGATCGAGGCCGGCGCGGCCCTCGGCTACATGAATTTCGCCGCCCTCGATGGCTCCCGGCCGGCGATCTACTACGTCAACCTGCAGGATACCGGGAACTGGCCGCGCTACACCCTCAGCAGCCTGACCATGCACGAGGCCATCCCCGGCCACGCCTGGCAGGGGGCCTACCTGGCCGAGCGCCGGGATCGCGTGCCGGCCATCTCCGCACTGATGGGCTTCAACGCCTTCGTCGAGGGCTGGGCCCTGTATGCCGAGCAGCTTGCCGACGAGGCCGGACTGTATGCCGACGATCCCATGGGCCGGCTGGGCTACCTGCAGGCCCAGCGTTTCCGCGCCGCGCGTCTGGTTGTCGACACGGGCCTGCACCACAAGCGCTGGAGCCGCGACAAGGCCATCACCTGGATGACCGCCGCCACCGGCCGGTCGACCGGCGCCATCACGAGCGAGGTCGACCGCTACTGCGCCAGCCCCGGACAGGCCTGCGGCTACAAGGTCGGCCATACCGAAATCGTCCGCCTGCGAGACTCCGCCAGGGCGGCGCTGGGACCTAAGTTCGACATCCGCGACTTCAATGATGCCGTGGTTGGCACCGGCGGCGTTCCGATCTCCGTCCTGGACTCGGTGATCGAGCGGTACGTCAAGGGTGAGCAGGCGCGCGGTTAGGGCGAGGTGATCCCGACCGCCATGAGGCGTGGTGACAGAGCCGTGAAGGTCTTCCTGCCTGAAGGGACAGGGCAGGGAAGAGGTCCGAGCCCCAGGGGGCAGCCGATCAGGCCGGGACTCCGTGACCCCGGGGCGGTCCCGCCATCGGGGTTTCCGCGGGCATCAGGCTCCGGGACAAGCGCCTGCGAACATCGCTCCCTCGCGGATGCGGCGAAGCGAAATCCACATGTCCATCCGGACGCACGAGGTACAGCGCGCCCTTGCGGAATCCCGCCGACCTCATCGCCCGATCGTTTGGCCAGACATGTAGGCCAATTCCAAAGTCCTGCAGGGCCTCGACGACATCCGGGCGCACCGCGCCCAAGGCGTGGGCTGTCCAGGAGAGCCCATCCAGAACGGCATGGGTGTCATGAAGGGCGACCCACGGAAGCCTGTCTCCGACCCAGATGGGTCCGACCCGGCCCCGCCCGGGCGGGCTGTTCCGGTAGGTTATGCCCACCTGACTGATCCTTGAGAACAGGAGCGCAGAACTCATGGGCAGCCGGGTCAGGAGGCCCGCCATCCTGTGGCTGACATGCAGGCGGAAGAAGCGTGCAATGACCCCTCTGTCGATCATTCGGCTGAATATGGCGTCCGTCGTCGCCACCAGGGATCGGGCGAACGCCATTCGCTCCTCGGCGTAAGTCTCCAGCAGGCGCTCAGGGGCCCGGCCAAGGATGACCTGTCCCAGTTTCCATCCCAGGTTCATCGCGTCGCCAAGGCCGGTATTCATCCCCTGTCCGCCGACCGGGCTGTGGATATGGCCTGCATCGCCGACCAGGAAGCAGCGTCCCACCCTGAACCTCTCAGCGACCCGGTGATGAACCCTGTAGGTCGAGAACCAATTGACCGCCTCAACCTGGATGCCGAGGAGAGCTGACGCGCGGGGACCCACATCCTCGAAGGCCGGATTTCCGCGTTCCCGAACCACTTCGGGGATGAAGCCGGCCAGCCTTTGCATGCCCGTGGTTCGGACGGGCGCCAGCACGAAAAAGGTGTCGGACCCCAACCCGAAATGGAAGGCGGAATTCGGAGTCTTGAGGCGAATGTCGGCGACAAAGAGAAGCGGCGTGTCGGTGTCCCCGCCAAACCCAAGACCCAGCGCTTCACGAACACGGCTATGGGCCCCGTCACATCCGGCGAGCCACGGAACGGCCGCGTATTCGAGGCGCGTTCCCCCATGGCGGAGGGTCACCCGAGCTTCATCCGCCCGGGGCTCAAGGTCGACAAGCTCGGTATCCCATTCCGGCCTGACCCCCAGTTCTGCGAGGCGCTCAAGAAGAAACTGCTCGTGGACGTCCTGGGCCAGAGCGAGCAGGAAGGGAAAGCAACTCTGTCCGGCGCCCATGTTTCTGAGGGAGACGTTCAGGCGCCTGCGCCCCTCGACCCAGAGATTCACCTGATCCGCCTCGACGCCCAGCCCAACGGCCGCATCCGACAAGCCCGCCATGCGATAGAACTCGAGGGTCCTGGCCTGGACCGCCATGGCCCGGCTCTCCTCCTGAGGACCTGGCTTGCGGTCGATGATCCTGACCGCCACGCCCTGGCGTGCGAGGGTCAAAGCCAGAAAGAGGCCGGACGGACCGGCGCCTAGGACAAGCACCTCAGCCGGACGGTTCTGCACCCTAGGTTGATCCCATGAGGGCGTCCTCCACATTCCTGCGGACCCACCGACGCCTCATCGTGACGGCAGGAGCGGACGCGTTGCCTGAAGGTCAGCCTATCCGAGGGCGCGCCACGAAGGAACCCGGCCTGTCGGCGGGGAGCCACCCCCGGTGTGAAGGGATGCGCAGGGACAGGTGAACCTTGCTCACCGGCCGCCTGGCCGGCGCATCCGAAGGCTCAATGGGCCAGTTTCAGGGTCACGACCCCAGCGACGATGAGGAGCACGCCCAGGTACCGCATCAGCGAGGATGGGTCCCCGAAGAAGAGCATGCCCACCAGAAAGGTCCCGGAGGCCCCGATGCCGGTCCAGACGGCATAGGCGGTGCCGATGGGGATCTTGAGGATACCCTCAAAGGATATGGAGAATCTGGCAAGAATATTAGACGCCTACATAAAAACGAAATGAATTTCGAGTATTCGATAAATACCAAATATAAATAATAGATATATCAATACACAAAGATAAACCTTCAATATATTTGTGACACATTATCAATTGCGTATACTATTTTTATGTAAATACAAATGTGATAATTCATTATTTTGATATCTTTACAGGGTTAGAGCGTAGACGCGCCGATTTCGCCTCATAAAATTGTCATCTTCCATCTGCTATAGAAAATCGTCGCTCAATGCTGCGCTATGGCTGAAGCAACCGGTCGCATCAATGCGTCCGGGGCCGGGTGCCTGGCGAGGGGAACCACGGGTCATGGAACGCAAGATTTCTGACGCTGATTTCGAATGCACGGCTTTGGTGCTTCAAGGTGGGGGTGCTCTAGGATCCTACCAGGCAGGTGTCTATGAGGCACTTCATGAACACGGCGTTGAACCTGACTGGATAGCGGGCATATCGATCGGTGCCATCAACAGCGCCATCATCGCCGGGAATGCTCCGGGAGACCGGCTGGACGCGCTGCGGGGTTTCTGGGACACGGTCACAGCATCGGGCACGATGCCCTGGTCTGATTATGTGATGGGGCCCTGGACAGCAGACGAGGGTCGGCAAGTCACCAACCGCATAGAAGCCGGTCGCGCAATGCTGACTGGCGTTCCAGGCTTTTACACCCCGCGCGTGCCTCCACCATCGCTACGGTCAGATGGGTCGCCGGGTGCATCAAGCTACTACGACACCAGTAAGCTTAGATCGACCTTGGAACGCCTGGTCGATTTTGACCGTATCAATCACAAGAAGGCTATGCGCTTCGGCGTCGGTGCCGTGAATGTCCGCTCCGGTAATTTTGCCTACTTCGATAATGAAACTGCCACCATCATTCCAGAACACATCATGGCCAGCGGCGCGCTGCCGCCAGCGTTCGAAGCGGTCGAAATCGATGGCGAACATTATTGGGATGGCGGGTTAGTATCTAACACGCCGCTCGACTGGATCCTGAACACCTACCCCTTACACGACACACTCGCGTTCCAGGTGGATCTGTGGACTGCTTACGGCAAGGTGCCCCGTAATCTTGGCGAAGTCGCAACCCGGTTGAAAGAGGTACAATTTTCTAGCCGCACGCGAAGCAGCACGGACAATTTCCGCAGACTGCAAAAAGCTCGTGGAGCGTTGAGCGAGATACTGGCGCTGCTGCCACCCGAGTTGCGCGGACATGAGGCCGCCCGGTACCTGGCCGATATTGCCGATCCTTGTGTCTACAACATTGTCCAGCTGATCTACCGATCACCAGATTGGGAGCTGGAATCAAAGGACTATGAATTCTCTCGGATAAGCATGCTCGAGCATTGGAAGGCAGGCTATGTGGATGCGCAGTACACCTTGGCGCATGGGGAGATATTCAAGCATCCGAAGGAATCACATGGTGTCCAAGTCTTTGATTTCTGCACGCCAGGCGCGGAGACGGTAAAATGAAGGTGTCTGAAGTCCGCGCCAACGCATTTGCGATGCCATTGACCAGCCCCGCCTATCCACGGGGCCCGTATCGGTTCGTCAATCGTGAATATCTGATCATCACTTATCGTACGGATCCGGCAAAACTGCGTGCTCTGGTGCCCGAGCCGCTCCAGATCGACGAACCACTTGTGAAATATGAATTCATCCGAATGCCAGACTCTACTGGATTTGGAGACTACACCGAAAGCGGTCAGGTAATACCTGTAAGCTTCGAAGGGCGGCATGGAAACTACACCCATTGCATGTTTCTTAACGGCCATCCGCCAATTGCCGGTGGCCGGGAAATCTGGGGGTTTCCGAAGCAACTTGCGGAACCGACGCTCACGACCAATGTCGATTCCCTCGTCGGAACGTTGAGATATCATGGCGTACCGGTAGCCTTGGCCTCAATGGGTTACAAGCACAGGATGGCCAACCATGCGGATGTTCTGGCGTCGATGAAGACGCCAAACTTCCTGTTGAAGATCATTCCGCATGTCGATGGTACGGTGCGTATCTGCGAGTTGGTCGAATACCATCTTTCGGATATCGACCTGAAGGGCGCCTGGACTGGCCCTGCAGCGTTGGAGTTGACTTCGCACGCAATGGCACCAGTCAACGAACTGCCGGTGCTCGAAATCGTATCGGCGGTCCATATCGTTGCAGATCTCACGCTCGAGCTTGGCACGGTCGTCTACGATTATCTGGATAAAGATGAAGGCCCTTTTTGAGGGACATGGTTGCCGTTGTCAGTGGCGCCACCAGCTGTATTAGCAGGGCTATTTCGAGATAATTCCTCGCGGCCTACGCTTAGGTCACCTTCGGCGACCAGAATATCGATGGTGCCACCGCCGCGCCCGCGAGGAGGCCTCCGTCCAAGTTCATTTCCGATCCGGTCATGTAGGCTGCTTCATCGGAAGCGAGCAGAACAGCAAGCGCGGCGACCTCTTCCGGCCGTCCGAACCGCTGTAGCGGGGTGTCACGCGCTAGCGCGGCCATGCGTTCTTCTCGCTCTGGGCCGTCGCCCAGCATGGGCTCCCACATCGGGGTCAGAATCGCTGGCGGGTGGATCGAGTTGCACCGGATAGCGAGCCCTTGGCCGGCGCAGTGGAGCGCGACCGTCTTCGTGTGATTGCGTATCGCGGCCTTCGAGGACGCGTATGCTGCCGCCCCGGGGATTCCGACCAACCCCGATCGGGATGAGATATTGATGATGGACCCGGTCCGAGCAGGTCGCATCGCGCAGATCGCATGCTTGCAGCCCAGGAACACGCCGTCGAGGTTGGTCTCGTGCACCGCTCGCCAGTCCGCCAAGCTGGCGTTTTCTGGGTCGTGTGCTGCAGAGCCGGCCTCGAACCCGGTGACGCCCGCGTTGTTCACCAGCACATCGAGCCGTCCCTCAGCGGAAAGGATCTCGGCCAGCACCGATTGCCACTCGCTTTCCCAGCGAACGTCGAGGTGGCGATAGGCGGCGCGGGCACCCAGGCCTGCAGCTAGTGTCCCACCAAGGTCATCGTTGATATCGGTCAGATAGACCTTCGCCCCCTCTGCGATAAACGCCCGAGCTATGGCCTCTCCAATGCCCTGCGCCGCTCCAGTGACGGCGATCACTTTGCCGGCAAGCCTGTGCATGTCTGTGTATCCTCAAATCCCCGGGCAAATGCCATTAGCGGGCACCATAGATGTCCGCAAAGGGTCGTATCTCCCCGTTGGGTTCAGACCAACAAGCGGACCTTTCCAACGGCAGA
>NZ_JBAXIM010000143.1:0-6420 GCF_037138395.1 Phenylobacterium sp.
GGCGAAAGAGAGGGGGCGTGGGCAACAAAAAGGGCCCTCAAGGGGCCCGGACATATGCGACCGTTCGCGGCTGACGGTGTCAGTCCGCGGTAGGTCGCCTGGAAAGTACGAGGGCGCGACGCATGTGTCGTCTCCAAAAAACGTAGGATTGGCTAGTGCCATGCCCCTGTCAGGGCGTCAAGTCAGGGTTCAGCGCAAGAAATGACCTCCATTGCGCCTCGGCTTCCAGGTCGGTGATCGTCGGCCAACTGGCCATCCGGCCCCTCAGCCAGACCTCCTGACGTTTTGCATAATTGCGGGTTTCCTGCCGGCCGGCGTCGAGGGCGGCGTCCAGGGACAAATCGCCTGCAAGGTGGGCGGCCAGGGGCCGCAGGCCAACGGCCTTCATGGCGGGCAGGGCTGGGTCCAGCCCCCGGGCGACCAGGTCGCGGACCTCCTCAAGGGCACCCGAGGCGGCCATGGTGCCGAACCGGGCATCGCAGCGCGCGTACAGGTCCGGCCGCGGCGGCATCAGGCGTACGGACCGCCACGCCCCGGGGGTGAGCCCGCCCCGGGTTTCCGCCTGCCAGTCCGAGAGCGCCTTCCCTGTGGCGAGGAAGACTTCCAGGGCCCTGACCAGCCTCTGGCGGTCCCCCAGCAGGATCCTTTCCGACGCGGCCGGATCAACCTGGGCCAGCCGGGCCCGGAAAGCTGGCTCCCCTCCGGCGTCGAAGGCTTCCGTCGCCCGGGCGCGAACGTCTGCAGGCACGGGGGGAATCTCCGCCAGGCCGTCGGTGAGGGCCGCGAAATAGAGGCCGGTGCCGCCCGCGATGATGGCGTCCCTTCCGGCTTCCCGGAGCCGGGCCAGGACCGCCTGGGCCTGGGCCAGCCAACGGCCCACGGACCCGCCGTCGGCCGCGTCCGCCACCCCCACCAGATGGTGTGGGACGCCGCGGCGCTCGGCGAGATCGGGGATGGCGGTCAGGACCGGCAGGTCGCGGTAGATCTGAAGGGCGTCGGCTCCGATCACCTCGCCGCCCACGGCCTCAGCCAGGCGGACAGCCAGGGCCGACTTGCCGCTTGCCGTCGGGCCGGCGATGAGCCAGATGCGGGACGCCATGGATCTTGCGCTCACCCTTGTCGGCCAGGACGCCGAAGTCTCCCGCCTCGCTTCCGACCGGGCGCAGGCAGGGCTTGCAGCCTGCGGTCTGTCCGTCAAGTCCGCGTCCGCCCTTGGCCCAACAGCCTGGGACCTCACCTTCGAGGCCTTCGACCTGGCCGGCCTGAAGGCCGTTGTCCGGTCCGCCCTCGGCGACCTGCCAGTGGACCTTGCCCTCCAGCCCCTCGCCGGACGGCGCAAACGGCTCCTGCTGGCCGACATGGACAGCACCATCATCGCCTGCGAATGCCTCGACGAGCTGGCGGACTTCGCCGGGCGCAAGGCGGAGGTCTCGGCCATCACCGAGCGGGCCATGCGCGGCGAGCTGGAGTTCGAGGGGGCCCTGCGCGAGCGGGTGGCCATGCTGGCCGGACTGCCCGAGGCGGAGCTGGAGCGCGCCTATGCCGAGCGTGTGCGCCTGAACCCCGGCGCCCGCACCTTTGTGGCCACACTGGCGGCCTCGGGCGCGCACTGCGTCCTGGTCTCCGGCGGCTTCGACGTCTTCACCCGCAGGGTCGCCGTCGAGGCGGGGTTCCACGAGGACCGGGCCAACCGCCTCCTCGTCAGCGAGGGTCGCCTGACCGGCGAGGTCGCCGAGCCCATCCTCGGGCGCGAAGCCAAGCTTGCCACCCTGGTCTCCGAGGCCGCCAGGCTGGGCCTGGACCTGTCCCAGACCGCCGCCATCGGCGACGGCGCCAACGACCTGGCCATGATCGAAGCCGCAGGCCTGGGCCTGGCCTATCGCGCCAAGCCCGTGGTCGCCGCCCAGGCCGACGCCCAGATCGACCATGCCGATCTCACTGCCGCCCTCTACTTCATGGGCTTCTCCGAGACCGAGTTCGTCCGAGACTGAGGCCTCAGGCCACCCCGAGGCTGCGCCGGACCAGGTCTGCAGCGGCATGCAGGTCGTCGACGATGCGGGCGCACAGGGTGTCCATCTCGTCGGTCGGCGCCAGCAGGTCCGGGACCATCACCGTCATCATGCCCGCCGCGGCCGCCGACCGGACCCCGTTGTGGCTGTCCTCCAGGGCCAGGCAGGCCGCCGGGTCCACCTCCAGGCGCCGGGCGGCGACCAGGAAGGGATCCGGATGCGGCTTGCCCCGGGCATAGTCCCCGCGGGCCGCCACGGCGTGGAACCGGCCCTCCAGTCCGTGCCGGCCCAGGTTGAAGGCCACGTCCTCATGCCGGGAGGAGGTGGCGATGGCCCGGGGCAGGGACAGGGCATCCAGAAGGTCGAGGAACTCGCGCACCCCCGACTTCAGGAAGTCCTGTCCCCGGGCGAGGGCGTGGAAGTGTTCCGTCGAGGCCGCCCAGAGGCCATCGACGTCGAAGTCCTCGCCGAAGTGGTCCAGCAGCAGGGGTCGGCTGGCCTCGCCCGGCAGGCCGATCAGGCTGTGGAAGACGGGTTCGGGCAGGTCGCGTCCCATCCCCCGGGCCGCAGCACCCAGGGCGTCGCGGTAGAGGGACTCAGTGTCGAACAGCAGGCCGTCCATGTCGAAGACGACGGCGCGGGGCGGGCGGGGCAGGGGCATGGCGTCCTTGTCGACCCTCGCCAGCCCGCCCGCAAGGGACCTGGCCCCTTGTCTTCCCTGTCCCGCGACTGGATATGGAGGCTTGACCCTAGGAGGGAACTCCGATGACCGCCGACGCTCCCATCGATCGCGCCACCCTCCTCGCCGCCCTCGACGGGATCCTGGACCCCAAGTCCGGCAAGGGGCTCAACGCGGCGGGCCTGGTACGCGGCCTGATCCTGGCGCCGGGCCGGGCCGGATTCATGCTCGAGGTCCCGGCGGGCGAGGTGGCCGACTACCAGCCTGTCCGTGACGCCGCCGAGGCCCTGATCGCCGGCCTGCCGGGCGTGGTTCGCGCCCAGGTGGTGCTGACCGCCGAAGCGCCGGCTGGCCGGCCCAGCGCCACGGTCACCCCCGTGGGCGCCGCGCCCCAGCGCCGGACCGCCGCACGGGTGTCAGAGGACCCTGCCGCCCGTCCGGCACCGTCCGGGGAGGCCGTCCGTCCCCCGCACGTCCGCCGGGTCATCGCCGTGGCCAGTGGCAAGGGCGGCGTGGGCAAGTCCACCATCTCGGTCAACCTGGCCGCCGCCCTGGCGGCCCGGGGCCTGTCCGTGGGTCTTCTCGACGCTGACGTCTACGGCCCCTCGGCGCCGCGGATGATGGGCCTGGACTCCCGCCCGGCCTTCAACGCCGACAAGAAACTGGTGCCCCTGGAGGCCTGGGGCGTGAAGGTCATGTCCATCGGCTTCCTGGTGGACGAAGGCTCGCCCATGATCTGGCGCGGACCCATGGCCTCCTCCGCCGCCCGTCAGATGGTGCAGGACGTGCTCTGGGGCACGGAGGCCGCACCCCTCGACGTCCTGGTGGTCGACATGCCGCCGGGTACCGGGGACATCCAGCTGACCCTGGTGCAGAAGCTGAAGATCGACGGTGTCCTCATTGTCTCCACCCCGCAGGAAATCGCCCTGATCGACGCCCGTCGGGCCGCCGCCATGTTCCGCAAGACCGAAACGCCCCTGCTGGGGGTGATCGAGAACATGGCCTGGTTCGAGGAGCCCTCCACGGGCGCCCGCATCCCGATCTTCGGGGAGGGTGGGGCCAGGGCCGAGGCCGTGCGCCTGGGCCTGCCCCTTCTGGCCGAGATCCCCCTGGAGACGCCCCTGCGCGCAGCCTGCGACGAGGGCCGGCCAGGGGTGCTCGCCCATCCCGACAGTGCCTCGTCCCGGGCCTTCACCCGGCTGGCGGCGGCGGTGGCCTGAACCCTGAGGCGCATGCGCCCCGGCCTGAAAGACATCAAATTGCTCCCCATCAGGGGGAGCTCCGCGCGAAGCGCGGTGAGGGGGTCTGCTGAGCCGTCGTTGACCCCCTCCGTCCCGGGGCTTTCGCCCCGGTCCACCTCCCCCTGGGGGGAGGAATTACAAAGCCAATTGCTCCCCCAAGGGGGAGCTCCGCGCGAAGCGCGGTGAGGGGGTCAACGGCTTCTCAGTTGCCCGTCTTCGGCTCCTCGCCGGGGGGAATTTGAGGCAATGCCAAGTGGGCAGGCCCGAGGGTTCCAGAACCTAGCTCCGGTCAACGGAGGAGTGACCCCCGGGCTCCCCGGTCAGGCCTTCCAGGACGGCGGCCTCCTCGTAGACGACGTCCGTGTGGCTGTCCCGCTCATCCAGCTGGCGGCGGATTTCCGCGTGCCGCGTAGCGTCCAGCTTGTAGCCGATGAAGCAGGCGCCCGCGAGCATGACGAAGACAATGGGCCCGACGATGTAGGCCAGCTCCAAGCCCAGGATCTGCTGGGGCGTATTCTGTGCGCCGACCTTGGCGTCGTATCCGACCAGGGCCAGGACATTGAAGGTCAGGAAGATCGAGAAGGCCCCGGCCAGCTTGCTGGTGGCGCCGGTCAGGGCATAGAGCAGGCCGATCTGCTCACGTCCGCCCTCCAGCCGCAGTTCATCGCCGATGTCGGCCGTAATCGCCCGCGTCATCACCCCGAACCCTGCGGCGAAGGCACCCTCGATGGCCATGGCCGGCACAAAGTAGGTGAAGTTTCCCTTAGGCAAGAACAGGAGGGCGATCAGGCCGAGGGAGTAGAGGGTGGTGGTCAGGATCAGGGCCCGGTGCTTGCTGATCCGGTTCGCCAGGGCCGCCGTCAGGGGCGCGCCGACGAAGCCGGCGACGATGTAGACCATCAGAAGAAGGCTCGCGCCAGTCTGGGTGAAGCCGCGCGAATTGGTAAAAAAGAACATGTAAAGGGCTGCCATCCAGCCCGGGCCGAGGGTCACGAGCAGGTCGGCGGCCAGGATCCGGATGACGTTGCCGCGGCTGAACAGCTTGGCGTAGTCCGCAAGCCTGAAGTGCTCGCCCTCATCGCGGTTGATGGTCTCGGGGGTCCGGACCAAGGTCACCAGGAGGCTGATCGGAATCATTGCGATCACAAACCAGCCGACGGCCTGGATCGGATTGAGCGCCTTGTGGGCCCCAGATCCCATGAGGATCGGGATCGCGAGGGCGGACAGGGAGCCGATCACGCCCACCGCTGTTAGCACGCCGAAGATCCTGGATCTCTGCTCATAGCTCTTGGCCAGGACCGCCGCCCAGGCCGAATGCGACAGGCTCATGATGGACAGCCCGAGGTACATCGCGAGAAGCCAGACGATCAGGTAGACCTGCGGCGCGCCCTTTGGGGCGTTGTAAAGCATGTAGACGGCAACGATCAGCAGGGGCGCGCCCGCCATCATCCAAACCCTGTAGCGCCCGAACCGGGACCGCGTCCGGTCCATGCCCAGGCCGATTATCGGGTCCAGCCAGATGTCAAGAAGCCGGACGATGCCGAAGGCACCCCCGACCACGGCCAGGCTCACGCCAAGCTGGCTGGCGAAGTAGGGCGGCAGTTGCACCCCTACCGAAAGGCTCAAGGCCGACAGTGGAAGGCTGATTGCCGCAAAGGCCATGGCCGCGGGAAGGCTCAGGTTTCCGTTCGTCGGCGACCGGTTGACCGTGGACACTCTGGACTTCTCCCAAATGGTGCCCGGTATTTCTGGGGCGCACGAAGATAGGCCGGGTTCTCCCCTATCGGGCAAGGGGAAAACGCCGGCCCTGGATCGGTTGGACTTAGCCGCCCTGCATCTTGCGGAAGAACTTCCCGCTCTGCTCGCCGCCATTCACATAGGCCTGCTGGCCCGTGGGGTCGGTGATGCGGGCGAAGTTGTCGCGGACCTCCTCGACCGACAGTCCGCCCTCACCGAGGTAGACCCCCTCGGTCTCGTAGATGCGGGCCTGGGCAAAGGCACCGGCGCCGGCGGTCATGACGACCCCGGTGGGGGCCTCATCCGACACCAGGTAGACCACGGCCGGGGTCACGTACTCCGGCTTCAGCTTGGCCAGCACCTCGGCCGGCATCAGGTTCTCGGTCATCCGGGTGGCGGCCACGGGGCTGATGGCGTTGACGTGGATGTTGTTCTTCTGGCCCTCGATCTTCAGCGTATTCATGAAGCCGATCAGGGCCAGCTTGGCGGCCCCATAGTTCGACTGGCCGAAGTTGCCGTAGAGGCCGGTGGAGGAGGTGGTGACCACGATCCGCCCGTAGTTCTGGGCCTTCATGATCTCCCAGACCGCCTTGGCCGGCTTCACCGAGCCCATGACGTGGACGTTCATCACCGCCTCGAAGTCGGCGATCTCCATCTTCGAGAAGGTCTTGTCCCGCAGGATACCCGCGTTGGCGACCAGGATGTCGATCCGGCCCCAGGCGTCCATGGCCTGCTGGACCATGTGGGCGACGCC
>NZ_JBAXIM010000144.1:0-6311 GCF_037138395.1 Phenylobacterium sp.
GACCACGACATGCTGCGCGGCCTGACGGCGGTCCAGTCCGTGGCAGGCGGCCGCGAGCCGGCGCCGTCGTCGCGATGGCGCGGCCGGTTCAAATCCGGCGAAGGTGATGAGCCGGTCGCGCGGCGGATGCCCAACTGGCGGCAATATCCCTATCCCTTCATCGACGGCCTGTTCGACGCGTCCCTATTTCCGGTCGCCGAGTGGCGCGAGGCCAGCCGTCAGGCCCTGGCGGTCCGCGACATCGGCCAGTGGTCGATGGACGGCGGCGATGCGGACGATCCGATGCTGATCGAGGAAATCCGCACCAAAGTCCTGCCGCGGCGGGGAATCCAGGCGCGTCCGGACGAGATTCTGATCACGGTCGGAGCCCAGCAGGCCCTGTCGCTCGTCAGTCAGATGCTGATCGACCGGACCCGCGTGGTGGCCATCGAAAATCCTGGCTATCCGGACATGCGTCGGCTGGCCAGGGACCGTGGCGCCCGGCTGGTCCAACAACCCGTCGACGACGAGGGACTGGTCGTCGACCGGCGGCTAGACGACTGCGATCTGGTCTATGTCACGCCCAGCCATCAGTTTCCCACCGGCGTGATGATGACGAAGGCCCGCCGCGAAGCGCTGCTCAAGAAGGCCGCGGCGCGCGACCTGGTCATCATCGAGGACGACTTCGACTGCGAGACCAACGACCTCGATGAGGCCTGTCCGGCCCTGCGCAGCCTGGATCGGGACGACCGCGTGATCTATGTCGCCGGCTTCTCCAAGGTGCTGGGACCGGGTCTGCGGCTCGGTTACATGGTCGCGTCGGCGGAGGTGATCGCCGAGGCCCGGCGGCTCCGCCATCTGTCCATCCGCCATCCACCGCTGAACAACCAGAGGGCGGCCGCCCACTTCCTGTCCATGGGCCACTACGACGCGACCATGATGCGGCTGGGCCGGCTGTTTCGCGAGCGCCGCACCGCTCTGCGCGACGCCCTGAACCACTATCTGCAACAGTCCGTCGCCATCGGGCCGCTACGCGGCGGGGCCACCTACTGGGTGCGGGGGCCGGACCATCTCGACGTCGAGGCGTTCGCGGCGGAGGCGGAGCGGCGCGGCGTGCTGATCGAACCGGTCGGCCCCTACTATGCCGACCGCAAGGCGCCCCGGAACGTCTTCCGACTGGGCGTGACCAGTCTGCCGACAGACCGCATCCGGCAGGGCGTGGCGGCCCTGGCCGACCTGATGCGGGATCTGCCGGGCACGGCGCGTGCCTTTCCAGAGACCGCCAGCGCCCGACTGTCGGGCGCGGCGCTTCAGGCGGCGATGTCGGGCGCGGTGCTGCTGTGCAAGACGGTCTACGGCGACCCCTGCACCATCGAGCTGCTGACGGACGGCCGGATGGTCGGCCGGGCCGGCTATGCCAACGAGGACTGCGACGAGGGGCGCTGGTGGGTCGAGGGCGACGTCTGGTGCAGGCAGTGGGTCCGGTGGTCCTACGGTGAGACCTCGCGTCTGGTGACAGCGATCGTCGGCGATCGCATCGGCTGGTTCGATGTGGGCGGTCGCCTGGTCGACACGGCCGTCATACGGCGATCGGACGCTGGCTGACTCTCTGGGGCCAGATTTCTTTTCCGGCGTGCGGGGCTTTCAATCTGGCCCCATCTGTTGCCGGGGACTGGCGCTATGTGACGGCCGCTAACGCAGTCACTCTCGGGGTTCAGGGCCACAGGGCCTGTCTTGAGATTTCCCATGCGCCCCATTGGTATCGCCGGCCTTCAACTGCAGCTTGGCAAAGGCGACAACAGCGACCGCATCGTCGCTGAAGTCGCGGCGGTGAAGGCCCGCCTTCCCTGGGTCGACATGGTGGTCCTCGGTGAACTGTGCCTATTCGGGGCCTCAACCGCCAACGCCCAGCCGCTGCCCGGCGAGGCCGAGGCGAAGATGTGCGAAGCGGCGCGCGCGGCGGGTGTATGGCTGGTGCCCGGTTCGCTGTTCGAGGCCGACGGCGGCCGCGTCTACAACACCGCGCCGGTGATTGACCCGACCGGTCAGGTCGTTGCCCGCTACCGCAAGATCTATCCCTTCCTGCCCTACGAGCAGGGCGTGGCTCCGGGAAGCGAGTTCGTGGTCTTCGACGTGCCCGGCGTCGGACGGTTCGGCATGTCGATCTGTTATGACATGTGGTTTCCGGAGACGACCCGGACCCTCGTCTGGATGGGCGCGGAGGTCATCATCCATCCGGGCATGACCAACACCATCGACCGCGAGGCGGAGCTGGCCATCGCCCGCGCCAGCGCGGTGACCAACCAGGTCTTCTTCGTCGACATCAACACCGCCGGGTCCCTCGGCGTCGGGCTGTCGGGGGTGTTCGGCCCCGGCGGCGAAGTCATTCACCAGGCGGGGGCGGGCCATGAGGTCATCGCCGTCGAACTCGATCTGGACCAGGTCACACGCGTGCGTGAGCGCGGCTGGCACGGGCTGGGACAGCCCCTGAAAAGCCTGCGCGACAATCCGATCGAATTTCCGCCCTACCGGGAGGGATTTGCCGCGTCGCCGACCTTCTCGGAACTGGGGCCGTTGCAGAAGCCGGGGTCTGAACGGCCTACGGCGCCAGGAGTGAGGACGATCAAGACGCAGGCGTAATGCAGGCGCGCGCGTCACGCGTCACGCCTCTGGCGGGAAATGGCGGCAGGTCTGTCTGAAACGAGGGGGGATTGAGGTGAACACGTCGAACCTGAAAGGTGCCGTATCGCTCGGCACGCTCGTCAAGAACAGCCGTCCCGCGGGGCAGGTGCGCCAGACCATCCCTGCGAACTCGGCCGGCGGCATGGACCCTGGAGGGTTGCTCTGATGCGTCTTTTCACGCTTGGCGCGGCCGTGCTGGCGGCGTCACTCTGCGCCGTCTCGCCGGCCCTGGCCGCCCCCGTCTTCGTTGATGATTTCCAGGATGGAAAGGCCGACGGCTGGGGGCAGACCGGGGCGAGCGACGTACGGCTGACATCCTACGGCGACAACATCTCGCTGCGCGTGACGGGTGGCGCGACGGCCATGACGTCGGTCTCGACCGCCGGTTTTGTCCAGCTGTCGGTCGCCGGATCCCTGGCGGCGATGGGGCTGGGGAAGGCCGACGCCTGTCTGGTCGAGGCCTCTGCCGACGACGGCGCGACCTGGCGGGAGGTTGTCGCGGTGCGCGATGGCGCCGACGACGGCGTGACCCTGACGCGGGCGGCGCTGGCGCTTCCGGACGCGTACGACACGTCAGAGGTTCTGATCCGGGTCCGGGCCGTCGGCGGCAAGCGTGTGGCCTGCTGGGCCGACGCGGTGACGGTGACCGGTGAACGCCGCGTCGAGGCCGCCGGTCCGCGATCCGCCCTGACGCTCGACAGCCTGACGACGGGACCGGGGCTCTCCGCGCCGGTCAGCCTCGCCGCCTTCGCGCCACCGCCGGGGGCCGTGGCGCCGCCAGGCCGGTCCGACCTGCGCCTGACCCTGACTCTGTCCGGCGCGACCCTGAACATGACGGTGGTTCACGACGACACCGGCGACACCCCTGCCGAGCTGGCGGCCCGGGTGACGTTACCGCCCTTCGATTTCGCGTTCCTCCGGGACGGGGCCGATCTGGTCCCGGTCCGGCGCGGCGTGATCGTCGGCGACCATCCCGCCTGGGACTGGGTCCTCGAACCTGGACGCGTCTGGCGCGAGGAGGGCGATCGCGGGTGGCTGCGGGCCGCGGTCCCGTTCGCCCTGCAGGAGCACAACGCCAACTGCCTGCACAACGGGGTGCTGACCTTCCTGTTCAAGCCCGATGGATCTGTGTCCCGGGTGGCGCTGGAGATCGCTTCGGAGACCTGCGCCTATCTGAAGTTCGACGCCTGGGCCACGGTCCCGGCGCGGCTGACGCCCGCTGCGATCCCGGACGGTGATGCGGTCATTGCGGCCTGGCGGGACCAGGTCGTCGCCCGACTGCCGGTCCGTCCCCTCGCCGAGCTGGCCCGGCTGCGGCCGGACGTGAACCTCGCGGCCTTCGCCCTGGGCGCCACGAAGGGTGGCGACCCGCCCACCGCCTTCGGCCTGGTCGTCGATGGCGTTCACTATGCGAGCGCCTGCCAGACCCGAAAAGGCGATTATCCCTTCTGCGACGTTCTGGGCCTGCCGTCCTACTCCACGGCCAAATCGATTGTCGGCGGCGTCGGTCTGATGCGGCTCGAGGCCTTGCACCCGGGCAGCGCCGGGGCGCTGATCGCGGATCACGTTCCGGCCTGCGCCAAAGGCGGCGACTGGGCCGCCGTGACTCTGGCCAACGCGCTGGACATGGCCACCGGCGTCTACGGCTCGACCGCCTTCGAGGCGGACGAGAACGCTCCCGCCGGCCAGGTCTTCTTCAACGTCGAAGACAGCGCCGCCAAGGCGGCCTACGCCTGCGGCCACTTCCACCGCCGCGCCGCACCCGGGACGACCTTCGTCTACCGTACCGCCGACACCTACCTGCTTGGAACGGCCATGTCCGATATCCTCCGGCGGTCGGGAGAGGGCGATCTCTATGATGATCTCGTGGCCCCGCTCTGGCGGTCGCTGAAGCTCAGCCCGACGATCATGGGAACCCGCCGCACCTACGATGCGGTGCGCCAGCCCTTCACCGGCTGGGGTCTCACCTACCATCGCGACGACATCCTGCGCATCGCAGGCTGGCTCCGGGACGGGGCCGTGATCGACGGCCGGCCGGTGCTCGACCCGGGTCTGCTGAAGGCGGCGCTGCAGCGTGATCCGGCCCATCCGGGCCTGCCCGCCAGCGGCCCGGCCTATCGCTACAAGGCCGGCTTCTGGGCGCGGGACATCAGCGGCCCGCTGGGCTGTTCCCGGCCGGTCTGGGCGCCGTTCATGTCGGGATACGGCGGCATCTCCGTCGTGCTGCTGCCGGGCGGCGTGACCTACTACTACTTCGGCGACAGCGGCGTCTTCGACTGGGCTCCGGCGGCCCTCGAAGCCGGCAGGATCAGGAATATGTGCTCATGACTGACGATGCCCTCTCCCCGCCGGTTTCGCGTCTTGGCCCGCGGAAGGTCCCGGAGGATAGTCTGGTGGCGAGCGTGCTGCTGTCCTTCCTGGCGACCGCCGGCCTGTTCTACGTGAACATCATGGCTGCCCTGGTCGATGGCCTGATCAGCGGAGTGGGCCTGACCGCCAGAGAAGCGGGGCTGGTGGCCTCGGCCAACGTCTATGGTGCCGCTGTCGGCGCCCTGACGGCGGTGTTCATTGTCCGCAGACTTCCTTGGCGACCGGTTGCCGTGACGGTGCTGCTCTGCCTGATCGCCATCGACCTGGCCTCGACCCTGTTGAAGGCGCCCGAGGTCCTGATCGCGGTAAGGTTCATCCACGGTCTGATCGGTGGCCTGCTGGTGGGCGTGGCCTTCGCGGTCATCGCCCGGACCCGAACGCCCGACCGGACCTTCGGCATGCTGCTTGTGGTTCAGTTCGGCCTCGGCGGCCTGGGGCTGATGTTCCTGCCCCGGCTGGTGCCGGTGTTCGGACCGGGGGTCCTATTCTTGGCCCTGGCGGCTTTCAGCCTGGCGACGCTGGCGATGGTCCCGTTTCTGGGGGCTTACAAGGCTTTGCCGAAGGCCGCTAACGACGGTCCCAAAGCGCCGACCCTCTGGATTCCCCTCATTCTGGTGTTCGCATCGATCTTTCTGTTCCAGGCCGCCAACATGGGCCTGGCAGCCTACATCATCGGTCTGGGCAAGGGCGCCGGGCTCGAGCTCAGGTTCATCACCGACACACTGGGCGTGGCCAACTGGATCGGCGCTCTCGGTTCGGTCCTGGTCGTCGTCATGGGGGTCAAGTTCGGTCGCTTCTGGCCGGTCGTGGCCGGCCTGGTCCTGACGCTCGGCGGCACCTGGGCGTTCCACTACAGCGAGCTGCCGTGGATCTACCTCCTCGCTAACATCGGCACGGCCATCACCTGGGCCTTCGTCATTCCCTATCTGCTCGGCATGAGCGCGGCGTTCGACAGGGCCGGGCAGATGGCCGCGCTGGCCGGCTTCTTCTCCAAGATGGGCCTTGCCTCCGGGCCGGCCATGGCCGCGTTCGTCACGGCCGGGGGACAGTACGGCGGCCTGATCAACATCTCGGTCCTGGGTCTCGCGCTCAGCGGCGTCGCGGCGGCTGCGCCCGCCCTGTTGCTCGACCGACAAGGCCCACCGGACTGAACCGCCCCGATATCCTGGCCTCCCGTTCGCCAGAATTCCCCGAATTGCCATCAGGAGGGTGCTGTCAGGCTAACCCTGGACCTTCTCCAGTTTGGCCCCCTACGGTGCGGCCAGACCAGGGCGGGGTCC
>NZ_JBAXIM010000145.1:0-6304 GCF_037138395.1 Phenylobacterium sp.
ACTGCCCTCGGCGGATATGCGGCGACGGCGGTCACCGCGATCACGGTGCAGAACACCCTGGGCGTGACCGGCGTCCTGCCTGTGCCCGCCGACATGGTGACGGCCCAGGCCCGGGCCGTGCTGGACGACATCGGGGCCGACGCCCTGAAGACGGGCATGCTGGGCGATATCGCCATGGTCGAGACCGTTGCGGCCATACTGGACTCGGCGGCCGGGATCCCGGCGGTGGTCGATCCCGTCATGACCGCCAAGGGCGGCGCCGCCCTGCTGGCGACGGACGCCATGGACGCCGTCCGCCGGCTGATGGTTCCCCGGGCCTGGCTATTGACCCCCAACGTCCCGGAAGCCGAGGCCCTGACGGGCCTGAGCATTGCCAGCCTGGACGACCAGAGGCGGGCCGGCGAGGCCCTTCTGGCCCTGGGTGCCCGGGCCGTCCTGATGAAGGGCGGCCACCTGGACGGCGAGCGCGTGAGCGACCTGCTGCTCACGCCGCAGGGCGAGACCCTGTTTGAATCCGCCCGCCTGGAGACCCGGCATACCCACGGTACCGGCTGCACCCTGGCCTCGGCCTGCGCGGCGGGCCTGGCCCAGGGCCTGACCCTGGAGGCGGCGGTGGCAAGGGCCTGGGCCTATGTCCAGGAGGCCATCGCCCGGGCCCCCGGCCTGGGCCGCGGGCATGGTCCCCTCGACCACGCCTGGACGATGAGGGGGCGGGCGTGAAGCACGCCGATACGCTGGACGGACTGGTCCGCCGGTCCGACAGCCTGATGACCGCCCTGCGGGCGGCGCGGGCCCTGGACCTGCCCGACTGGCTGATCTTTTCCGGGGCCGTCTACCAGAAGGTCTTTAACCACCTGACGGGCCGGCCCGAAGACTATGGCCTGAAGGACTATGACCTGGCCTATTTCGACGGCTCGGATACGGGCTGGGACGCCGAGGACAGGGTGATCCGGAGGGCTGCGGCAGAGCTTCCGCCACCCCTGGACTCCCTGGTCGAGGTGCGGAACCAGGCCCGGGTGCACCTGTGGTTCGAAGGCCGGTTCGGCGAGCCCTATGCGCCCCTGTCCAGCAGCGCCGAGGCCCTGGAACGGTTCGTCTCGACGGCCAACGCGGTGGGCGTTCGCCTGGAGGCTGACGACCGGCTGACGATCGCAGCCCCCTTCGGACTGGAGGATCTGTTCAGCCTGAGGCTGAGGCCCAATCCCCTGCGATCGGCGACCGGCTTCCGGGCCAAGGTCGAGGGTGTCGTGGCGCGCTGGCCCGAGCTGGCTGTCGAGGACTGCGCCTCAGAGGGCTCCCCGGGCCGAGGCCGGGGCGGCGTTCATCTCTGAGGCCTGGGACACCCGGTGGAGGGTGTCGATCAGCCGCTTGATCTCGATGGGCTTGGCAAGGTGAGCGTCCATGCCCGCTGCCAGGTACTCGGCGACCTGATGGGTCATGGCGTCGGCCGTGAGGGCGATGATCGGCGTCCGGGGCAGGCCGCGGTTGCGCTCCAGGGCGCGGATGGCCGTGGCCGCCTCCACCCCGCCCATGACCGGCATGTGGATGTCCATGAGGATGATGTCGAACCGGCCCGTCTTCCAGGCGGCGACCGCAGCGGCGCCGTCGGGCACGATCTCCAGCGCACACCCGAGTGAGGCCATAACCGCGGTCAGGACCTGCTGGTTGGTGGCATTGTCCTCGGCGGCCAGAACGCGCAGGGGCGCGGCCTCCTCTTCGTCCTCGAACAGGCCATCGTCGAATTCGACCGCGTCGACCCCAGTCGCACGCATCAGGGGGGCTGAGAACCGGAAGGTCGTACCCAGGCCCTCGGTGCTCTCGAAGGCGATGCGCCCCCCCATCATTTGGGCAAGTTCGGCCGAGATGGCGAGGCCAAGGCCGGTGCCCCCAAAGCGGCGGGTGGCGGAATTGTCGACCTGGACGAACTTTTCGAACAGCATGGCGTGCTTCTCGGTCGGGATGCCGACCCCGGTGTCGCGCACGGTGATGACAAGCTGGTCCGCGACCTCGTCCAGGAGCACGGTGATCGAGCCGGAGTGGGTGAATTTCACCGCATTGGAGACCAGGTTGCCGAGGATCTGGCGCAGCCGTCCCGGGTCGCCCCGCCAGCCCCCCTTCGCCCCTGGCATGGTGCGCATCACGAATTCGAGGCCCTTCTCGGTCGCCGAGGGGGCGAAGAGGTCGCGCACAGGGGACAGGGCCGCCTCGAGATCGAAGTCTTCCTCGGAAAGGGTCATGCGTCCCGCCTCGATCTTGGACAGGTCAAGGACGTCGTTGAGGATCTTGAGAAGCAGGTCGCCGGACTGGCGGACCACATCCAGGCGCTTCCTCTGCTCGCCGGGCAGGTCGCCCATGGCCATGATCTCGGCCATGGTCAGGACACCGTTCAGGGGCGTGCGGATCTCGTGGCTCATATTGGCCAGGAACTGTGACTTCATCAGGTTGGCGTCGTCGGCGCGGTCGCGGGCATCCTGCAGCTCGGCCACCATGGACTGCTGCTGGACCTCGCGGACAGACAGGCGATGCAGCAGCTGGTTGAAGGCCGAGCTCAGGCCCCGGAACAGGCCGTCCCGGCTGGCCAGGTGGATCGGCTCATAGCTGTCGGTGTCCGAGACCATCTGCATGGCGGTGGACAGCTCGACGACGGGGACGATCACCTGGTCGGCCAGGCGACGGGAGATGACGATGGCGACGCCGATGCAGGAGAACAGGAGAGCACCGGCCAGGGCGAGGAGCTGGGGCGCGACCTCAGCGAGGCCCAACCGCTTGCCGACAGTTACCAGTTCGCCAAGGTGGACCCCCTTGCCTTCCACGGGCGTGCGGATGACGACTTGGGAACCGCCGGGGGAGCTGGGGGACGCAAGCTGGCCCGCCTGCCCGAAGCCGGAAACCCGTTGGCCCGAGGCGTCGAAGAATTCCGCCGAGACCAGCAGGTGCGAGAGGCCAAGGGCGCGCACCGACGAATCCACCGCCGCAGCATCCCCGGAACTGACGGCATCGGAGAGGGTGACCGCCGATACGGCGGCCAGGGTGGACTGGAGGGCGCGGTTCTGGGCCTGGACCTGGACCCACTGCTGACCCATGAAGGCCAGGCACGCCAAGACGAGCACGCTCAGCGCCGTGACGACGGCGGCGGCGGAGATGCGGGCGTGAAAGCCCGACGTGCTGAGAGCCTTTTGGCGGTACTCGGGGGGCGTCATTCTGATCCCGGCTTTACTACGAAAGCCCAGACTGCCCCGAAAGTCCTAACGTTTCCCTGAATTAACCCTGAAAAAACTGACGCTTGGGGGCGAATCAAACTGAAAAAAGCCAGATTTCAAGGCCCGCGTCAATTTGCCACGGTTAACAAATGATGAATCCTGGGGACGGACGTTAACCTCCGATTTACCTTAACGACGAGGCCATTCCGCCTCCTGAGGGGGTTCTTATGGACAAAGCATTTATCGCCCAACGCACCCAGGAAAAGCTCATCGCCACGGAATCGGCGATCGACTTGGCCCTGATCGAAACCACACAATTGCTCGCCGACCTGCTGCAGGCCCGCGCCGACCTGGGTGCCCCGGTCGCCTTCGCCGACGACGTTCAGGTCAAGCTGACTGAAGCCGTTGCGGCTCTCAGCTCGGCCCGCACCCTGATGGGCCAGGTTCATTCGGGTCTGGAAGAAGCCGCCCTGCGCCTGGGTATCCGCCCGCGGATGGCCGGTTTCTACCGCAAGAAGGACTTCCAGCTCTTCCTGTCCGGCGAAGAGCGCAACGTCGCCTGATTTCGTCATTTTGCGTTAAGAGATTTGGGGCTCTTCTCGAACGAGAGGAGCCCCTTTCCATGTCTGCGCTGGATGCCGTCCTAATCGCTCTAAACGTCGCGGTTCCACTCGTGGCGCTAGTTGCGGGTAAGACGCCGGAACGGATTGCCGCGCTGATATTCATTCTGGCGACGGGGGCGACAATACTTGCCGGGAATTTATGGAAATATAAGGAAATCGGGACCCTCCTGCTGACAATTGATGGCCTTATGGCCCTGTCTTTTTTGGTACTCGCGGTTCGATATAATTACCTCTGGATTGCCCTGATGATGGGCGCCATGTCTGGATACTTTTCAATACATGCTTATTACCTGGCAATGGCGATACCCCTTGATACGATGTTTGCAATGGCGAGCAATATCGCGACCGGGGTTGTCCTGATCAGCCTGTCGATCGGCGTCTGGAGCTCCCGGAGCCGCCCCGCGGAGCCCTGACGCCTGCGGGCGCCGCCCACCAACTTCCCCCTTGCCTTCGGGCGCAAAGCGGCGTTTTTGCGCGGCGGGCCACGCCCCCCCAACGGGGTGCTGCTCATCTGTAAGGATGGGAGATATCGCAATGACCACAATCCCGCGGCCGGCCGTGCGCCCGGCCCGTCCCGAATTTTCCTCCGGCCCGTGCGCCAAGCGCCCCGGATGGACCCCCGAAGCCCTGAAGGATGCCGTCCTCGGCCGCTCGCACCGGTCGAAGCCCGGCAAGGCGCGCCTGCAGGCGGCCATCGACCTGACCCGCAAGGTGCTTGAGGTTCCCGACAGCTACCTCATCGGCATTGTCCCCGGCTCGGACACCGGGGCGGTGGAGATGGCCATGTGGTCCCTGCTGGGGCCGCGCAAGGTGCAGATGCTGGCCTTCGAGAGCTTCGGCAAGGACTGGGTCACCGACGTGGTCAAGCAGCTGAAGCTGCCCGCCGAGGTGCTGGAAGCGCCCTATGGCGAACTGCCCGACCTGTCCCGGGTGGACCCGGCAGCGGACCTGGTCTTCACCTGGAACGGCACCACCTCGGGGGTGCGCGTACCGGACGCCAGCTTCATCTCGGCGGACCGCGAGGGGCTGACGATCTGTGACGCCACCTCGGCCGCCTTCGCCCAGGACCTGGACTGGGCCAAGCTCGATGTGGTGACCTTCTCCTGGCAGAAGGCCCTGGGCGGCGAGGGCGCGCACGGCGTGCTGGTCCTGTCGCCCCGGGCCGTCGCCCGGCTGGAGAGCCATTCGCCGGCCTGGCCCATGCCCAAGCTGTTCCGCATGACCAAGAACGGCAAGGTGACCCTGGACCTGTTCGAGGGCGCCACCATCAACACCCCCTCCATGCTCTGCGTCGAGGACGTCATTGACGCCCTGGAGTGGGGCCAGGGGATCGGCGGCCTGTCGGCCATGCGGGCCCGGGCCGACGCCAATCTGGCGGTCCTGGCCGACTGGGTGGCGCGGACCCCCTGGGTGGACTTCCTGGCCGCCGACCCGGCGACCCGGTCCAACACCTCGGTCTGCCTGAAGGTGGTGGACGCGCAGGTGGCGGCCCTGTCCGCCGAGGCCCAGGCCGACTTCGCCAAGACCCTGGCCTCCCTGCTCGATAAGGAGGGCGCGGCCCTGGACGTCGCCGGCTATCGCGACGCTCCGCCCGGCCTGCGCATCTGGTGCGGCGCCACGGTGGAGACGGCCGACCTTGAGGCCCTGACCCCCTGGCTCGATTGGGCCTTCGAGACGGCTGCCGCCGGGCTCTGAGCCCACGCGCGCGCCGCCTCACCTCCCCTTCCCTTACCCTTCCCTTCCCCTTCCCCGTGAAGAAAGACACCCCCATGCCCCGCGTGCTCATCGCTGACAAACTCTCCCCCGCCGCCGTCGACATCTTCCGCCAGAGGGGGGTCGAGGCCGACGTCAAGACCGGCCTGTCCAAGGACGAACTGCTGAAGATCATCGGCGACTATGACGGCCTGGCCGTCCGCTCGGCCACCAAGGCCGACAAGGACGTGATCGCCGCCGCCGGCCAGCTGAAGGTCATCGGCCGGGCCGGGATCGGGGTGGACAATGTCGACATCCCCGCCGCCACCTCCAAGGGCATCGTGGTGATGAACACCCCCTTCGGGAACTCCATCACCACCGCCGAGCACGCCGTGGCCATGATGTTCGCCCTCGCCCGCCAGATCCCCGCCGCCGACGCCTCCACCCAGGCCGGCAAGTGGGAGAAGAACCGGTTCATGGGCGTCGAACTCTACGCCAAGACCCTGGGCCTGATCGGGGCGGGCAATATCGGCTCCATCGTCGCCGACCGGGCCAATGGCCTGAAGATGAAGGTGGTGGCCTACGATCCCTTCCTGTCCGCCGAGCGGGCCGTGGAGATCGGGGTCGAGAAGGTCGACCTGGACGACCTGCTGGCCCGGGCCGACATCATCACCCTGCACACCCCCCTGACCGACAAGACCCGCAACATCCTGTCGGCCGAGAGCCTGGCCAAGGCCAAGAAGGGGGTGCTGATCGTCAACTGCGCCCGAGGCGGCCTGGTGGACGAGG
>NZ_JBAXIM010000146.1:0-6264 GCF_037138395.1 Phenylobacterium sp.
ACCGATCGCTTCGGGTGTCCGAACATGGACGATTGCGCGGCCCGCGGGGCCGTTGCGCTCGATCACCACCGCCCGGCCACCCGGCCCAAGCAGGGCCAGCCAGGCCTCCGGTGCCCGGACAACGGCCCCCTCGCAGACCAGGATATCGAAGGGACCCGCCGGAAGCGCGCCAGCCGGATCCCCGTCATGACGGACCACCGTGACATCGCAGGCCTCCAACAGGGCGGCGGCATAGGGTGCGGCTATGGCGAGAGCCGACTCGCCGGCGACCGGCGCCGCCAGTTGCACGAGCTTGGCGACATCCCGGGGCCGGAGCAGACGCCGCCCCGGCGCATACTCGGGCTCCACGTCGGCATAGGCTAGGAAGGCCCTGTCCGCGGGCAGAAAGGACTCCCGCGGGATCCGGCGCATGGCGTCCTGTATCCGCAGGTCAGTCACGTCCGCCGTCCGGACCTGGCTTTCCACCATATTCAGGCGGGCTTCGGCAGTGTCGCCCATGATGTCTCCAGTCGGGAGGATAAGGATCACTTCGAGGCTTTGGGGCTTATAGTGCGACGCACAACGGCAAGGCAATGCAGTGCGGCTTCCCTGATTGCCCCCGCACCCGCCTTCTGTTAGCGATCCGTGAGCCCGGTGCGGACCGGCGCGGCCTGATGGCGGAGTGGTTACGCAGCGGACTGCAAATCCGTGCACCCGAGTTCGATTCTCGGTCAGGCCTCCAATCCTTCCAGACAAAAGACACAAGCTACGCTGGGATCACGGGGGCTCAGAGCCTTCGTGAGGAAAAGTGGCGCAGAAATTGCTAGCTGGTAAGCGAAATCACGAGGATCCGGTCAAGCCGCCGGAGCCGCGCCAGGCGAGCGACGGGAATTTGTTAACCCGCCGCGGGGACCCTAGTCACTTGAGGGTCAGGGGTATTGATGTCCGGGATGCGCAAGTCCAACAATGTCGACCGCACCGTCCGCGACCTCGCCCTGCTTGAAAGGTCGGCGTCCACCGCCCGGGTCCTGAACCTTCTGTCGGTCTCGGCCCTGTACCGGAATGAGACGGACTATATCGAAAGACCGTTCTTCACCTCGCCACGGCTCAACGAGAGTCTCATCCTGAAACACCGCATCCGTTCCGACGAGGTCGGAGTGTTGCCGAAAGACAGGGTTACCGGGACAAAGGTGATCCTTCCCTTCGAGCGGACCGACCTGAAGATCGGTGGACGATCTTTCATGGTCGAGCAGAAGGGTTGGCGGGATGTCGTCGACGACATCTGCGGCGCCTATCGAAATCCGGAGCGGGACATCCATGTCCTCCAGTCCCTGAGCGAATTGCCCTCGCTGGATCCCTTTCTGGTCCGGGAGCAGATGCGGCGGCGCGGGGTGGATATCTCTACGTTCTACTTCAACATTTCCGAAGCCGACATTGCGCAGATGTACAGTTTCGTCGGAAAGCAGATCGAGGTCCTGCTCGATGTCTCCCACAGGAACCGGGTCGACGGATCAAGTTGGTCAAACCGCATAATCAGAATGTTGCTCTCGCCCGTGCAGGGGGAGTCCATCCAGCCTATAAGGTCGGCCCTGCGTCTCGATCCCGATGATTTCGAGGAAGGCGTCTTCGCCTGGAAGGGGTTTCTCTACTACCAGTGGGTGCTGAGCGACCTCAGGCCGCAGTTGGCGCCCTTCCTCCGGGAAATCCTGACCATGAAGGTCAGTGGCTTCAGGGATCGGGAGATGGAGAGGATGCTGGACGCAGCGCGTCGACGTCTGGCAGACCGCGTCAATGTGGTTCTGGAGGAGGTTGTCGGGGCGATCCGGGTCTATGAGGCGGCCTTCAATGACCTGACCCGAAATGGCAAACCCCTGGCCTTCTCGAACTTCATGAAGCGCACCCCGGAAATGTTCGTCCTGCTGGGCGAGCGGATCGGTGCCCTCTCGCACGTCGCCAGTTATTGGCGCTTCCGGTTTCCGCAGGGTGTCGTAGAGAAGGTCCCGACGGATGAACTGTTAGAGATTGTTAGGGATTTTGAATACAGTCTGGGGGGTGAGGGTTGATCCTGAGTCGATAGGATTTGCTCGAATCTCGGCCCCAACATTGACGAAAAATCGTCAGTTTCCGACCGGGTGACAGCGGATCTGGTTATCAGGAGTGGCAAAGGTATGCGGCAGGCGACCACAGACCGTTCTGTGCGCAATCTCGGGGCCCTCCAGAGAACAGCGTCGACCAGTCGTGTTCTCAACCTCGTTGCCATAGCCAATTCGCACAAGGCCAATCCCGACTACCTCAACAAGCCCTTTTTCACGACGCCGCTGCTGAACGAGTGCCTCGTCCTGAAGCATCGTATCCGGATGGATGAGCGGTTTGTCTTCGACGATGAGCGCCAAAATTCGACCAAGATCATCATTCCCTTCGAGCGATCCGACCTCAGGATGGGCGGAAGATCCTTCTTCGTCGGCCAGCGGGGATGGCGCGATATCGTCCGCGAAATGGCGGGAGACTCGTCCAATGTGGAACGCGACATCCGCGTCCTCACCATTATCGATGAGATCCCTTCGCTGGACCCCTTCCTGCTGCGCGAGCACCTAGCCCGGCGCGGCGTCTCGATAGGCTCCTGCTACTTTGCGATTTCCGAAGCCGACCTCGCGCGCATGCAGGATTTTGTGGCGGGGGAGATCAACAACCTGATCCGCCTGACCTATGCATCCTCTGGACAAGGTTCGAGCTATTCGAGCAAACTTGTCCAAGTCCTACTTTCGACTGAAATCAACGAACATCTCGAACCTCTAAGAATAGCTTTGAGGTTAGAGGGTGAAGACTATAAAGAAGGCGTCTTCAGCTGGAAAGGTTTTCTCTATTACAAGTGGGTGCTGAATGATCTGTGGCCAAAACTCGTCGACGTCCTGAGGGAAATGCCCCAGATCCGGGTGACCGGACACAAGGACCCAGAGCTAATGGCCTACATCGACAGGACGCGCCGTCGCCTTGTGGAGACCGTGGACTTCAAGCGCCGGGAAGTGACCGAGGCTCTCGACGTTTACGACAGGGCCTTTGCCGACCTCACAAAGAACGGCAAGCCCCTCGCCTTCCGGAACTTCCTTCTGCGTGCACCGAAGATGTTCCTGATGCTGGGAGAGCGCATCGGCGTCATCTCGCATATCACCAGTTTCTGGCGCTACCGCTTCCCGGACGCCCGATCCCTGGCGGCGCCCATTGACGAGGTCCTGGATATCCTGAAGGACTTCGAACAGAATATTTCGACCGTAGAATCCTGACCTGGGAGCGGCCATGGGCCCTGTTTCAGATGTCTTGACCCAGAGCCTTGGGCTTGTCCTCGGCTTCGGTCTGGCGATCCTCCTGGGTGGCGTCTTGGTCTACGACCTGACGCAGCAGAGGCACTCGGTCCTCAGGAATTTCCCGATCATAGGCCACTTCCGCTACGGCCTGGAGCAACTCGGGGAGTATTTCCGCCAATACTTCTTCGCCGGGGACCGGGAGGAGTTGCCCTTCAACCGCGCCACGCGGTCCTGGGTCTATAGAGAGGCCAAGAACGAGGGCGGTGCCATCGGTTTCGGCTCGACAAATGACCGGCGGGAGCCGGGTACCGTGTTGTTCATCAATCATCCCTTTCCGGTCCTCGAGGAAGACAGGCTCCCAACACCGCCCCTGGCGATCGGGGAAGGTGCCTGTGACCAGCCCTTCCTCGCCAGGTCGGTGGTGAACGTCTCCGCGATGAGCTTTGGCGCTATCTCCCAGCCCGCTGTCCAGGCGCTTTCCCGGGGCGCTGGCATGGCCGGATGCTGGATGGATACCGGCGAGGGCGGCCTGTCTCCCTATCACCTCGAGGGGAACTGCGACCTGATCATGCAGATCGGCACCGCACGGTACGGGGTGCGCGATCCCGATGGCGCCTTCTCGAACGACAAGGCAAGGGAGATCGCCCGCTCGGTCAGGGCCTTCGAGATCAAGCTTAGCCAGGGCGCCAAGCCCGGCAAGGGCGGGGTCCTGCCAGGCGCCAAGGTCACCGCAGAGATCGCCCGGATCCGGGGGATTCCGGAGGGCCGGGACTCGATCAGCCCCAACCGGCACCCGGACATCGCCAATGTCGACCAGTTGCTGGACAGGATCTGCAGCCTTCGCGACCTGACGGGTCGTCCCGTCGGGGTGAAGACAGCCTTGGGCGACGACCGCTTCATGATCGATCTTTGCGAAGCCCTGGCCCGCCGGGGCGCCCAGGACGCCCCGGACTTTCTCACCATAGACGGCGGAGAGGGCGGCACGGGCGCAGCCCCCCAGACCCTGATGGACCACATGGCCCTGCCGATTGCAGAGGCCCTGCCGATCGCCGTCGACGCCTTGAGGAGCGCGGGCCTGAAGGATCGGGTCCGGGTGATTGCCTCGGGCAAGCTCGTGACCCCGGCAAAAGTCGCCTGGGCCCTGTGCACCGGGGCCGACTTTGTCCACTCCGCCCGGGGCTTCATGTTCGCCCTGGGCTGCATCCAGGCCATGAGGTGCCACACAAACACCTGCCCGACCGGAGTCGCGACCCATAATCGCCGGCTCCAGCGCGGCCTGGTCGTCGAAGATAAGGCCGAGCGCGTCGCGAACTATGTTCGCAGCCTGAACCGAGAGATCGACATGATCGCCCATTCCTGTGGCTGCCGGCACGCCCGGGAGCTGGGCCGGGAACACGTTCGGATCGTCGAGACCCCGAATCGAAGCGTTCCCCTCAACATCCTCCACCCGGATCGATGACCCATGCTCACGGAAGTCGACAGACTGCTGGTTGCAACGCCGGACGCCGCGGCTGGCGTGAGCGCCTGGAAGCGTGTCCTCGGCGCAGAAGAGGTGCGGCGCGACTCCGTTCCGGAGCTTGGGGCCGTCCGGACGGTGGTCCGGGCTGGCCGTTCCGACATCGAGTTCCTCCAACCTGACGGAACCGGGCCGGTGGCTGACGCCCTGGCGCGACGGGGCCGGGCACACGTCTGGGCGGCCGGTGCGGCGTCAACGGACCCCGCCGCCGCCGCGAGGATCGCAAGGTCCGCGGGCGCCCGCGTCGAGGCCGAGGGCGACCGTTACCACGTCGAACTTGAGATCGAGGGGGCACCCATACGCTTCGTCGTGTCGCCAGAGGGGGAGAGAGAGCCTGCCGGTCGCCTGGACTTCCTCTATGAGGCGACGGTCCTGGCGGCGGACCAGGCCGGTGCCGTGGCCAAGATTCGCGACGCCTTCGGCCTGGATGAGACAGGTTTCACAACCATCACCTCGGAGCTGTTCGGCTATACCGGCGTCCTGACCCTGTTCAGGCCCGGCCAGCTGCACCGGTTCGAAGTGATCACTCCGATCGACCCGACCAAGACCATGGGGCGGTATCACTCCCGAGAGGGCGCAAGCTTCTACATGGGCTTTGCCGAGGCCCCGGACCTCACGGTCATAGAAGCCGCGATACCGGTCGGCGGGGTGACCATCGACCGGCCCGAAGGGCGGCCCCCGAGCCTGAACCCAGACCAGGTCTGGATCCATCCCCCGACCCTTGGCGGTGTCATGCTCGGGGTCTCGCGGCCCTCTATGGCGTGGACGTGGTCGGGATATCCGGAGCGGGTGATACCGCTCTGAGCCTTCCCTGGCCCCGTTGACTTCCTCAGCGTCCCAAGCCCTCAATCGCTCCGGGACGGGTCGAGGGAGGAAGACATGACGGACTGGAAGATCGCCGACGTCTGGGAGGCCATCGCCCGCAAGACTCCTGACCGTCCCGCCCTGATCCAGGGGAGCCGGGTTGTGACCTGGAGCGGGTTCGACGCCCGTGCAGACGCCCTCGCCGCACACCTGATCGCCGGAAGCGTCAGCCCCGAAGCAAAGGTCGCCGCCTATCTCTGCAATGGACCGGAGTACCTCGAGGTCTACTTCGCCGCCTTCAAGGCTGGAATTGCGCCGATCAACACCAACTACCGTTATGGCGGCGACGAACTGGTCTACCTCTTCGACAATGCCGACGCAGAGGTTGTGGTCTTCCACGCGGGGTTTACGGGGACCCTCGAGGCGATCCGGGACCGGCTGCCCAAGGTCAAGCTGTGGATCGCAGTCGCCGAGCCTGGGCACGCGGTTCCCGCCTGGGCTGACGACTATGAATCCATCACAGGGAAGCCTTCAACTTCCCGGCCGACAAGGTCGCCCTGGGGTCGATCCGGGGACAACCTCCTCCTGCTCTATACTGGCGGGACCACCGGCATGCCCAAGGGGGTGATGTGGAGGCAGCATGACCTGTTCACTGTCCTGGGA
>NZ_JBAXIM010000147.1:0-6197 GCF_037138395.1 Phenylobacterium sp.
ACCCTTCCGCCCCTCCAGTCCCGCTACTTCCAGGTCCTGGTCCGGAACCCGCCTCCCGGCGTGGCCAATTTCGCCCTGACCTTCGTGTCGCACCCGCCTGCGACCGGCAAGGCGACGGGTGCCGCCCCTGCGCCCGGCCCTGTTCATGGGTCCGCTCCCGCCGGAGAGGCCCATCCTCCGGCTCATGCTGCCGAAGCGCCGCCGCCGGCAGGTGCGCCTCCCGCCCATGAGTGAGCCGGCGTCGCCGGAACCCCTCCTCACGGAACCCGAGATCGCCGTCGCGGTCCGGGATCTGGCGGCCCGGCTTGCGCCTCGCCTCGCGCCAGACGCCATCGCTGTATGCCTGCTGACCGGAGGTATCTGGTTCGCCTCGGACCTGACCCGGGCCCTCGCCAACCTGGGCCGGCCCCTGAGCTTCGACGCCATCTGGATGTCATCCTACGGCGACGGAACCCAGAGTTCCGGCGCCGGGGCTGTCGTCGCCGGCCTGCAGCGTCCCCTTGCCGGACGGCAGGTGCTGATCCTCGACGATGTCCTGGAGACCGGGACCTCCCTGGAGGCCGCAAGGGCGCTGGTCCTGAAGGCGGGAGCCTCTGAGGTCCTGACGGTTGTCTTCGCCCTGAAACCGTCGTCGCGGCCGGGCCGACGTCCGCCGGACGCCTTCGCCTGGGAGGCGCCCGATAGGTTTCTCGTCGGGTATGGAATGGATGCGGCGGGCGCCTACCGGACCCTGCCCTGGATCGGTGCCCTGCCTTAGGCTTAGTCCAGCCAGGGCGGCATGGCTTCGCGCGACAGCATGTCCTCGTAGGTGGGACGGGGACGCACCAAGGCCCAGTTCGAACCCCGGACAAGGACCTCGGGAACCAGGAGCCGGCTGTTGTACTCGCTGGCCATCGACGCGCCGTAGGCGCCAGCGCTCATGAAGGCCACCAGGTCCCCGGCCTCGAGGGGAGGCAGGTCGCGGTCGCGGGTGAAGGTGTCGCTCGTCTCGCAGACCGGGCCGACCACGTCGAAGGCGGACAGGGCCCCAGTCCGGGGGTGGACCGGACGAAGGTCGTGATAGGCGTCGTACAGGGCCGGCCGGATCAGGTCGTTCATCGCGGCGTCCAGAACCACGAATCGGCGGCCCTCCGGCCTTTCGTGGATGTGCAGCACCTGGGCCAACAGGACGCCTGCATTGGCGGCGATAAGCCGGCCAGGCTCAAAGGCGAGGCCGATCCCGAGCCCGTCCGTGACCCGGGCGATCATGGCGGCGTAGTCGGCGGGCGACGGCGGCTCTGGCTGGTTGAAATAGGGAACGCCCAGCCCGCCCCCCAGGTCGAGCCGACGGACCGAAAGGCCGCAGGCGCGCAGGCGCTCCACCAGTTCCCGCATGCGTCGGAAGGCGGCCTCCATGGGCGCCAGGGCGCTGATCTGGCTGCCGATGTGGCAGGTCAGCCCCACCGGCTCCAGCCAGGGATCGGAACTGGCCTCTGCGTACAGCCGCTCAGCCTCGGAGAAGGAGACCCCGAACTTGTCTTCGGCGCCGCCGGTGGAGATCTTGGCGTGTCCTCCCGCGGCAACGTCGGGATTGACCCGGAAGGCGATCCTGGCGGGATGGCCGATCCGCTGCGCCACCTGGGAGACAAGCCGAATCTCGGGCTCGGATTCCACGTTGATCTCCGAGATGCCCGCCTCAAGCGCGAAGGCGATCTCACCGGCCTGCTTGCCGACGCCGGAGAAGACGATCCTTCCGGCCGGAACGCCGGCTGCCAGGGCGCGTCGGATCTCGCCCTCCGAAACCGTGTCTGCGCCGGCACCGAGCCGGGCGAGGGTGGCTAGCACCGACAGGTTGGGGTTGGCCTTGACGGCATAGGCGATCAGGACGGGCCCGCCCTCCTCGCCCTTGAGTCCTGCCCGGGCCATGGCCTCGGCGAGGACGAGGAAGTGCCGCTCCAGGGTCGCGGAGGAATAGATATAGACCGGCGTGCCAACCGCTTCGGCAATCCGCGACAGCGGAACGTCCTCGCAGTGGAGTTCGCCCTCCCGGAGCTCAAAATGGTTCATTTCGGCGGGGTCTCCGCCGCCTTGGGAGGCGGCGCGGCCAGGGGCGGCAGGGGTTCGGCGTTGCGGTCGCGCGGGTCGGTGGTCCGGAGGACCTGGCCGGGCTCGGCACCGGCGTCGATGTCCCGCGCTTGGCCCGGGCGGGGTTCGGGGCGCTCGAGCCGGCCCAGCTTGCCGCAGGCCGACACGGTGGGGAGGGCCAGGATCAGTCCGACGAGGGCCAGCCGCGCGAACTTCATGACAGCTTCTCCCTCCAGCGGGCCGCTTGCAGGCGGACCTGGTCGGGCGCTGTGCCGCCGTAGCTCTGGCGGCTTCCCGCAGAGGCCGCAGGAGTCAGGACCTCGAACACGGCCGGGGTGATTCCCTGGCACAGGGCCTGGAACTCGGCGAGGGGCAGGCCGGGCAGGTCGACGCCGAGCGCCTCCGCCCGCTTCACGGCTGCACCAGTCACGTGATGGGCGTCGCGGAAGGGCATGTCGAGGGTGCGGACCAGCCAGTCGGCGAGGTCGGTGGCGGTCGAAAAGCCGGCGCCCGCTGCCGCAGCCATCCGGTCGACGGCCGGTTCCAGGTCGAGGATCATTCCGGTCATGGCCGCAAGGGAAAGCTCGAGGGCGTCGAAGGCCTCGAAGGTCGGGACCTTGTCCTCTTGCATGTCCTTGGAATAGGCCAGCGGCAGGCCCTTCATGACGATCGTCAGCTGGGTAAAGGACCCCATCAGCCGTCCGACCTTGGCCCGGACAAGCTCGGCGGCGTCGGGATTGCGCTTCTGCGGCATGATGGACGAACCGGTGGAGAAGGCATCCGACAGGCGCACGAAACCGAACTGGGGCGTTGACCAGATCACCAGTTCCTCGGCCAGGCGCGACAGGTGGATGCCGCAGAGCGTGGCTGCAGCCAGGGCCTCGAGGGCGAAGTCGCGGTCCGAGACGCTGTCGAGGGAATTGGCCGTGGGCCGGTCGAAGCCCAGGGCCCTGGCTGTGGCCTCCCGGTCGATGGGGAAGGGTGAGCCGGCCAGCGCCGCAGCCCCGAGCGGGCACTCGTTCATGCGCGTGCGGGCGTCGGCGAAGCGCCCGGCGTCGCGGCCGAACATCTCCAGATAGGCCATCAGGTGGTGGCCAAAGGTCACCGGCTGGGCGGGCTGGAGGTGGGTGAACCCCGGCATGAGCGTGGCGGCGTGCCGCTCGGCGCGATCCAGAAGGGCGACCTGGAGGCTGTGGATCTGCACGAGGGTCCGGTCGCAGGCCTCCCGCACCCACAGGCGGAAGTCCACCGCCACCTGGTCATTGCGGCTTCGAGCGGTGTGAAGGCGTCCTGCCGCGGGCCCGATCAACTCGCGCAGGCGGGCCTCCACATTCATGTGGATGTCCTCGAACTCCTCGCGAAAGGGGAAGGTCCCGTCCTCGATCTCGCCTGCGATGGCGTTGAGCCCCGACTGGATGGCGGCTTCGTCTTCGCTTGTAATCACGCCCTGCTTGCGCAACATCGCGGCGTGGGCGCGGGAGCCGGCCAGATCCTGTTCGGCCAGCCGCCTGTCGAAACCAATGCTGACGTTAATCGCCTGCATCAGGTCGTCGGGCCGGACAGCAAACCGGCCGCCCCACATGGCTTGGCCCCCCTGGGGGGCTGTTTTCGGATCGTCGTGGGAGTCTTTGGTCATCATGAGCCAGGAAAAAGAAGCCGGATCTCCCAGGGTGGGCGTTCTGAAGTTCGCCCTCTGGGGCGCTGCCCTGGTCGGCGCAGCTGTCGTTGTCTACATCATCAGCCAGGCTTTCATAACCCCTCGGGCGAAGGGTGGCCTCAAGGACCTGACCCGGGGCGAGATGTCCCGCCTTGTCCTGCCCGCCGAGGCCTCTGCCGCGCCCGCCACCAGCTTCCTGGACGCAGACGGCAAGCCCGTGCGGATCGGCGACTTCCGCGGCAAGGTCGTGGTGGTGAACCTGTGGGCCACCTGGTGCGCCCCCTGCGTCCTGGAGATGCCGACCCTCGCCAAGCTGGCCGAGGCTCAGAAGGGCCGGGACGTCGTTGTCCTGGCCATTTCCATCGATCGCGACAAGGATGCGGACAAGGCCCGGGCCTTCATCGGCAAGAACGCGCCCCTCGCCTTCTACCGCGACCCGAAGTCGAGCCTGCCCTTCTCCCTGACCCCTCCGACAGCCGCCATGCCGACGACCCTTATCTTCGGTCGCGACGGTGTGGAGCACGCGCGGATGTTGGGTGAGGCGGACTGGGGCGGCAAGGACGCCGCCGCGGTGATCGATCGCCTGCTCGAAGAGAAGTAAGGATGTCCGGCTGTCCTGCGGCCGAGGGAGGAAATCGCGATGTCTTCAACGGATGACCGCACACCGGTACTGATCGGGGTCGGGCAGGCTGCAGAGCGCCCGACGGACCCCGGCTATCGCGCCCTCTCCCCCGCCGACCTGGCCGGGCAAGCGGCCCGCGCCGCCCTGGCCGATGCTGGCGCCTCCGGCGACCTCGCCGGCGCCCTGGACGTAATCGTCGCCATCCGCCAGTTCGAGATCTCCTCGCCAGGGGCGAAGGCCCCCTTTGGCGCCTCCAACAACTTCCCCCGTTCGGTCGCCCGGCGCATTGGCGCGGATCCGGCCCGGGCGATCCTGGAGATCACCGGCGGCCAGGGCCCTCAGCGCCTGGTGGGCGAGTTCTGCGAGGCCATCGCCAACGGCGAGGCCCAGGCGGTCCTGCTGGTGGGTTCCGAGGCCATGTCCACCGTCCTGACCCTGAATGCAAAGGGTGAGATCCCCGACTGGTCCGAGACCGTCGAGGGGTCGATGGAGGACCGTGGCTACGGCCTCGAGGGCATGTTCACCCCGTCGATCCTCAAGCATCGGATTACCGGCGCCATTCCCGCCTATGCCCTGTTCGAGAACGCCCGGCGCGCGCGCCTGGGCCTCGACCGGCCAGCCTACGCCCGGAAGATGGGCGAGCTGTTCGCGCCCTTCACCCGGGTAGCCGCGGCCAATCCCTATTCCGCCTCGCCGGTCGAGAAGTCCGCCGAGGAATTGGTCGCCGTCAGCGAGAAGAACCGGATTGTCGCCGATCCCTTCACCCGCATGCTGGTGGCCCGGGACCAGGTGAATCAGGCCGCTGCGGTGATCCTGACCTCGGTGGGGCGAGCCCGCGCCCTGGGCGTTCCTGAGGACCGCTTCGTCTACCTGCATGGCCAGGCCGACGCCAACGAACTGACCATCATGGAGCGGCCGGACCTGTCGGCCAGCCCCTCCGCCGTCGCTGCCGGCCGCAAGGCCCTGGAACTGGCCGGGCGCACGGTCGGGGACATGTCGGTCTTCGACTTCTACTCCTGCTTCCCCATCGCCGTGTTCAACATGATCGACGGCCTGGGCATCGCCGCGGACGACCCTCGTGGCCTGACCCTGACGGGCGGCCTGCCTTACTTTGGCGGAGCCGGAAACAACTACTCCATGCATGCCATCGCCGAGGTCGTCCCGGCCCTGCGCGGCCACCCGGGAGCCTTCGGCTTCGTCGGTGCCAATGGCGGCATGCTGTCGAAATACTCCGCCGGGGTCTATTCCACGGCGCGGGCGGACTGGAGCCGGCCCGAGGCCCGCCGGGCGAAGATCCCCTATGACCCGGTCCCCGGACTGGAGGTCGACACGGCGACGGGCGAGGGCACGGTGGAGACCTACACCACCACCACGACCCGCTCGGGGCCGGCCATCGTGGTCATCGCCCGCCTGGCCGACGGCCGCCGCGCCGCCGCCAACCAGGCCTCGGAGGCCGCCTTCGCCGAGCTCGCCGCCCGTGAGCCCATCGGCCGCCGGGTCCGCCTGGAGACCGACGCTGAGGGCTTCAACCGCTTCACCTTCATCGACTGAGGCCGTCCAGCTCGGACAGGCGCGCCCGGCTCCAGACGCTGTCCGGACGCTCAGCCAGCCGCTCGCCCACCAGCGCCCGGGCAAAGCCGGTCTCGCCGCTCCGCAGGGCTGCAACCAGCAGGGTCCTCTGCCAGGCATCACGCTGGGCGTGGCTGCCGCCGACCACCGACAGGAGACGCCGCACGGGCGCCAGCCAGGCGACGCAGGCCGCGAAATCCCCCCTGGCGAAGGCCAGGACGCCCCGCGCCGCTGACAGCCCCGCCGCCTTCAGGACCTGGGCATTGGTCGCCGCCGGGTCCGGAT
>NZ_JBAXIM010000148.1:0-6143 GCF_037138395.1 Phenylobacterium sp.
AGGGCACCGCCATTGGCGGTCAGGTTGACCGTGGAGGACCCGGTGACGGCAGCCAGGCCCACGCCCTGGCCCCCGGTCACGGTAAGGGCGCCCTGGGCGGTAAGGGTCGAGGACAGCGAGACGGAGTCCCGGGCCGTGATGTTGACGGCGCCCGCCGTCGAGGAATTCACGCTTGCCGCCGTCAGGGAGCCGCCGTTGGCCTGGAGGTTGACCGCTCGCCCGACCAGGGCGACGGGGGCAGAGATCGCCCCGCCGCTGACGATCGAAAGGCTGCCCGAACCGGCCTGCGTATTTGTAACGGCCGCTCCAAGCGTTACGCCCTGCGACCCATAGAGCGTCACGCCGTTGGTGCCGGTAATCGTAGCGGAGCCCCCGGTGGCCAGGGTTCCGCCATTCGCGTTGACCGTGACCGCGCGGGCATTGACGGCGCCGGAGAGGGTGACGCCCGTCGCTCCGTTAACCAGCAGCTGGCCGCTGGTGAGGTTGGACACGGCGCCGCCGAGGCTGATGGCCTGAGCCGCCGTCAGGGTGATGCCGTTGGGGCCGGTCAGGGCGCCCGCCGCAGACGTCGAGATCCCGCCGGTCGTCGCGGTCAGGTTCAATGTGGAGGCGGTCACGGCCGCAGTGGTCGATATGCCGCCGCCCGCCAGCAGGGTCAGTCCGCCGGTCCCCGTCCCGCTGATCGCGGCGTTGACCAGGACGTCCCGGTAGGCGTCGAGGGTCAGGGAGCCGGAGCCTGTCCAGTTGATGGCCGCGGCGACGATGATGTCGCCCGGGCCGATCGCCTGTGAGCCCACGCCGACGGCGCCCGTGGCGGTCGTCTGCTGAATGACATTGGTGCCGGCGTTTAGCGCCGAAGCGATGGTCGAGGCGGCGGGGGCGTCGATCGTCAGGTCGACGGGGTCCACCAGCCAGCGGCCGCCCTCACCGGCGCGAATGACCGCGTCGCCGATGATCATCAGGTGGCCGGAGGTCTCCACCCGCCCGCCGCCTGTGGGACCGCCGGCAAGGATGCGGGCGCCCGAGGCGATGGTGGTCACGTCCGACAGGCCTGTCGCGGGTGCCGTGACGCCGACGAGGACGTTCCCGCCCGAATTCCCGGTGGCGTCCAGGACGGCCGAGCCGCCCACCGTGACCTTGCGCCCGGACAGGGTGATGTCGCCGCCGGCCTCGCCCTTCGTCGAGCGGACACCGCCGTCGACACGGACCTCGCCCTCGGGAGCGGACAACCAGACCTCGCCGCCGGACTGGCTGACGCCGGTGGCCTGAACGGTTCCCGCGCGGTTGCCGGCCAGGACGTAGACGTCGCCCCCGGCGGACTGGAGCGCTGCGGCCGCGGCGTCGATCCGGCCAGAGACCGTGACGTCGCCGTTGCCGCCTGAGCCTGCCGCGACATAGAGCCCGCGGATGCCCTGGCCAGGCGCAATGACGACCGTGTCCGCGGCGGCCAGGCCGGCAAGGCCGGATCCCGCAGAGATTTCCCCGTCGTTGAGCACCGAGGCGCCCACCAGGAAGACGTCGCCGTCGCGGGAGATGATCCTACCAAGGTTAACCACCCCGGCGTCCGTCTGTCCCCGGGCCGTGAACGGACCGCCGGCGAGGAAGTCGGTGTTCGAGATATCGCGTGTCAGGAGGCCGATGGCGCCGCCGGCAAGGATGCGCCCCTCGCCGCTGACCACCACGCCCTGGGGATTCACCAGGTAGACCGAGCCTGTGGCGCTGAGCGTCCCGCGGATCACCGACAGCTGGCCGCTGGTCACCCGGTTCAGGGTGGCGCCCTGGCCATTGAGGATCGAGACTGCGCCGCCCTGCCCGATGGAGAAGGTCCGCCAGTCGATGATCCCGCGGGCGGAGGTCTGCTGGACCTGCAGGTTTCCGGCAATGGGCGGGCCTATGACCCCGGAGCCTGCCGCAAAAGCGCCGTCCGTCGGAAGCTCGGGAGACCCTTCGGCGAGGGCGCTGCCCGCGAGGCCCGCGAAGACGCCAGCGAGAAGAAAGGATTTCAGTTTATGGTAACGGGGGGGTGTTAGCGAGCGGGCAGGCCTCAGCGCGAGCGCAGTCGTCTCAACGTCCTCACCGGACGATCCGGACCCGTAAAGCTGAACTGCCACTGCCGCACGCTACCTTAGAAACTAGCCTCCGCCTGCAATCCCGCGGCTTTGGCGCTTCACCAATGCCCTCCGAATCCTCAATTTCTACGAAATGTAAATAGTTAACGAACCCTTAGGTTGCATTTCCTGTCGCATGTCTCCGCCTTGCCGTCCTGGGGAACCAGGGGGCGTTGGGCTTCCCGGTGGGCGGCGGGAGAACCGTCAAGCGGTCTCGGAAACCAAACGGCGGGCCGCGACGGTCACGCTTTCGACCGACAGGTCCATCATGTGACAAATCGCCTGATTGAGGTCCGGATCCAGGGTTTGGATCTGGTCGAGGGTGCGGGGCCCCCTGAGGACCCGGCCCTTCTGCCCCCAGGGGGCGTAGGCCCGCGCGTCCGATGGCCCGAAAAGCCCCAGGGTCGGGGCGCCGGAGGCGGCGGCGAGATGCATCAGGCCGGAATCATTTCCAATGAAGAGACGCGCAGACCCGAGGGCGGCGTGAAGGGTGACCAGGTCTGCCTTGCCGACCAGGTCTATCAAGCGCGCCCGGGGCACGACCGCACGAAGGGTTGGCAGGACGCTGGCGTCCTGGGGACCGCCGGCGATCAGGAGCCGGCCGCCCTCCAGGGGTCCGCCGGCCCCGAGCAGCTGGATGGCGACCTGGGCGAACCGCTCGACGGGCCAGGTCTTGCCGACCCAGTTCGCAGCGGGACCGAGGGCGAGGATCGGCCCCTGCCCGGCCACCAACTCGGCCGCCCGGCGGGCTGCGGCCTCGCCGACGTAGATGTAGGGCGCAGGCGGATCGTCCTGGAGGCCCAGGACCCGGGCGGCCTCGATGACCTTGTGGACGATCGGTCCGGCGACCCGGTGGTAAACGGCCCGCTTCCGACGATTGAGCAGGCTGCTGATGGCGGATCCCCGGAGGTCCACCACAAGGCCCCAGGACTTCCGCCTGACCGTATTCCAGAGCCGCAACCAGTGCCCACCGTCCCGGGACTTCTCAAAAGGGATCAGGGTCTCCAGGCCCGGGACGTCCTCGAACAGGGGCGCAGCCGCCGGTCCGGCCACGATGGTGAACCGGGCGCCCGGTATTTCCTCGGAGAGCCTTCGGATCAGACCCGAGGACAGGACGGCGTCGCCGATCCGCGTGGCGGTTATGAAGAGAATCGGAAAGGGCGGAGGCGACATTGCAGACAAATAGTCCCAGGCTATGGAAGGCTCCAGCCGCCGGAGGTTTCCCGCCATGACATTCTGCGTCCACCTTGCCCACAGGGCCCTGGTCGAGGTGTCGGGTCCAGACCGCACCAGCTTCCTGCAGGGCCTCCTCAGCCAGGACGTCGAGACCCTCGCCCCGGGGGAGGTGCGCTACGGTGCCCTGCTGGCGCCACAGGGCCGGCTGCTCTTCGACCTCCTCGTCATCGGCCGGCCAGAGGCGATCTGGCTGGAGGTCGAGGCTGCGCGCCGGGACGACATGCTCGCCCGGCTGCGGATCTACAAACTCAGGGCCAAGGTTGAGATCCAGCCTCTGGACGCGGAGGCCTGGGTCGCCTGGCCGGATGCACCTGGCCCGGACTGGGTCGCCGATCCCCGCCGACCCGGTCTGGCCTTCCGGGCCTGGGGGCCGGACCCGGTGCCCGAGGCGACCGTGGGCCAGGAAGACTGGCGCCGCCGGCGTCTGGAGTTCGGGATCGGCGACGCCGAGGATTTCGACTTCGACCGGGACTATCCCATCGAACTCAACTTCGACCTGGTCGGCGGGATCGACTTCGCCAAGGGCTGCTTCGTGGGGCAGGAGACGACATCCCGGATGAAGCGCCGGGGGCAGGTCCGTACCCGCCTCCTGCCCCTGCGTTTCGAAGGCCCACCGCCCCCTCGGGGTGCCGAGGTCCTGCGCGGCGACCTGCGAGCGGGCGAGGTTCGCTCGGGCGTCGACGGCCTGGCCCTGGCCCTCCTGCGGCTGGACCGCATTGACGGCGACCTGACTGTGGACGGCAGACCCGTCCGGGCCGATCCGGTACCCGGGGCGACGCCCTGAAGCCGCTTCACCTTGCTGCTGGCAGGCTGGCGCTGCGACGGTGGCGGCATGTCTGACGGTCTGATTCGTTGCAGCTGGCGCGGTATGGCGGGGGATCCGCTGTACGAGGCCTACCACGACCAGGACTGGGGTGTGCCGGAACGCAGCTCCGAGGCGCTCTGGGAAAAGCTGGTCCTCGACGGCTTCCAGGCCGGCCTCGCCTGGATCACGATCCTACGGAAGCGCGAGGGCTTCCGCACCGCCTTCGCAGGTTTCGATCCCGAGATCGTGGCGCGCTTTGGCGAGACCGACCGGGCCCGGCTCCTGGCTGATGCGGGCATCGTCCGGTCCGCCGCCAAGATCGACGCCGCCATCTCGAGCGCCCGGATCTTCGTCGACATGCGAGAGGCCGGGGTGGATTTCTCGGACTTCCTCTGGGGTTTCACCGGTGGACGACCGATCCAGACCTTCGCTGAAGGCCCCCAGGACGTGCCCGCCGAGACTCCCCTCAGCCGGGAGATCGCCGCCGCCCTGAGGGCCAGGGGCTTCCGGTTCGTCGGGCCGGTCATCGTCTATGCCTTCATGCAGGCCGTGGGCATGGTCAACGACCACCTGGTGACCTGCCACCGCCACGGACCCGTCCTGGAGATGGGCCGGTGACGTCCCGCAAGGGTCCGGACCTCAGCCTTGAGGCGGACCATCCCTGGCCCGTCTGCGGCGTGGACGAGGCCGGTCGGGGTCCCTGGGCCGGCCCGGTCAGCGCCGCTGCCGTCATCCTCGACCCGGCCCGCACGCCTGAGGGCCTGAACGACTCCAAAAAGCTCAGCGAGCGCCGTCGCCAAGCCCTGGAGGTCGAGATCAAGGCCAGCGCCCTGGCCTGGGGGGTCGGCTTCGCCAGCGTCGAGGAGATCGCCGAGCTCAACATCCTCCAGGCCACCGGCCTGGCCATGCGGCGGGCGGTGGAGGCCCTGGCGGTGGCGCCGGCCTTCATCCTTGTCGATGGATCCTACCGCTTCGACCTGCCAGCGCCCGTGCGGCCGGTGGTCAGGGGCGACAGCCTGTCCGCCTCGATCGCTGCCGCCTCCATCCTGGCCAAGACCGCCCGGGACCGGGTGATGGTCGAGCTGGATCAGGCCTGGCCGGGCTATGGTTTCGCAGCCCACAAGGGCTACCATGCGCCCGTTCACGTGGAGGCCCTGCAGCGGCTGGGACCCTGCCCCGCACACCGGATGAGCTGGGCTCCGATCCGGGCGCTATTGAATTCAACGGGTTAACGCTACATTTACCGTGTTTGTAAACGAAGCCTCAACCACGCACAGCGAGGATTCCGAATCCGGTTTGCGAGCACAAAGGGCTGGGCGTGACCCCCAATTCCATTATCCAGGCCGACACCATTCTCCAGGGCGACTGTATCGAAGTCCTGAAGGGCCTCCCCGACCGATCAGTGAACCTGGTCTTCGCTGATCCGCCCTACAACCTCCAGTTGGGCGGCGACCTCCTACGGCCGGACAATTCCCGCGTGGACGCCGTCGATGACGACTGGGATCAGTTCGAAAGCTTTGCCGCCTACGACGCCTTCACCCGGGCCTGGCTGACGGAGTGCCGGCGCGTGCTGAAGGACGACGGTGCCCTCTGGGTGATCGGCAGCTACCACAACATCTTCCGGGTCGGGACGGTGCTTCAGGACCTGGGCTTCTGGATCCTGAACGACGTGGTCTGGCGCAAGACCAACCCCATGCCGAACTTCAAGGGCACGCGCTTCACCAATGCCCATGAAACCCTGATCTGGGCGGCCAAGGGCCGGGGTGCCAAGCGCTACACCTTCAACTATGACGCCATGAAGATGGCGAACGACGAACTTCAGATGCGTTCGGACTGGACCTTTCCCCTCTGCACCGGAGAAGAGCGGCTAAAGGACGAGACCGGCGCCAAGGCCCACCCCACCCAGAAGCCCGAGGCCCTGCTGCACCGGGTCCTGTTAGCCTCGACCAAGCCCGGCGATATCGTTCTTGATCCCTTCTTCGGTACGGGCACGA
>NZ_JBAXIM010000149.1:0-6127 GCF_037138395.1 Phenylobacterium sp.
GTATCCGCCCATGCGCTGCAGAAGGTCGGGCCGGTTCCCCGGGACGGGGAGATCCTCATCCGCGTGGCGGCCGCGGGCGTGAACCGGCCCGACCTTCTGCAGCGCATGGGCGGATACCCGCCGCCGCCCGGATCCCCGGACACCCTGGGCCTGGAAGTCGCGGGCGAGGTCGTTCAGGGCGCGGGTCGCTGGGGTGCGGGCGACCGGGTCTGTGCCCTGCTCGGCGGCGGCGGATACGCCGAGTACGCCACGGTGGACGCCCGCCACGCCCTGCCGGTCCCCGCCGGGCTCACCCTGGTCGAGGCGGCCGGCCTGCCCGAGACGATCTTCACGGTCTGGGCCAATGTCTTCGAGCACGGTGCCCTTAAGGCTGGCGAGACCCTGCTGGTCCACGGGGCGACCTCGGGTATCGGCGTCACCGCCATCCAGATGGCCAGGGCCGCCGGCGCCCGGGTGATCGCCACCGCCCGGGGGGCGGTCAAGGCGGCCCGCGCCCGGGAGCTGGGTGCCGACATCGCCATCGACGCCACCGCCGAAGACTTCGGCGAGCGGGTCAAGGCCGAGGGCGGAGCCGACGTGGTGCTCGACATGGTGGGGGGCGACTATTTCGGGCGCGAGCTCGACGCCCTCAGGACCGGAGGACGGATCGTCTTCATCGCCTCCCTGGGCGGCGCCGAGGTTGCACTGCCCATCTTCAGGCTGATGCAGAAGCGGGCCGTCGTGACCGGCTCGACCCTTCGCCCCCGGGCACCTGACGAGAAGGCCCGGCTGGCCGCGGCGGTCGAATCGGTCGTCTGGCCCTGGATCATCGACGGCCGGTTCCGGCCCGTGATCGACCGGATATTCCCCCTGGAACAGGCCGGCGAAGCCCATGCCGCCCTCGAGGCCGGCGACCACGTGGGCAAGATCGTCCTGACCTGCGACTAATCCGCCTCACCTCCCGTCCAAAAATCCGTCCAAGGCGAAATCAGGCTTGACGACGGAGAGGCGCTTCAAGAAAAAACGTCCAATAACGAAAACAGGCGGTCCGCCTTCCGGGCCGTAGGGGAGAGAACAATGAATTCTAGGTTTTTCCTGCTCGCGTCGACTGCACTCGTCGCATCCACCCTCGCGACCGCCGCTGCGGCGCAGAACAACAACACCATCGAGGAACTGGTGATCACCGCCGAAAAGCGGGAACAGAGCCTCCAGGACGTGCCCGTGGCCGTCACAGCCTTCACATCCGAGCGTCGCGACCTGATCGGTATCAACACCGTCGCCGACATCACGAACTTCACGCCTGGCCTGCAGTACTCCAGCCAGCTCGACCGGATCAGCCTGCGCGGCGTCGGTCGTCTGACCAACGTGCACGGCGCTGACGGCGCTGTCGCCATCTACTCGGACGGCATCTACACCTCCTCGACGGTCGAGGCCGGCAAGACCCCCCTGTTCGTGGACCGCACCGAAGTGCTGCGCGGACCGCAGGGTACCCTCTACGGCCGGAACTCCATCGGCGGCGCGATCAACGTGCTGTCCAAGCGTCCGACCAAAGACTGGTACGCCGAGACCCGGGTCAACCTGGCCAACTACAATCACTACACCGTCGAGGGCGCACTCTCTGGCCCGACCGGCATCGAGGGTGTGACCTTCCGCCTCGCCGCCAACCGTGAAAAGCAGACCGAGGGCTGGATCGACAACATCGTCCCCGGCATGCCCGACGAAGGCAACATCATCGATACGATGATGATCGAGGGCCAGCTGAAGTTCGAGTTCAACGAGCGCTTTTCGGGCTGGGTCAAGCTGTCGACCATCAACTGGGACAATGGCGCCGGCGGCCCGGGTTCCCGCCAGACCTGGACCAAGTCCAGCACCTACCCGACCTATGAGCAGGGCAACGGGGCCATCGTCCTGAACCCCGGCTATGGCTGCTACGGCATCGCCACCAACGTCGTGAACGCCTCGCCCATGGGCTGCGTGAACCCGGCCGGCACGGATGCCCGGAAGATCGCCTCGACCGTCCCCTACAAGGTAGCCCTGCGCGACACCTACATCTTCGCCTCGGAGTTCACGTACAGCTTCGACGCCTTCGACGTGAAGTACGTGGGCGGTGGCACCCGCTACCACTACTACCTCGATGGCCCGACGCCGGTGGACTACACCGCGCCGATCACCTCCTACACCATCCCGGGCGGCCTGGTGATCAACCCGCGCTACGTCTTCAACTACCAGGAAGACGAGCGCTGGTTCTCCAACGAGCTGAACGTGTCGTCGAATGGCGACGGGGCCCTGCAGTGGCTTGTGGGTGCCTACCTGTACAAGGAGTCCTACGAGCAGCCGGTCTACACCACCATGGCTGATCAGCCCCAGGTGGCCGGACCCTTCGGCCTGCCGTCGACCTTCTGCGGCAAGACCAACAACGCCTGCGCGCCGAACCCGAACCGTCGCATCTACGACAACAACCCGCACCTGGACATCACCTCCAAGGCGGCGTTCGGCCAGATCGACTGGCAGTTCACCGAAACCTGGAAGCTGACGGTCGGCCTGCGCTATTCGGACGACCACAAGGAAGGCTTCGAAGATGTCCGCCTGCTCTGCTTCGCCGTGGCCTCCTGCTACGCCAAGCCCGAGCTGAACCCGGCCATCCCCGGCGGCGTCCCGGTGGTCGACCTGACCCAGACCCCCTCCGTGGTCAGCGCCCCGGCGGCGGGCACGCCCCTGCCGGCTGGCGTCAGCAGCTACACCAGCTATGACCCGGCCACGGGCATGGCGCACCGCACCTACGACCAGTCCTGGTCGGCCACCACGGGTACCCTAGGTATCCAGTGGGAGCCGGACTCCGACACCATGGCGTATGGCCGGTACAGCCGAGGCTACAAGGCTGGCGGCTTCCGCCTGGGCATCGACACCGTCCTGGGGGGCTCGCCCCAGACGGACGCCGAGTTCGCGGACTCCTTCGAGATCGGCCTGAAGAAGAACTTCTCGAACCTTCAGACCAACGTCGCCCTGTTCCACTACCAGTACGAAAATGCTCAGGTGCCGCTGACGGTGGCCTCCACCTCGGGCGGTCTCGCCCAGGCCCAGTCGATCTTCTACAACGTGCCTGAGGCCATCTCCCAGGGCTTCGAGCTGGAGACGATCTGGCAGCCGATCGACAACCTGCAGATCCTGTTCAACTACTCCTACCTGGACGCTCACGTCACCAAGGCCAACGGCGTTATTGATCCGGCCGACCCGGCCGCCCTGGACAAGGATGCCCGCCCCACGGTCACCACCGGAGCGACGGACATCTACACCCAAGGCCAGCCCAACGGTGGCTTCCAGCGGGGCCAGAACCTCGAAGGCAACCCCCTGCCGAACGCCCCCAAGAACAAGGTGGCGCTGAACGTGAACTACACCCTCGAAACCGAATCGATGGGCAGCTTCACGCCTTCGGTCAGCTACTCCTGGCGGGATGAACAGTACGGTGCCATCTTCCAGCGCGACTACTTCAAGTCGCCGTCGTGGGATCAGTGGGACGCGCGCGTCACCTGGGTCGTCCCGGGCGAAAAGCTGAAGGTCATCGTCTACGGCAAGAACCTGGCCGACACCCTTGGCTACGAAGGCGGCGCCGGCGCCGGCCGTCGGGCGGGCTCCATCTACCAGAACCCGCTGATTGGCCAGCCTCAGCTGAATGTCACCCAGGGCGTCACCAGCAGCTATCCGCTGACCCCGCCCCGGACCTTCGGCATCGAGCTCCAGTACAAGTTCTTCTGATCCGGAATTCCCGGCGGCGGTCCTCCGTCGCCTGGGCTTCCCTCGGCGGGGCGCATGGTGAAAACCGTGCGCCCCGTTTGCGTTTGGGGGTGCCTGCAGGGCCATCCCAGCTTGACAAAACTTTCCCCGCGTCATGCTCTGGTCATCGCGGGGGAAGGAACGGCCAGGCGCAGACCCGGTCGCGAACCCGCAGGGACGGGAGACGGTATGGCCGTTCAGGATGTCGAGGACGAAGCGCCTGCCCGGGGCTTCCGCAAGCCCCTCTCCTTCGGGACCAAGGCCTTCTATGGCGTCGGCTCTGTAGCCAACGGCGCCTATGGTGCCCTCGGCGGCCTGGCCATGTTCTTCTACAGCCAGGTGGTCGGGGTCCCGCCCCACATCGTCAGCCTGGCGATCTCCGCCGTCATCTTCATCGATGGGTTCTGGGACCCCCTGATCGGCCACGGGTCGGACCAGTTCCGCTCCCGGATCGGCCGGCGGCATCCCTTCCTCTACCTGGCCATGTTCCTGGTCCCGGTGGCCCTCTTCCTGCGCTGGCACCCCCCCGGTTGGGAGGCCTCCGCCATGTTCTGGTACATCCTCGGCACGGGCCTGTTCGTGAACCTGGCCTGGAGCCTCTACGAGATCCCGTCGGGGGCCCTGGCCCCGGAACTGGCGCCCGACTACCATGACCGGACGGTCCTCCTGGGCTATCGCTGGATGCTGGGCTCCCTCGGCACCGCCCTTGCGACCATTCTGATCTACGGCATCTTCCTGAGGAAGACTCCCGAGCACCCGGTCGGGCAGCTGAACGCCGACGGCTACGGGCCCCTGTCCATCGCCATTGTCCTGATCTTCCTGGCGGCGGGCCTGACCATGACCCTGGGCACCCAGAAGCAGGCCGCCGGCTTCCACCAGCGCGCGCCCGAGCCCGGCCGGACCTTTCGGGACGACTGGCGCGACGCCCTCGTCACCCTGACCAACCGAAACTTCCTGGTCGCCCTCTCCGCCCAGGTGATCGCCGGCCTGGCCTTCGGCATTGCCGCGGGCCTGGGCCTCTACTTCCAGACCTACCTCTGGGAGCTTAAGGCCCAGGACATCCTCATCCTGACATTGATGGGGCTACCGGGGCCGATCTTCGGAGGGATCCTGGCTCCGGGCCTCGCCCGGCGCTACGGCAAGAAAAAGGCGGCCATGGCCCTGTTCTTCATCAGCGTGGTCTTTGGCCATACGCCCATGTTCCTCAAGCTGATCGGAGTGCTTCAGCTGAACGGGACCCCGGCCCTGCTCTGGGTGCTCGCTGGCTTTACCTTCGTACAGGCGGTCAGCGCCATCGCCGGCTACATCCTGGCGTCCTCTATGATCGGCGACATTGTGGAAGAGGTGCAGGTCCGCACCGGGCGGCGCGCCGAGGGGCTCCTGACTACCGCCGACAGCCTGCCCAGCAAGATCGTCAACGCCATCGCCGCCCTTATCCCGGGCCTGATCCTTACCGCCGTAGCCTTTCCGACCAAGGCCCAACCCAGCGAGAGGACCATGGAGCTGATCACCCAGGTGGGCTGGCTCTACCTGCCGACCGTCATCGTGCTCCTGCTGGCCTCCATCTCCACCTGGTCCTTCTACCGTTTGGATGAGGCGGGCCACGCCCGCAACCTCGAGGCCCTGGAAAGAGACGCGCCACAGTGACCGACGCGCCGGTCCTGACCGCCCTCCACGAGGGCTGGGGCGAGCTTGTCCTCAACCGACCGGATCGGCGCAACGCCCTGGCGCCCCGGTCCGCCGCCGCCCTGCGGGAAGGCCTGGCCGCACTCCTTGCCGGTGGGGCGCGGGTTATCCTGCTGCGCGGCGAGGGCGGGACCTTCTGCTCCGGCCTGGATGTCGACCTCTTTCGGGGTGGCGCAGGCTGGGCGGCGGACTGGACGGGCTTTCACCGGGATCTCTACGCCTGCCCCGCCCTGATCATCTGCGCCCTTGAGCGCTACGCCATCAATGCTGGCGCCGCCCTCGCCCTGGCCTCGGACCTGATGGTGGCCGGCGAGGACGCGGTGCTGACGGTGGGGGAGGCGGCCATCGGCATGCACGCCCCCATGAACCTGGCCTGGCTGAGGCTGAGGGCCCCGGAGTCCGTGGCCGCCCAGCTCGCCCTCGGCGCCGGGCGGATGCGCGGAAGCGACCTCCACCGGCTGGGCCTCGCCTGGGCCCTGGTCCCCGACGCCGGGGTCCTCGACCACGCCCGTGAGGCTGCAGGGCGGATGGCGGCCTGGCCGGCGGGAACCCTGGCGGGCATCAAGGCCGCCCTGCGCCGACCCCTGCCAGAGGGAGGCGATGTCTTCGACGCCGTCCAGGCCCGTCCGGGAGCGCTGGGCGCATCGCCTTCCCGGGTCGCCCGCCCCTAGATCCGGGCCCGCCCCTATAG
>NZ_JBAXIM010000150.1:0-6106 GCF_037138395.1 Phenylobacterium sp.
GCCTTCGAGGTCGGCGAGGAGGCCTGGACCGGTCCGGGCGTCCTGTTCAATTCCGGCTTCCTCGATGGCCTGGACATTGAGTCCGCCAAGGCCGCGGCCATCGCCCGGCTGGAAGCGGATGACGCTGGCGAGGGTGCCACAGTCTTCCGCCTGAGGGACTGGGGTGTCTCGCGCCAGCGGGCCTGGGGATGTCCGATCCCAATCATCCACTGTGCCGCCTGTGGCGTGGTGGCGGCACCCCGGGACAGCCTGCCCGTCGCCCACCCTGCGGACATCGTCTTCGGCAAGACCGGCAACGCCCTCGACCGCCATCCCACCTGGAAGCATGTCGCCTGCCCCACCTGTGGCGGCCCGGCGCAGAGGGAAACCGACACCCTCGACGTCTTTGTGGATTCCTCCTGGTACTTCGCCCGGTTTACCGATGTTGAAGCGGTCGAGCCGATCCAGCGGCAGGCGGCGGATTACTGGCTGCCCGTGGACCAGTACATCGGCGGGATCGAGCACGCCGTCCTTCACCTCCTCTATGCGAGGTTCGTCACCAAGGCCCTGGCAGACGCCGGCTACCTGTCGGTCCGGGAGCCCTTCGAAGGCCTGTTCACGCAAGGGATGGTGACCCACGAGACCTATCGCCGACAGAGCGGCGAATGGGTGGAGCCCGGCGAGGTGGCCATCGAGACCGAGGGCCAGACCCGGCGGGCCCGGCTCGTATCCAACGGCGCGCCCGTGGTCATCGGCGACCCTGAGAAGATGTCCAAGTCCAAGAAGAACACCGTCTCCCCCGGGGAGATCTTCGAGGTCTATGGGGTCGACGCGGCGCGGCTGTTCGTGCTGTCCGACTCGCCTCCGGAACGGGACGCCCAGTGGTCCAACGCCGGGGTCGAAGGCGCCTGGCGGTTCGTCAACCGGGTCTGGGGCGAATTCGACAGCCAGCCGGCCGGCCCGCACGCGGCCGATCCGGCCCACCCCGGGGCGGAGGCGCTGCGCCGGGCGACCCACCGCCTGACCCGGGCGGTGACCGAGGCCATCGAGACCTTCCGGTTCAATTCCGGGATCGCCCGCCTCTACGAATTCCTCAACCTCCTGAAGGAGCACAAGGCCGAGGGCGCAGAGACCGCCATCCTGGCCGAGCGGGCCGTGGCCCTGTCGACCTTCGCCCGGCTCATCGCCCCCTTTACCCCGCACCTGGCCGAGGAGTGCTGGGCCCATATCGGCGGCGAGGGCATGGTGGTCTTCGCCCCCTGGCCCGCCTTCGACGCGGCCCTCACCCGGGAGGCCGAGCTCACCCTGCCGGTCCAGGTCAATGGCAAGCGGCGCTGGGAGATCCGGGCACCAGCCGGTGCCGATCCGGCAGAGGTCGAGAAGTTGGTGCTTGACGACCCCGAGACGGCCCGGCGTCTTGAGGGCCTGACAATCCGCAAGGTGATCGTGGTGAAGGACCGTATCGTCAACATCGTGGCGGCCCCGTGAGGGCGGGCGCAGCCTTCGCCGGCCTGGCCGGAGCCTTTTGCCTGGGCCTGTCCGGCTGTGGCTTTACGCCTCTCTACGCCAACCCGGAGCTCGGCCCGGCCCTTGCCGCCGTCGAGGTCACCACCCCCGACGGCCGGGTCGGCGCCCTCCTGCGCGAGCAACTGGACGACGCCCTCGGCCGTCGGGCCTCCCTGCCGCCCGCCTACCGGCTGGACGTCGCCCTCTCAGAGATCCGCTATCCCCGGGGCGTGCGGGTGGACAATGTCGCCACGCGGTATGAATACGTCCTGACCGCCGCCTATACCCTCACTGCCTCTGCCGGGGGCGAGCCCCTGAAGACCGGCAAGGTCCGGGTCGAGCTGACCTACGACTCGGCGGACCAGCCCTACGCCTCGGTCATCGCCCAGCAGGACGCCCAGGCCCGGGCGGCGCAGGAGGCGGCCCGCAGGATCCAGGTCGAGCTGTCCAGCTTCCTGGCCAGCCAGGGGTCCTGATCGGGGTGATCCTCAGCCGCCGTCCCGACCTGGAGCGCTTCCTGGCCCGGCCAGACCCCGGGATTCGCGCGGCCGTGATCTACGGGCGGGACCTCGGCGTGGTCCGGGAGCGGGCCGCCCAGCTGGCGAAGCAGGTCACCGAGGACCCCGACGATCCCTTCAATGTCGCCCTTCTGACCGAGGGTGACCTGGCCGGGGACGACGCCCGCCTGGAGGGCGAACTGGCTGCCCAGTCCCTGATGGGCGGGCGAAGGCTGGTACGCCTGAGGCTGGGCGGGGAGCGGGCGGCGAGTGAGAAGCTGGCCGTAGAGGCCCTGTCCCGCCTCCTGGCCGGAGAGCTGAACCCGGAGGCCTTCCTATTGGTCGAAGCCGGGGCGCTGGGCCGGGACTCCGCCCTGCGAAAGGTCGCGGAGAAGGCCCCGGCCTGCGCCGTCATCCCCTGCTACGAGGACGAGGTGGGCGATGTGGCCCGGATGACGCGGGAGGCCCTGGCCAAGGACGGAGTGGGTCTCAACGCCGAAGCCCTCGCCCTCTTCGTCGGAAGGCTGCCCCACGAGCGGGGCGTGGCCCGGCGCGAGATCGAACGCCTCGCCCTCTTCCTGGGCCCTGGGTCGGGGGTGACGGCGGGACCCAAGGATCTGGAGGCCTTCCTGGGCGTCGAGCCCGAGGCCTCCCTGGCCGGCGCCGCCTCCGACGCCTTTGGCGGCAGGCTGGCCGAGGCGCAGGCGGGACTGAGACGGGCAGCGCAGGAGGGGCTTTCGGGTCCCGGGGCGGTCCGCGCCCTCGGCATGCACCTGGGAAAGCTTCGGCGCACCCTTACCCTCGCCCGGAACGGGGCCGGTCTTCAGGAGGCCGCCAAGGCCTCCGGAGTCTTCTGGAAGGACGAACGCGAGTTCCTGCGTCAGGCCAGGTCCTGGAGCCTGGAGACCCTCGACGGTGTGCAGGGGGATATCCTGGCTGCGGACCGGGCCTGCAAGACCGCCCGGGCACCGGACGTCCTCATCACCGAGAGGTTGGCCCTGCAGATTGCCGCAAGAGCCCGGCGCATGGGGCTCTAGATCATAACGTCTGTCTACTGACGATTAGCCGGCGATCACAAGGCGGTAGCCCGCGTCGTAGGAGTCGAGGCCCTTCAACCCGGCGAAGCGCCGGTCCCAGGAACCAGAATCCAGGTCTGAGCGGAGACGCTCCAGTCCGGCGAGCGGAGCGCCGAGGGCGCGGAACGAGGAGCTGCCCGAGCGTAGACGCGGGTCAAAATAGGCCTCAGGGCGACGCCAGTAGGCGTAGAGAAACCCGTCCACGCAGTCATGGGGGATTTCCAGGGGCTCGAGGCGAACCGAACCGAGGGCCGCCACGTAATCGGTAAGGGCTGGCATTTGTGCCTCGTCGAGGGCCGCCAGTTCGGGAAGATAGTCGGTCAGCCAGGGCCGGGCGCCGGGATCAAAGGTCAGGATGACGATCCGGCCCCGGGTCACACGCCTCAGTTCGCGAAGGCCGGCGGCGGGATCGGGCCAGTGGTGCACGGTCAACACGGCGAGCGCAGCCTCGAAGGCCCCATCGGCGAAGGGCAGGCGCGCCGCCACCGCCTGGACCGCGGGCGCGGCGCCCTGCGGGCGTTGACGGATCATCTCCCGGGAAGGCTCAACGGCGACGACCCGCCGGTCTTGCGGCTCGTAGTTTCCCGTCCCCGCCCCGATGTTCAGTAGGCTGGCCGACGGGCCCAGGGCGGCAGCCAGCCGGGCGGCGATCCGGGGGTCCGGGCGCCTGAGGCCGGCGTAGCCGTCTCCGATCTGGTCATAGAGGGCGGTCATGGGCCGGGGTCCCCGAAAAAGCCGCGGGCCTACCGGCGCGAGAGCCGGCGGCAGATTTCGTCGAGTTGCTCGAGGGTCGTGTAACGGATCCGCACCTCTCCGCGCCCGTCCTGGTCGGTGATCTCCACCTGGAGGCCGAGGGCAGCGGAGAGGTCCGCCTCGAGGGCAGCGGTGTCGGCATCCTTGCCGCTCGTCTTCCGACGCTGTGTGGCTCCCGGGGTTCCGGGCTCCTGGAGGCGGCGGACCAGGGCCTCGGTGTCGCGCACCGACAGGCCCCGCTCTAGCACCTGCCGGGCGGTGGCCAGGACATCCGGAGCCCCCAGCAGGGCGCGGGCATGGCCGGCGGTCAGCTCGGACTCCGCGAGCATGAGCTGGACCTCGGCTGGCAGGGCGAGCAGGCGTACGGCGTTGGCCACGTGCGGACGGCTCTTGCCCATGGCCCCGGCCACCTCGGCCTGGGTGCGTCCATACTGCTCAATCAGCCGCTGGTAGCCCGCAGCCTCCTCGATCGGGGTCAGGGATTCCCGCTGGACGTTCTCGGCGATGGCCGCCTCGAGCTGGGCAAGGTCCGTCATCGGACGGATCAGGGCGGGAATGGCGTGAAGCCCGGCCCTCTGGGAGGCCAGCCACCGGCGCTCGCCGGCGATCAGCTCGTAATGATCCTGCCTGGAAGGATGGGGCCGTACGAGGATCGGCTGGAGCACGCCGCTGTCCCGGATGGACTGCGCCAGACCTTCCAACTCCTCCGCCGCGAACCGGGCGCGGGGCTGGCCCTCGAACCGGTGGATCCGGTCGAGGGGGATTTCGCTGACGCTGCCGGGAGGCGGCGGTGGCGGCGGTGCCGCCTCTCCGAGGAGGGCCGAGAGACCCCGTCCTAGTCCGCGTTTTTCCGCCATCGGGGCCTCCTCAGGCCGCCTCGCGCCGGGCGCGTTCGCGCTGGACGACCTCGCGCGCCAGCCTCAGATAGGCCTGGCTGCCAGCGCAGTTGATATCATAGACCAGAACCGGCTTTCCGAAGGAGGGTGCCTCGGAGACCCGGACGTTCCGGGGGATGACCGTCTTGTAGACGGTCTCACCGAAATGGCTCCTCACATCGCCGGCCACCTGTTCTGACAGGCGGTTACGGCGGTCGAACATGGTCAGCACCACCCCCTGGATTTCGAGCCGGGGGTTCAGGCTCCCGCGCACCAGATCCACCGTGCGCATCAGCTGGCTCAGGCCCTCCAGGGCAAAGAACTCGCACTGCATGGGCACGAGCACAGCATCGGCTGCCGCCATGGCGTTGACGGTGAGCAGGTTGAGCGAGGGCGGGCAGTCAATCAGGACATAGGTGTAGCGCCTCGAGATCCGGACCGCCTCGAGGGCGTCACGCAGGCGGAAGGAGCGGCGGGCTTCCCGCCCGAGCTCGATCTCCACGCCGGAAAGGTCCGGATCGGCGGGCACCAGGTCCAGGCCGGGCAAGCGTGTCGGGATGACGGCGTCGAGGAGGGGGGTGGCGCTCATCAGCACGTCGTAAAGGGTGATGCGGCGCTCGGCGCGCGGCACGCCCAGGCCCGTCGAAGCATTGCCCTGAGGGTCGGAGTCGATCAGGAGAACGCGCTCGCCGACGGCAGCCAGGGCCGTCCCCAGGTTGATGGCGGTGGTAGTCTTGCCCACGCCGCCCTTCTGATTGGCGACGACGAGGACGCGGAGGGGACGGACGGCTTCAGCGACGGGGGCCACGACCGGAACTCCGGATACAAAGGATGCGGCCTCTACCATCGCTCAGACTGGGCAGGATATCCACCTCAAAATCCCATGATCTTGTGGCCACTTCGATTTCAGCCACAACATCTTGACCTTTAAGGAACAATGCCCCCGCCCCTCTACGGAAGTAGGGCCTAGCGTAACCAAGCAGTCGCACCAGGGGGGCGCAAGCCCTCGAAGTGACGATATCCACAGACAGGTCAAGTGCCTCGGCCCGGGCATTGTGGACCGTTGCAGGCAGACCAAGTTCGTGTGTCACCGCCTCGAGGAAGCGGCAGCGTTTGGCCACGCTTTCAACCAGGTGGACGTGAAAGCCCGGGCGACCCCGGCTGAGTATGGCCAGGACGATGCCGGGAAGACCGGCGCCGGTACCCAAGTCCGCCCAGGTCAGGGCCTCGGGCGCAAGGGGGAGGAGCTGGGCCGAGTCCAGGGCGTGCCGGGACCAGAAGTCGGGCAGGGTGGCGGGGCCCACCAGGTTCATCCTCTGGTTCCAGTCCTCAAGCCGAGACCGATAGATCTCCAGATCCGCCAGGGCGCGGTCACCGGCCCCGGTCAGGGCGGCGAAAGCCTCGGGGGTCAGGGGGGCCT
>NZ_JBAXIM010000151.1:0-6040 GCF_037138395.1 Phenylobacterium sp.
CAGCACGGCGTCAACCTGGAGGTCGCCATAGAGGTGGGGGAAGAGGTCTCCCCCCCGGGAAGGCTCCCAGCGCAGGGCTTCGCCCAGAGTGTCGCCGTCGACCTCGAGGACCAGGAGGCCCACCTTGCCGGCGAAGTGCCGGGCCGCCGTCTCCTGGGCCTGGGCAGCGGTGGAGAAGTGGATGTAGCCGTCCGCCAGGTCCACCGCCGACCCCTGAAACCGGCCTGCGGCCCGGGCGATATCCCATTCGGACCGGGGCAGGATCTTGTAGATCAGGGTCATCCGGCGATGTCCGGCTGGAAGAAGCCGTCGAAGGTCGCACGGCCGTTGGCGTCGAAGGCGAAGGCGACGGCGGCGGAGGTGGGAAAGCCGGACCGGATCCGCGAAAGGGTGCTGGAGGGGCCCGAGGCCTCGGTCATCAGGTCCTCGGCGAGTTCCTGCAGTCCGGGATTGTGGCCGACCAGCAGGATAAGGCCTGCGTCCCGCCCAGCCTCCAGGAGGATTCGCCGCATCTCCAGGGCCTCCGCCAGGTAGAGGGCGTCCTCGAAGCGGACCTCACAACCCGGCAGCAGGGCGCTCATGGCCGCCCAGGTCTCGCGGGTGCGGACGGCGGCAGAGACCAGGGCCAGGTCGGGGATCAGGCCGATGTCGGCCAGGGACGAGGCGACGGTGACGCAGGCCTCCCGGCCGCGCGTCGTCAGCCGCCGCCCGAAGTCGCCGCCCGTCTCCGAACCCGCCTCGGCCTCCCCGTGGCGAAGGAGAATCAGCCTGTCCATGACCACTCCAAATCTCGTGCGGGACGTTCATACCCGCACCCGTGCCCTGTGCGAAGCGGTTGACAGCGAAACGGACAGGCGGTCCAAACGGGCCAATGAAGGCCCTCTCTCCCGCTCACGACGGATCTGAGTCCGGCGGCGGCGTCTGGCGGTTTCCCGCCGACCGTCCGCTGAGGCTGGACTCGGGCGCCGCCCTGTCGCCCCTGGAGGTGGCCTACAGGACCTATGGCCGGCTGAACGCAGACCGGTCCAACGCGGTCCTGGTGCTGCACGCCCTGACCGGAGACCAGTACCTGGCCTCGACTCATCCGGTCACGGGCAAGCCCGGCTGGTGGACACGGGTGGTGGGTCGCGGCCTGCCCCTGGATCCCGACCGCCACTTCATCATCTGCGCCAATGTCCTGGGTGGCTGCATGGGCACGACCGGCCCCAGCTCCACCGACCCGGCCACAGGCGCGCCCTATGGACTGGCCTTCCCGGTGATCACCATCCCCGACATGGTGCGCGCCCAGGCCATGCTGGTGGAGGCCCTGGGGATCGAGACCCTGTTCGCCGTGGTCGGTGCCTCCCTGGGCGGCATGCAGGTGCTGCAGTGGGCGGCGGACTATCCCGAGCGGATCTTCTCGGCCATCTGCATCGCCGGAGCGGCCCGGCACTCAGCCCAGAACATCGCCTTCCACGAGGTTGGGCGGGCGGCGATCATGGCCGATCCGGACTGGCGCGGCGGGGCCTATGAGGCGGCGGGCGTGAGGCCAGAGAAGGGCCTGGCCGTGGCCCGCATGGCCGCCCACATCACCTACCTGTCCGAGGCGGCCCTGCAGCGGAAGTTCGGCCGCGAACTGCAGAGTGACGGCCTGTCCTGGGGCTTCGACACCGACTTCCAGGTTGAGAGCTACCTGCGGCACCAGGGGGCGAGCTTCGTCGACCGGTTTGACGCCAACTCCTATCTCTACATCACCCGGGCCCTGGACTATTTCGACCTGGCCGCAGCCTACGACGGCCAGCTGGCGGGCGCCTTCGTGCCAGCCCGGAATGTGCGTTTCTGCGTCCTGTCCTTCTCGTCGGACTGGCTCTATTCCACGGCCGAGAGCCGGCACGTGGTGCGCGCCCTCAACGCCGCCGGCTGCCGGGCCAGCTTCGTCGAGATCGAGACCGACAAGGGCCATGACGCCATCTTCCTGGAGGAACCGGCCCTGGACTCGGCCCTGCGGGGCTTCCTGGCCTCCGCCGCCGAGAAGCGGGGCCTGTCATGAGCGGCGGGATGCGCGAGGACTTCCGCGAGATCCTGCGCCTGACCCCTGCCGGGGCGCGGGTGTTGGACGTCGGCTGTGGCGAGGGTGACCTTTTGGACCTCCTGACCCGGGAGCGGGGCGTCGACGGCCAGGGACTGGAGATTTCCGCCGACGGGGTCTCGGCCTGCCTGGCCCGGGGCCTTGCCGTGGTGCAGGGCGACGCTGACCACGATCTCGACAGTTTCCCGACCCGCGCCTTCGACGTCGCCATATTGTCCAAGACCCTGCAGCAGATGCGCGATCCCCGGCACGTGGTGTCGGAACTCCTGCGGATCGCCGACCGGGCGGTGGTGAGCTTTCCCAACTTCGGCCACTGGCGGGTGCGCTGGGCCCTGCTGGCGCGCGGCCGCATGCCCGAGACCCGGACCCTGCCCGATCCCTGGTGGTCCACGTCCAACATCCACCTGTGCACCCTGCACGACTTCCTGGCCCTCACCGATGACCTGGGCCTGAGGATCGAGGCCTGCGCGGCCCTGTCGGGCGGCCGTCCAGCGCGGCCCATCTACCCGCGCTCGGTTCTGGAGAACTGGCGGGCCGAGGCGGCGGTCTTCGTGCTGAGGCGGGACTAGCCCGAGATCGCGGCGGCGTCGGCCTCGCCGGTGCGGATGCGCAGGGCGGTCTCGAGGTCCATGACGAAGATCTTGCCGTCGCCGATCTTCCCGGTATTGGCGCTGCGGGTGATGGCCTCGATGACGGCGTCGGCGATGTCGGTGGGGACGGCGATCTCCAGCTTAACCTTGGGCAGGAGCTTTACCTCGTACTCAGCCCCCCGGTAGACCTCGGTCTTGCCCCTCTGGCGACCATAGCCGCGGACCTCCGTGACGGTGAGACCCGAGGCGCCGGCTTCGGTGACGGCATCCAGGACGGCGTCCAGGCGGCTGGGCTTGATCACGGCAATGATCATCTTCATGGGCAGGCTCCCGAGTGCGCCCGGCGACACTAACGCCGAACCGGCGCAGCGGCCAAGCCTCACGGCGCCTCAGCGTCCGGCGAGGTCCAGAAGGTACTGGCCATAGGCGGTCTTCGAAAGGGCCTCGCCGGCCCGCCGGACCTGGTCGGCGTCGATGAAGCCGTTGGTGAGGGCGATCTCCTCCAGGCAGGCGATCTGCAGGCCCTGGCGTTTCTGGAGGGTCCGGACGAGTTCGCTGGCCTCGAGCAGGCTGTCGTGGGTGCCGGTGTCCAGCCAGGTGAACCCGCGATCCATCTTCTGAACGAAGAGGTCGCCCCGCTCCATATAGAGCCGGTTGAGATCCGTGATCTCCAGCTCGCCCCGGGCTGAGGGGCGCACCTGTCGGGCCAGCTCGACCACGTCCCGGTCGTAGAAGTAGAGGCCGGTCACCGCCTGGCGGGAGCGCGGGTGTTCGGGCTTCTCCTCCAGGCTCAGGGCCCGGCCGGTGGCGTCGAGCTCGACCACACCGTAGGCCTCGGGCCGTTCGACCTCGTAGGCGAAGATGGTGGCGCCGGTCGTGCGCGCAGCGGCGGCTTCCAGAAGCCCGGTCATGCCGGCCCCCAGGAAGATGTTGTCGCCCAGGATCAGGGCGGCCGGGTCGCCGGCCAGGAAGTCCTCGCCGATCAGGAAGGCCTGGGCCAGGCCGTCGGGGCTGGGCTGGACGGCGTAGGCCATACGCACGCCGAACTGGGAGCCGTCGCCGAACAGGCGCTGGTAGTTCCCCAGATACTCCGGCGAGGAGATGATCAGTATGTCCTGGATCCGGGCCTGCATGAGGACGGAAAGGGGATAGTAGATCATCGGCTTGTCGTAGATCGGCAGGAGCTGCTTGTTCACCGCCAGGGTGGCGGGGTGGAGGCGCGTACCGGCGCCGCCCGCCAGGATGATGCCCTTCATGCTCTGCCTCCCTGTCGCTCGCCCGCCCCGGTGAGCCGGTCGACCACCTCGTCCGTCGCCTCCGTCCAGGGACGGGGCGAAAGCCCGAATGTGCGGGTGAAATGCGTCGTGTCCAGCCGGGAATTCGCTGGCCGCCGTACGGGGGTCGGCCAGTCGGCCGAGGGGATGGGGGTCAGGGCCGGCGCCCTGACGCCCGCCTGGGCGGCGCGCTCGAAGATCCGGGCGGCGAAGCCATACCAGGTGGTCTCGCCGGCACCGGCGAAGTGAAAGATCCCGGCCGGCTGTGGCGCAGGGTCGGCGAGCCGCCGGCAGACGGCCCCGATCGCTGCGGCGATGTCCAGGGCCGAGGTGGGGCAGCCCGCCTGGTCGTCAATCACGGAAAGGGCATCGCGGGTCTCTGCCAGACGCAACATTGTGCGCAGGAAGTTGGCGCCCCAGGGGCTGTAGACCCAGGCGGTCCTGAGGATCACATGGCGGGGATTGAGGGCGGCCACCGCCATCTCACCTGCGGCCTTGGAGGCACCGTAGACGCTGACGGGTCCGACCGGGTCGTCCTCGCGGTAGGGCCGGTCAAGCCCGCCATCAAAGACATAGTCCGTCGAGATCTGGACAAGGGGAAGGCCGCGCTCCGCGGTGGCGCGGGCCAGTATGGCCGGCCCGTGGGCGTTGGCCGCCCAGGCCTCGGCGGCGTGGGTTTCAGCGGCATCTACCGCGGTCCAGGCCCCGGCGTTGACGACCGCGGCCCAGGGCCGATCCCCCACCCAGCGGCGTACTGACCCAGCGTCGGCCAGGTCCAGTTCGGTGCGCGGAGGGGCCACGACCTGAAAACCGGCCGGCGGGGCCTCGCGCAGGGCGAGCCCCACCTGGCCTGAGCCTCCAGTCAGGAGAAGGGCAGGAAGACCAGAGCCGGACATGACGTTCCGTTGGGACGACCGGCTGGGTGCCGGTCGTGCACGCCGGTCAGCCCTCGGTACTGTCGCTGGAGGTCCCGGCGCGCTCGGCGGCGGCCAGGGCCCGCTCTGCGGGGGTCATCTGGCGCTCGGCGATCCGGGCCGACTTCCCGCGGCGGTCGCGCAGATAGTAGAGCTTTGCCCGGCGCACGACGCCGCGGCGCTTGACCTCGATGCTCTCGATGTTCGGCGAATGGATCGGGAAGATCCGCTCGACGCCCTCGCCGAAGGAGATCTTGCGGACCGAGAAGCTCTCGTTGATGCCCTGGCCCTGGCGGGCAATGCACACGCCCTCATAGGCCTGGACGCGCTCGCGCTCGCCTTCCTTGATGCGGACATTGACGCGGAGCGTGTCGCCGGGGCGGAAGACCGGAATGGCGCGGGTGGCGACCAGACGGTCGGCTTCTTCCTTTTCCAGTTCCTGGATCAGGTTCATGGTTCAGTCCTTTCGTGCCGGGCTTTACTCGCCCTTTGCCTGTTGATTGGCGAGCCAGGCGGTCCAGAGGTCCGGACGCCGTTCCCGCGTAGCGCGTTCCCGCTCGGTCTGCCGCCAGGCCGCCACCTGTGCGTGGTGGCCGCTGAGCAGGACCTGCGGAATTTCCAGACCCTCAAACGTCCGCGGTCGTGTGAACTGCGGATGCTCCAGAAGCCCGTCCTCGAAACTCTCTTCACTGAGGCTCTCGGCCTGGCCGAGGACGCCGGGCACGAGCCTTACACAGGCCTCGATGGTCACCAGAGCCGCCGCCTCGCCGCCGGCGAGGACCGCGTCTCCGACCGAGACCTCCTCGAACCCCCGGGCGTCGATCACCCGCTGGTCCACCCCCTCGAACCGACCCGCCAGGACGATGAGTCCCGGCCCGTCGGCCCAGTCCTTCACACGCGCCTGGGTCAGGGGCCGACCCCGGGCGCTCATATAGAGAAGCGGGCGCCCGCGCGCTTCGACGCTGTCGAGCGCCGAGGCGATCACGTCCGCCCGCATCACCTGCCCCGGCCCGCCCCCTGCGGGGGTGTCGTCGAGGAAGCCGCGCTTATCCTTGGAAAAGCCCCGGATGTCCAGCGTTTCCAGGGACCAGAGACCGGCCTCGCGCCAGGCCGTCCCGACCAGCGAAACCCCCAGCGGCCCGGGAAAGGCCTCGGGGAACATGGTCAGGACTGTGACCTCGAAGGGCGGCGGCG
>NZ_JBAXIM010000152.1:0-6010 GCF_037138395.1 Phenylobacterium sp.
GCGCCAGAGCACCGGTTCCCGGCCGGCTATGAGGACGTGCTGGCGGCCTTCCGCTGGGCGCGGGAGGCGGGTGAGCGCTTCGGGGCCGCGCCAGGCCGGGTGGCGATCGGCGGGGACTCCATGGGCGGCCTCTTCGCCGCCGCCCTGGCCCAGGAAATGCGCCGTGCGGGTGAGCCTGGCCCTGTCCTCCAGCTGCTGGTCTATCCGGCCGTGGACATGGCCAGCGAGACCCCCTCCCTGACCACCTTCGCCGACGCCTTTCCCCTGGACCGGGCGACCCTGGACTGGTTTTTGGGCCACTACCTCGCCGCTGGCGCCGACCCCGCTGACCCGCGGCTGGCGCCCGGGCGGACGGAGGACCTGTCGGGCCTGCCCCCGGCGGTCATCGCCACCGCCGGTTTCGATCCCCTGGTCGACCAGGGCGAGGCCTACGCCCGCCGGCTGGCCGCGGCCGGAGTGCCTGTGGACTACCGGCGCTATGACAGCCTGGTCCACGGCTTCACCGCCTTCGGCGGCGTGATCCCGGCGGCGCGGACGGCCAGCGCGGAGATCTGCGCCCTGGCCGCCGCCCGCCTCTCCCGAGATACCTGAAAGGACTGACCCATGCGTGCGCTCGTCGTCGAGGAACTGGCCGCAGAATACGCTGGCTGCAGGGTCAAGGACCTGCCGGACCCGACCCCTGGTCCGGGCGAGGTGCTCATCAAGGTCCGCGCTGGGGCGATAAACTTCCCCGACCTTATGCAGACCCGGGGCGAGCACCAGCACAAGCCACAGGTTCCCTTCACCCCGGGCATGGAGCTGGCCGGGGACGTGGTGGCCGTGGGGGAGGGCGTCACCGCCTGGAAGCCCGGCGACGCCGTGGCCGGCGGCTCGCGCACGGGCGCCTTCGCCGAATACGCCATCAGCCCCGCCGCCGCCCTGCACCGCAAGCCGGAGGCCCTGACCTATGGCCAGGCCGCCGGCTACCAGGTCTGCTACCTGACGGCCTGGGTCGCCCTGGTCCGCCGGGCCCAGGTCCAGCCGGGCGAGTGGGTCCTGGTGCACGGCGCGGCCGGGGGCACCGGTCTTGCCGCCGTGGATCTGGCCCGCCACCTGGGCTGCCGGGTCATCGCCGCCTCGGCTTCGGACGCCAAGCTGGCCGTGATCGAAAAGGAATACGCCCCCGACGCCGTGGTGAACGTCTCGAAGGGCTTCAAGGACCGGGTCAAGGAGATCACCGGCGGTCGCGGCGCCGACGTGATCTACGATCCCGTCGGCGGCGACGTCTTCGACGAGAGCGTGCGCTGCATCGCCTTCGATGGCCGGATCCTGTCGATTGGCTTCACCTCGGGCCGGCTACCGGTGCTGCCGGTGAACTACGCCCTGATCAAGGGCTTCTCGGTCATGGGGGTCCGGGCCGGCGAATACGGCCGGCAATTCCCCGACAAGGGCCGCGAGAACAACGCGGCCATCTGGAAGCTGGCCGCCGAGGGCGCCATGCACCCGCGGGTCGACCGGGAGTTCCCCCTGGATGGCTGGCGCGAGGCCTTCGACACCCTGGCCGAGCGCACCGTGGTGGGAAAGACCATCATCCGCCCCGACCTTTGAGGCTGGGTTCAGGTCCTTCTGCCCTGGGCGCCATTGACAGGGACCCGGGCATCCCCTATTCCCGCCGCTCGATTTTCTCCCGGAGTTGGTCCCGTGAAGCGCACCTTTCAGCCCTCCCGTCTCGTGCGTGCGCGCCGTCACGGCTGGCGCGCCCGCATGGCCACCAAGAACGGCCGCAAGGTCGTCGCCCGCCGCCGGGCCAAGGGTCGCAAGCGTCTGACCGCCTGACGGCGCGAAACCTGCAACCCCCAGGGCCCCTCTGGATGGAGGAACCCGCCCCCCCCATGGAACGTCTCAAGACCCGGCCGGGCTTTCTCGCCGCCGCCAAGGGCCGCGCCTGTGCGCGTGGCGCCGTGCTCCTGCAGGTGCGCGAGCGCCAGGATGGCGACGCCCGGATCCGGGTGGGCTTTACCGCCACCCGCCGGATCGGCGGGGCGGTCGTTCGCAACCGGGCCAAGCGACGGCTGCGGGAGGCCGCGCGGCGGCTTGTCCCCGACTTTGGACGTCCCGGCTGCGACTATGTTCTGATCGCCAGGGGCGGTGCGCCGACCCGTCCCTGGGACCGCCTGCTTGACGATGTGAAAAGCGCGCTGATAAGCCTCGCGACAGAAGGCGGTCCTCCCGCCCGCGCGCCTGACAGCGCCCCCTCTCCAACAGACTGAGCGCGCGCCCGAATGCCCGACAATACGAACCGCAACACCGTCATCTTCGTGGTCCTGTCGATGGTCCTGCTGTTTGGCTACCAGGCCCTCGTCCTCGGTCCCCAGAACCGGCAGCGGGATGCCGAACTCAAGGCCCGCGAGACCCCTGCAGCGGCACAGGTCGCACCCGGCGCCGTCGCCGGGGCTCCCGCCCTGGCCGGCCCGGCCGCGCCAGTCTTCGTCACCCGGGACGCCGCCATCGCCGGGGCCCCCAGGATCGTTGTGGATACGCCAGCCCTGCAGGGTTCGGTCTCCCTTCGCGGCGGGCGCATCGATGACCTCTTCCTGCGCGACTACCGGGTAGACGTGGACCCGAAGTCGCCGCCTGTGGAGTTGCTGCGCCCCGAGGGCGTCCAGGACGCCTGGTTCGCGGATTTCGGATGGACGGGCTCCAACCTGCCGGGCCTGCCCGGCGCCAGCGCCCTGTGGACCCAGGTCGGGGGCGACCGTCTGTCCCCCGGTCGTCCCGTGGTGCTGCGCTATGACGCCGGCCAGGGCCTGGTCTTCACCCGCCGGATCGAGGTCGACGACCGCTTCATGTTCACCGTGACCGACACGGTGGCCAACAGCCTTCCCGGCGCCGTCACCATCGCCCCTTACGCCTCGGTCCAGCGCCGCGGCGCGCCGGCCGTCCCCGCCGCCAATGCCCATGAGGGCACCGTGGGCGTAATGGACGGCGTCCTGGAGATGCTGAAGTACAAGCAGCTCAAGAAGGATGGCGAGAAGGTCTTCAAGGCGACCGGCGGATGGCTGGGGGTGACCGACAAGTACTGGCTGGCGGCTGTGGTCCCCGAGCAGAAGGAGGCGGTGAACGCCGCCTACCGCGCCACGTCGGTCTCAGGCCTGGACATCTACGAAGCCAACTTCGTCGCCAACCCCCGGGTCGTCCAGCCAGGTGGTACCTATACCCACGTCAGCCGCCTGTTCGCCGGCGCCAAGACTGTCCCGGTCCTGCGGGCCTACGAGAAATCCTTGGGCATCCCGAGGCTGCAGGATGCGGTGGACTGGGGCCGGCTCTACTTCCTGACCAAGCCGATCTTCCGGCTGCTGGAGGTCTTCTTTGGCTTCCTCAACAACTTCGGCCTGGCCATCCTGGCCCTGACTGTGGTCATCCGCCTGGTGCTCTTCTATCCGGCGAACCTGTCCTACGAGTCGCTGACCAAGATGAAGAAGATCCAGCCCAAGGTCGAGGACCTGAGGGCGCGCCTGAAGGATGATCCCCAGCGCCAGCAGCAGGAGCTGATGGGCCTTTATAAGGCGGAGAAGATCAATCCCTTGATGGGCTGCCTGCCCATGCTGGCGACCATCCCGGTCTTCCTGTCCCTGTTCAAGGTGCTGTCGGTGTCCATCGAGATGCGACACGCCCCCTTCTACGGCTGGATCCGTGACCTCTCGGCCCGGGATCCCACGACCATCTTCAACCTGTTCGGCCTGATCCCCTGGGATCCGTCGACCCTGCCCTACATCGGCGGCCTGCTGACCGGGCCCCTGCATATCGGCATCTGGCCCCTGGCCTATGGATTGACCCAGTGGCTCTCCATGAAGCTGAGCCCCCCGGCGCCGGATCCCATGCAGCAGAGGATGATGGAGCTGATGCCGGTGATCTTCACCTTCGTCATGGCCCCGTTCGCTGTCGGCCTGATGATCTACTATACTTGGAGCAACGTCCTCACGATCCTCCAGCAGTACGTCATCATGCGGAGGTACCAGGTGGCGAACCCCATCGACGACTTCATCGCCAGACTTCGGGCGCGGAAGGTCGCCGGGTGAGCGCAGAGGGCGCGCCAACGCCGGATGAGGAGGCCTTTTCGGACGAGGCGATCGAGACAGCGCGCGTGCTGTTCGCCCGCCCCGCCGTGTTCCTCATGGGCGCAGTCTCGGTGGACGGCCTGCCGGAACCGGACCTTCCCGAGGTGGCCTTTGCCGGTCGCTCCAACGTGGGCAAGTCTTCCCTGATCAACGGCCTGGTCGGCCAAAAGCACCTGGCCCGGGCGTCGAACGAGCCAGGGCGCACCCGGGAGGTGAACTTCTTCGTGGTCGACGAACGGGTGCGGCTGGTGGACCTGCCCGGCTATGGCTGGGCCAGGGCGGGCAAGGGCGAGGTGAAGAAGTTCCAGGCCCTGGGGCGCGACTATCTGCGCGGCCGGCCCAACCTGCGCCGGGCCTACCTGCTGATCGACGCCCGCCATGGCCTTAAGGACGTGGATGAGGAGCCCATGGCCACCTTCGACCGGGCGGCGGTCTCCTACCAGGTGATCCTGACCAAGGCCGACAAGCTCAGGCCCGCCGAGGTCGAGGCCGTCCGCGCCCAGACCGAGGCCAAGATCGCCAAGCGGCCCGCCGCCTTCCCGGGAGTCATCGCCACCTCCTCGGAAAAGGGGACCGGCCTGCCGGAACTGCGCGCCGCCATTGCAAAGGCCTGCGGGCTCGGGGACTCGCCTGACGCCGCGTGAGGCGGCATAGAGTCTCCTCCTAGGCAGAGGACGACGGGAGACCCCCATGCTCGACACTTCAGGACGCCCCCTTTTCGACGAGGACCTGGCAATCTTCCGGGGGCAGGTCCGCAAGGTCTTCGCCCAGCACCTGACGCCCCACCTGGACCGGTGGGAGGAAGAGGGCGTCATCGACCGGGCCTTCTGGCTGGCCTGTGGCGACGCGGGCCTGCTCTGCCCCCAGGTCCCTCAGGCCTATGGCGGCCTGGACCTGGACTACCGCTACAACGCCGTGATCGGCGAGGAGCTGACCTATGCCGGCTCGACGGCGGGCATTACCCTGCAGTCGGACATCGTGGTCCCCTACGTGATCCACTATGCAAGCGAGGCGCTGAAGCAGGCCTGGCTACCGAGGATGGTGTCGGGCGAGGCCATCGCCGCCATTGCCATGACCGAGCCCGGCGCGGGCTCGGACCTTCAGGGGGTGCGGACCACTGCCCGCCGGGACGGCGACGACTATGTGATCTCGGGGTCCAAGACCTATATCACCAACGGCCAGACCGCCGACATCGTCGTCGTTGTGGCCAAGACCGACCCGGACAAGGGCTCCAAGGGCATCTCCCTGATCCTGGTAGAGGCCACCCGCGAGGGCTTCCGGCGCGGGCGCAACCTGGACAAGATCGGCCAGAACTCGGCCGACACCTCCGAGCTTTTCTTTGACGACGTCCGGGTTCCTGCCGGCAACCTGCTGGGCCAGGAGAACCAGGGCTTCGTCCATCTGATGACCCAGCTGCCCCAGGAGCGGCTGCAGATCGCCATCTCGGGCCAGGCCGGCGCCCAGAGGGCCTTCGACGAGGCGGTGAAGTTCACCAAGGCGCGCAAGGCCTTCCGCCAGACCGTGTTCGACTTCCAGAACACCCGCTTCACCCTGGCCACCCTGAAGGCCAAGCTGCAGGCCGGATGGGCGCACCTGGACTGGTGCACGGCCCGCCACCTGAGGGGCGAGCTGACCGCGGCCGAGGCCTCGGCCGCCAAGCTGTTCCACACCGAGCTGCAGTGGGAGGTCTGCGACGCGGCCCTGCAGCTGCATGGCGGTGCCGGCTATATGAACGAGTATCCCATCGCCCGGCTGTGGCGCGACGCCCGGGTGCAACGCATCTACGGCGGCACCTCCGAAATCATGAAGGAGGTCGTGGCCCGCTCGCTCTGACCTGCCCCCGGGGGAGGACCCTGAGCGCCAATTGCTCCCCATCAGGGGGAGCTCCCGGCGGAGCCGGGTGAGGGGGTCAA
>NZ_JBAXIM010000153.1:0-5909 GCF_037138395.1 Phenylobacterium sp.
GCGCGCCGCGCCGTGCAGGTCAGATAGTCCCAAGGGCGGCGTGCCGCCAAGGGATTCCCAAGGGCGGCGTGCCGCCAAGGGATCATGCGTCTGCCCTGCAGGGCGACCTTCGGAGGGGTCCGTGAACGAGGAACCTGAATCGCCGCGTCGCGGCCGGGGCGCCGCCCTGGACCTGGCCCTGAAGGAGGACCTGGACCTGTTCTCGGTCGGCGACCTTGAAGAGCGCATCGCCCTGCTGGAGGGCGAGATCGCCCGGTGCCGCGCCCAGATCGCCCGGAAGTCGGCGGGACGCGAGGCCGCGGACGCCCTCTTCAAAACGCCTGGGGACTGAGCCTCCGACCCCTTGCCCGAGGCGCTGAAAACGCGCACCCAAGGATTGCACAGATGCGAATCGACGGGGCGGCCAGCCCCTCGCGGGAGATCCAGGCATGACCTCGGGAGCGAATCCGGCCGTGGCCACAAAGTCGGGCGTGGTCCTGGACCTTGCGGCGGTCGAAGTCTTCGAGCGAACCCTGCGGGAAGGCCTGGACCTGGTCCAGGAGGCGTCGACCTACCTCGACGGCTCCGGCCGGATGGAGGCCCGCCGTCTCGGCCGGGAGGCCGCCTCCGACTATGCCGCCGAGAGCATGCGCCTGACCACCCGCCTCATGCAGGTGTCGTCCTGGCTCCTGGTGCAGAAGGCCGTTCGGGATGGCGAGACGCCTGCGGCGGCCGCCGCCGATCCCCGCTACCGGCTGAGCGAGCCCCGGCCCGGAAGATCCCGGCCAGGCCGGCTGCCCGACGCGCTCGCAGGCCTGTCGCAGCGCGTTGACCGCCTGTTTGAGCGGGTCGCCCGAATGGATCGCCAATTGTATCTTGAGGTCGAGGTGCCGGTGAACTCGGTGGCCTCACAGATCGACCGCCTCAGGTCAGCCTTCGCAGGCTGAGCGACAAATTACGCCTGATGTCAGCCTTCGCAGGCTGACCACCTATTTGCGTGTAAAGCCGCCGAACTTGGCGTTGAAGCGCGAGACACGGCCGCCGCGGTCCAGGAGTTGCTGGTTGCCGCCGGTCCAGGCCGGGTGGGTCTTGGGATCGATGTCGAGGTTGAGGGTCGCCCCTTCCTTCCCGTAGGTCGAACGGGTCGGATAGCTGGTGCCGTCCGTCATCACCACGGTGATGAAGTGATAGTCGGGATGGGTGTCTTGTTTCATCTCGGGGTCATCCGACGTAAAGGAGCGGCCAGTGTCAGTACGCCGCCCTCCGGGAGGCCGACGGGCGGAAAGCGGGGCTTTTACAGCAAAGCGCGCCGGTAGAGCAAGGGCGGGGTCCAGATGTCGGACGGTTTGTCGGAATCCGCGGTTGAAGGGCGTCCAAGCGCAGGCGGGGCGCTCGCGCAGGACATGCAGTCCGCCGCCGAGCGGCGCGGCTCTACGCGAAAGCTGACAGCCCTGTCGACCCTCTTGCCGATCCTGAAGGCGCACGGCTTCGAAACCTTCATCGCCTGCCTCCTGATGGTGGCGACCTCCTCGGCCACCCTGGGCATGAGCGGCGCGGTGCGCGTGTTGGTCGAACACCTGACCTCGAACCGGGGCGGGGACTCCGTGGACCGCTGGTTCTGGCTGCTGGGCGCCGTGGCCGTGGCCCTCGGCCTGTTCACCGCCCTTCGCTATTACTGGGTGACCCGGCTCGGCGAGCGGATCGTGGCCGACCTGCGCAAGTCGGTCTATGGCCACATCCTGACCCTGGACCCGGCCTTCTTCATCGCCACCCGCACGGGCGAGGTCCTGTCCCGCCTGACCACCGACATCCAGATCATCGAGAACCTGCTGGCCACCACGGCCTCGATCTTCCTCCGCAACACCCTGATCATGATCGGGTCGCTGGTCCTCATGCTCTGGGTGAGCCCCAAGCTGACCCTGCTGGTCTTGCTGATTATTCCCGTGGTCGTGGTGCCCCTGTTTCTGTTCGCCCGGCCCCTGCGCACCCTGACCACCGCGACCCAGGACGAATTCGCCCGGGCGGTTGGCCATGCCGGCGAGACCCTGGACGCCCTGGAGACCGTGCAGGCCTTCGGGCGCGAGCGGGCCGCCTCTGACCGCTTCGGCGCCGCCGTCGAACGCTCCTTCCGTACCTCCCTGAGGCGCATGTCGGCTCGGGCGGTCATGACCGCTGCGGCCATCATGTTGGTCTTCGGCGGCGTGGTCGCGGTCTTCTGGCTGGGCGTCCACGCCGGGCAGAGGGGCGAGTTGACCTGGGGCGCCCTGTTCCAGTTCGCCTTCCTTTCGGTCTTCGCCGCCAGTTCCGTCGGGGCCCTCGGGGAGATGTGGGGCGACGTCCAGAAGGCCGCCGGCGCCATGGAACGGGTGGCCGAGCTCCTGTCCGCCCAGCCGGGGATTGCGGCGCCGGCCGACGCCCAGAAACTGCCCGGGCGCGGCGAGATCCGGTTCGAGGATGTCGTCTTCGCCTATCCTGGCCGGGAGGCCGCGCCGGCCCTCAATGGCCTGACCCTCACCGTGGCACCCGGCGAGCGGGTCGCCCTGGTGGGGCCTTCCGGCGCGGGCAAGAGTACGGTCTTCCGCCTCCTCCTGCGGTTCTACGACCCCCTCGGCGGCGTCGTTCGCATCGACGGGGTGGACCTGAGGCGGGCCGATCCCCGGGACATCCGCGCCCAGGCCGCCCTGGTGGCGCAGGACAGTCCCCTGTTTTCAGGCTCGGCCACCGACAACATCGCCTTCGGCCGTGAAGGCGCGGAGCCCGACGAGATCCGCGCCGCCGCCCGCGCCGCCCAGGCGGAGGGCTTTATCGCGGGGCTTCCGGAAGGCTTCGAGACCCCCCTTGGAGAGCGCGCCCGGGGCCTGTCAGGAGGCCAGAGGCAGCGTCTCGCCATCGCCCGGGCCCTCGTCCGCCAGGCGCCGATCCTGCTCCTGGACGAAGCCACGAGCGCCCTCGATGCGGAAAACGAGAAGCTGGTCCAGGAGGCCCTCGACGCGGCCATGCGCGGGCGCACCACACTGGTCATCGCGCACAGGTTGGCCACGGTCCTGAAGGCCGACCGGATCGTGGTGATGGACGAAGGGCGGGTCGTAGAGACCGGAACCCATGCCGAGCTGACAGCCCGGGGCGGCCTCTACGCCCGCTTCGCCGCCCTGCAGTTCACCGACGCTGCGGGCTAGATCCGGTTCCGACAAACTGGAAACCGGTTTTTGGATCGAAACCGGCTCTAGGCGCCGCGGGCCGCGACGGCCAGGTCCGGGAAGTCGCTGAACAGGCCGTCGACGCCGGTGGCGAAGAGGGCCTTGAGAAGGGTCGCAACGTCGCCGTGCGCGCCCGGCTCGGTGCCGCGCCTCAGGGCTGGCGGCAGGAAGGCGTTCTCCGCCCGTACCGTCCAGGGGATGACCTTCAGCCCTGCGGCGTGGGCGTTCACCACCAGCCGAGTCGGGCCGGCCAGGGCTCCGGCGGAGTTGATGGCGATCACCTGGCGCCATTCCGGGCCGAGGGCCTGGGCGTAGCCAGCGATGGCCTTCAGCCCCTCGACCGTAACCATGTCGGCGTAGCGTACGCCCGGCAGGTCCGCGGGGCCGCCCTCGGCGGAGACGAGCTGGACGCGGGGGGCCTTGGAGAGGGTGGCAAGGGTCTTCAGGGGGCCGACCTCGAAGCACTGGACCAGGACCGGGGCTGTGGCGGAGTCGAGGCCCTCGGCCTTCAGGGCGGCGGCCATGACCGGCTCGATGGCCATTCCGCGCGCCCGGAAATAGGCCGGGTGCTTCATCTCCGGGCAGAGGCCGACGGTGCGGCCCAGGCGGGTGGACTCCCGGCGGGCCAGGTCGGCGACCTCGGCGAAGGTCAGGATCTGGTCCTCGCCGTCGTGGCGGGCGCTGTCCGGCCGCAGTTCCGGCAGGCGCTCCCGGGTCCTCAGGGTCTTGAGCTCGGCCAGGGTGAAGTCCTCGGTGAACCAGCCCTCGACCTTTTCGCCATCGATCACGCGCACGGTCTTCCGGCCTGCGAACCCGGGACGGGACGCGATGTCCGTCGTACCGCCGATCTCGTTCTCGTGGCGGGCCACCAGGGCACCGTCCTTGGTCAGGACGAGGTCCGGCTCGATGACGTCCGCCCCCTGGGCGATGGCCAGGAGGTAGGCCTGGCGGGTGTGCTCGGGACGGTAGCCGCTGGCCCCCCGATGGGCGACGACCTGCTGTCGCGGCGCGGCGGAGGCGGTGCGGGCGGAGGCCACAAGGGCTCCTGCAGCGACGAAGCCGGCCCCAAAGGCGCGGCGCGAGGGAAGATAGCTTGGCATGAGAGCCGACTAACGCAGGGGCGTGACGGTTTCGTCAAGCCGCCGTCCGGCCCGGCTCAGGCCGCGGCCTTCAGACGCTCGAGGACCAGGGGATGCAGGTCGAGGTTGGCAGCGCAGATGCTGCCGGTCTCCAGGATGTCGTCGCCGCCGTCGGCGGTGGTCACCTTGCCGCCAGCCTCGGTGACCAGCAGGAGACCCGCCGCCAGGTCCCAGGCGCTGAGGTCGCGCTCCCAGAAGCCGTCCATCCGCCCCGCAGCCACCCAGGCCAGGTCCAGGGCTGCAGAGCCAAACCGACGCACGCCGGCGACACGCTGGCTGACCTGGTGAAGTTCCTTCAGGAAGCGGGCGTGCTGGCCGTGGCCCATGAAGGGGATCCCCGTGGCGAGGACCGACTCGTCGAGCTTCTGGCGGACCGCCACCCGGAGGCGCCGGTCATTGACGAAGGCGCCCTTGCCCTTCTCGGCCCAGAACAGGTCGTTGGACACGGGGTTGTAGGTAACCGCCGCCACGATGGCCCCTTCGCGCTGAAGGGCGATGTTGATGGCGAAGTGCGGGATGGCGTGCAGGAAGTTGGTCGTCCCGTCCAGGGGATCGACGATCCAGGTGTGGGTCTTGTCCGTCCCCCCGATCAGGCCCCGCTCCTCGCCCAGGAAGTTGTAGCCCGGACGGGCCTTGGCCAGGCTCTCGAAGATGGACTGTTCGGCCTTGATGTCGGCCGCGGACACGAAGTCTGCGGCACCCTTGCGGGAGACCTGCAGCTCGGCCAGCTCGCCGAAATCTCGGTTGAGACCCCGGGCGGCTTGCCGGGCGGCGTCGGACATGACCTTGAGGAGGGCGGATTGGGTCGACATGGGTCGCGGAACCTAGTGGCCGGGCCGCCGCAAGGCAAGGTGCGGTTAGGGTGATCAGGCTCCGCCGGTACCGCTCCGGTCCGCCAGGCCCTCGCCGATGGCCACATTCAGGTCGCGCACCGCCTGGGCCTCGCCTTCCGGGTGGCTCCAGACCCCCGCCGATACCGCCAGGAAGTCGGCCCCGGCCGCCGCCAGGCCGCGGGCGGTCTCCGCGGTGATGCCGCCGATGGCGACGCAGGGCGTCTGCATGGTCTCCTGCCAGACCGACAGGGTCTCGGGTTCCGCCCGGGTCGGGGCGTCCTTGGTGGAGCTTGGGAAGAAGGCCCCGAAGGCGACATAGTCTGCGCCCTGCTCGGCGGCCTCCATGGCCAGGTGGCGGCTGTCATGACAGGTCACGCCGACGGTCCGGTCTTTGCCAACCCGGCGCCGGGCCTCGGCGCAGGGCATATCGGACTGGCCCACGTGCACCCCGTCGCAGCCGAGGCGCGCGGCCAGGTCGGGGTCGTCATTCAGGATCAGCGCGGCGTCATGCGCCCGGGCGATGGGGCCCAGTACCCGGACCGCCTCGGTGATCTCGGCTTCCGAGGCGTCCTTCAGCCTAACCTGCAGGGCGGCTACGTCCCCGGCGGACAGGGCAGCTTCCAGGCGTCCGGCAAAGACGGCGAGGTCGCCCAACTGAGGCGGCGTGATCAGGTAGAGGCGGCAGGCAGGTCGGGACATGGCCCTGTCTTAGCGCCGTCCGCCCGGACCCCCAAGGCCCCGGGCCCCGGAATGTGTTGGGA
>NZ_JBAXIM010000154.1:0-5835 GCF_037138395.1 Phenylobacterium sp.
AACGGTGCCCGCCGCCGATTCTCCGTCCCCCGCGCCCCCCGCCTCCGAGGACGCCATCGCCGACCTCAAGCGGCGGATGGAGGAGATGGCCGCCCAGATTGACAGACTTGCTTCGGGACGATGACCGGGCCGATTGATCCCATTCGCAGGTCGCGGCGGACCCCAGGCGCCCGAAACCCGTCTGTCGAGCCTGTCCTCGCGTTACCGAACCCCAACGCCGGCGCCGGCCGGACGGATCGCGTCAAGCCGCCCCCGGAGACTCCCCTCGCCGAAGGCGCTGCGGTGCTCAGTGCCCACCTTCTGGGGCAGGAGGGCGCCCGCCGGGGCCTGCGCGGCGGCGCCCCCGTCCTGGATGAAGCCCGCTCGGCCTATGAGACTGCCGAGTGGTCTGGCGGCGCGGATCGCCGCAAGAAGAAGGGACGCAAGGCGCGCCTCAAGACCTGATCCGCTCCGGCGAAATCCGCCGACCGGTCAGGATTGCCGCTGCCAAGGCGGCCTGTGTCCGCGGAAAAGCCTTGGTTTCCGGAGGCGCCCGGTCTGGCCCGGGCCTTGCAATAAGTTTGGCGAGATCCTCTCCGGAGCCCCGCCATGCCCGCCCTCGTCGCCCGTGTCCTGGATGTCGCCCTCGTCGTGGCCATTCTGACCGCCTTTACCTGACGGCCCGGCCGTCCTGCGGCGGCTTCAGAGTTCGATGACGGCGCCTGGGCGACGGGCCCGGGACTGCAGCCACATCACGCCCCAAAGGTCCGAGATCGAGGCCCAGAGCCGCCCGAGGTTGGTGTACTTCGACGATCCGGTCGTGCGTGGCCTGTGCCCAACAGGCAGGAAGGCCGTGGCATAACCCTCTCGCAGCATCAGGGCCGGCAGGTAGCGGTGGATGTGGTCGAAGTAGGGAAGCCTCAGGAAGGCCTCCCGCCGGAAGGCCTTCAAGCCGCATCCTGTGTCGTTGGCTGTGTCCCGGAGCAGGCGCTTGCGCACGCCGTTGCCAATGCGTGAGGCGACCTTCTTGGCGGCGCTGTCCTGCCGCCGCATCCGCTCGCCGCCCACCAGGGCCAGTTCCGGCGGACCCGACTTCAGGGCCTCGACCAGTCTAGGCGCGTCTGCGGGGTCGTTCTGCCCGTCGCCGTCCAGGGTGACGATGATGTCGCCTCGGGCCGCCAGCACGCCCGTCCGGACGGCCCGGCTCTGGCCAGCGTTGGCACTGTGACCCAGAACCCTCAGCGCCGGGATCTCGGCCTTCAGGGCCAGCAGGCGGGCGCGGGTGTCGTCCCGGCTGCAGTCGTCAACGAACAGGATTTCAAGGCTGTGCCCGGCGAAGGCGGCGGCGATCTCGCGGGCCAGGTCGGCGGCGGCGCCGGACTCATTGAACACCGGAACCACCACCGACACCTCGGGCCGCGTGGGCGTCTGGCGTCCTTCAGAGACAGGTTCTGCGGGGGCCTTGGGCATGGGTCATCCTACGAGCTTTCAGGCCTCAAGGGAAACGACGCCGCTTCCGGATCGTGCTAACCAACCCTGTATGTGGCTGGCGAACATCATCGACGCCTTCCGGCGCCCCGGCGGCTGGCGCGGTCCGGCGGTCGCGGCCCTGTTCACCCTTCTGGCCGGCCTGCCCGGCTTCCTGGCCCTGCCGCCCCTCGACAGGGATGAGGCTCGGTTCGCCCAGGCCACCGCCCAGATGCTCGAGCAGGACGACTATGTGGTCATCCGGTTCCAGGACCAGCCACGCTTCAAGAAGCCGGTCGGCATCCACTGGATGCAGGCCCTGGCGGCGTCGGCCTTCGGCGACGCGGCGCTGAGGGATATCCGGCCCTACCGCCTGCCCTCCCTATTGGGAGCCATGCTGGCCGCCGCCGCCTGCGTCTGGGGTGCTGCAGGCTTCTTCAGCCGGGGCGTGGCCCTGATGTCCGGGCTGATCCTGGGTAGCGGGCTTCTGCTGTCCACCGAGGCCTTCATCGCCAAGACCGACGCCATGCTGACGGGGCTCACAGTCCTTTGCCTTGCGGCCCTGGGGCGTCTCTATGCCGAGGCCCGGGGTGGGCGGCCGGCCGGTCGCCTCGCCATTCCCCTGTTCTGGCTGGCCCTCGCCCTGGCCATCCTGGTCAAGGGCCCCATCACGCCGCTCATCGTCGGGCTCGCCGCCCTGACCCTGCGGCTGGCCGACCGTCGGCCCCTGACATCGCAGCCCATCGGGTGGGCCTGGGGGCTGATCCTCCTGGCCCTGGTCATCGGCCCCTGGGCCTGGGCGGTCACGGTGGCAACGGACGGCGCCTTCTGGGCCGCGGCGATCGGCGGCGACCTCGCCCCCAAGCTGGTGGGTGGACACGAGACCCACGGCGCACCGCCCGGCTTCCACGCCCTGGCCCTTCCCCTCCTGGCCTTTCCCGCCACCCTCCTGCTTCCGGCCGCTGCGGTGGTCGCCTGGCGGCGGCGACGCGAGCCGGGGGTCCGGTTCGCCCTGGCCTGGCTGGTTCCCGCCTGGATTCTCTTCGAGGCCACCCCGACCAAGCTTCCCCACTATGTCCTGCCCCTCTATGCGCCCCTGGCCTGGCTTTGCGCCGCGGGCCTGGCGGAGGCGGCGACGCCTTGGGTGCGGCGGATCGGGGCTGGCCTTCACCTTCTGGCGGGAGGTCTCCTGGCGGCGGTCGCCCTTGGCCTTGCCCTCACCTATGGCGACGCCCGGGACCTACCGGCCGCCATCCTGGCTGCAGGCCTCTTCGCCCTGGCCGCCGCCGGCGGTGCCCTGTTCCTTCTACGGGGGCGGGTCTTCCGTGCCCTGGCCTGGGCCCTGCCCGCCGGGGTCCTGGCGCATGGTGTTCTGACCGGCCTCCTGGCGCCGGGTCTCCAGCCGCTCATGCTCTCCAGCCGGACGACGGAGGTCCTGGCCCGGGCGCGGCTCCTTCCCGCCCAGGGCGTGCTCCCCGGCCCCGTGGCCATCGCCGGATATGCCGAGCCCAGCCTGGTCTTTCAGGTGGGCACAGACACCGGACTGGGTGACGCCGCCGATGCCGCCAGGGCCCTGGCCTCGGGTCGGGCCGCGGTGGTCGAGGGTCGCGAGCAGCCCGCCTTCCGCGCCGCCCTCGCCCGGAACGGCGTCACGCCCATCGAGGTCGGCCGGGTGGCGGGCCTGAATTATTCCAACGGCGATGCGACCGAGCTTACGGTCTACGCCCCGCCCCCGGAGGTCCGTCCATGAGCCGCTTTATCGAGGTCGTCGAGGTGGGGCCGCGTGACGGCCTGCAGAACGAGAAGGTCGCCCTGACCCCCGCCCAGAGGGTCGAATTCATCCACCGCCTGGAAGCCGCAGGGGCCCGTCGCATCGAGACCGTCTCCTTCGTCAATCCTGCCCGGGTCCCGCAGATGGCCGGCGCCGAGGAGGTCTGCGCCGCCCTTCCGGCCGAGCCAAAGAGGTCGCGGATCGGCCTGGTCCTCAACATGCGCGGCTGGGACCGGGCGGTCTCCACGGGCTGTGACGAGGCCAATGTGGTGGTCTGCGCCACCGACGCCTTCGGGATCCGCAACCAGGGGGCGGACACCCGGGCCCAGATGGACACCCTGGCCGCCATCGCCGGCCGGCGGGCGACCGAGGGCGGCCCCCGCCTGTCGGTGACCTTTTCCGTCGCCTTCGGCTGTCCCTTCGAGGGCGAGGTCGATCCGGCGCGGGTGGTCGACCTGGTCCGCGAGGCGGCGGGCCTGCCCCTCGATGAGATCGCCCTGGCCGACACCATCGGGGTCGCCGATCCCTGGGCCGTCCGGCGCCTGGTGGAGTCCTGCCGGGCCGTCATGGGAGAACAGAAGCTGCGCCTGCACTTCCACGATACCCGCAATACCGGCCTGGCCAACGCCTTCGCCGGGGTGGAGGCGGGTGTGGACGTCCTGGACGCCAGCTGCGGCGGCCTCGGCGGCTGTCCTTTCGCACCCAATGCCACGGGCAATATCGGGACCGAGGACCTGGTCTACATGCTCGAGCGGGCGGGCTTCTCGACGGGCTACGACCTGCCAGCCCTGATCGCGACCACCGGGTGGATCTGCGGCCTCCTGGGCAAGACCCCGACCGCCGCGGTCACCCGCGCTGGCCTCTTCCCCCTCCCGGCCTGAGGTCGGTCCGACTCAGGCGGGGGGCTGCCCGAGACGCCAGAAGACCGGACGGACAACAGCGGCGGCGACGATGAAGGGGGCCAGCCCCAAGGCTGCAAGGGTCTCGAGGGGCGTGCTCGCGCGCTTGCAGAAGAACCGGGCCAGGCCGCGACCCTTGGCGTACTCGACCCTGAGGGGGTTGGCCCGGCTGGTATGCCCGACATGGACCACCTCCGCCTCGGGCTGGAAGACCACCTGGCCGCCAGCCTGGCGGATGCGCCAGCACAGGTCGATATCCTCGACGTGCAGGAAGTAGCCCTCGTCGAACCCGCCGATCGCCGCGAAATCGTCCCGGCGGATGGCGAAGCAGGCGCCCGAGATGGTCGGTGCCTCGATCACTGTGAGCGGTGCCGGCTCATCCTCCAGATGGACCTCAAACCGCTTCAGGCCAGGGATCCGGCTGGCCAGGGTGGAAAGGCTCAGGAAGGTCGAGAGCGGGGTGATCTCACCCCGTCGCCCGCCCCTCTGTTCCGAGCCGTCAGGGTTCAGGATCCGGGCACCGACCAGGCTGGGCGAAGGCCGACCCTCGAGGGCGCGGGCGAGGGCCGCCACCCCGCCGGGGCCCAGGAAGGCATCCGGATTGAGGAAGACCAGCAGGTCGCCCCGGGCGGCGTGGGCGCCAAGGTTGGCGCCCCTGGCGAAGCCCACATTCCCCTGGCCCGACAACAGCTGAACACTTGGGTTCGTCGCGGCCAGGTCGGACAGGCGTTCGGCGTCGCCGGGCGTGGAGCCATTGTCGACAATGACCACCTCGGCCACTTCCGGCTGGGACAGGGCGCTCTCGATCGAGGGGAAGAGGGACTCCCCGGTCATGTAGGCCACGAGCACGACGGAGGCCCCCGCGTTCAACGCAGGGGCCGCCAGCTTCGGGTCTGGACCGGAACGGGTGAGCATCAGCCTCTCGAGGTCCCGCGGGCCAGGTCAGGCGGGACCGCTTCTGCGACCAGGGCGGCGACCGCTTCGTCCAGGGGCAGGACGGTCTGGCCTTCGCTGCCCAGCCTGCGGATGGCCAGGGCGCGGGTCTCGGCCTCCCGGCGACCGACCGCGGCGATCACCGGGGTCTTGGCCAGGCTGTGCTCGCGGACCTTGTAGTTGATCTTCTCGTTGCGCAGGTCGAGCTCGACCCTAAGGCCCGCCGCCTTCAGGGTCGCGGCGACCTCGCGGGCGTAATCGTCGGCGTCCGAGGTGATCGAGGCCACTACCGCCTGGGTGGGTGCCAGCCACAGGGGGAAGGCCCCGGCATAGTTCTCGATAGTCACGCCCAGGAAGCGCTCCATGGATCCGCAGATCGCCCGGTGCAGCATGACCGGCCTCTGCTTGGAGCCGTCCTCGGCCACATACTCGGCATCAAGGCGCTCGGGCATGACGAAGTCCAGCTGCAGGGTACCGCACTGCCAGGTCCGGCCAATGGCATCGCGCAGGTGGAACTCCAGCTTGGGGCCATAGAAGGCGCCCTCGCCCGGCAGGGACTCGACCTCCATGTTCACCGCCTGGCGGGCGGCCCGGTCCAGCTTGGCCTCGGCAATGTCCCAGACCGCGTCGGACCCGGCGCGGACCTCGGGCCGCAGGGCCAGCTTTACGCTGTGCAACTCGAGGCCGAAGTCGGAATAGACCGAGTTCAGCAGCTTCACGAACTTTGTTGCCTCCGCCTCGATCTGGTCCTCGCGGCAGAAGATGTGAGCGTCGTCCTGGGTGAAG
>NZ_JBAXIM010000155.1:0-5818 GCF_037138395.1 Phenylobacterium sp.
CCGTACAGGCAAGCAGATGCCCGCCCGCACCCTGAAGAGAGACCCAACCGCATCTTTTTTGAGCATGCTGCGACTGCGAAATAATCATCGCCGTCCGGTCGCGGGCGGATTACTGACGGGGTAGTCAAAACCTAAGGGATTGCCCGGATTCAAAGCAGATTTTGCCGAGAGATTTACAGCGCTGTTCGGATTTCCGGCAGTTTTCGGATTCTGCTGCATCGCAATATCGATTTGTCACCTCACCGCGAAATCCGGGATTTGCTCGCCCTGCGCCTCGGGGGTTCGGAGCGACGGAACGCCGGTACGACCGGCCCGCTTTCCGGCCCTCGGGTGCCGCCCCCCCTGGGGGCAGGGTCTCCGGCACCCGGGCCGGATTGGAAATGGGGATAGACATGACTCTTACGATGAGACGCCGCCTGCAGACCGGCGCTTCCGCCCTGGCCCTCGCCGTACTCTCAGCGAGCGCTGTCCATGCCGAAGACGCCGCAGCTGCCGCCGATGGCACCAGCGCGGTCGAGGAGGTGATCGTCACCGGGACGCGCCAAACAGGCCTCCGGGTGGTGGACAGTGCGGCACCGATCCAGGTCGTCGACTCCGAGTCGCTGCTGAGGTCCGGCCAGACGGACCTGCGCCTCGGCCTGAGCAATATCGTGCCGTCCTACACGGCCCAGGCCTTCGGTGGCGACACCGCGAACCTGACCCTCTCCGCCAAGCTCCGGGGGCTCAGCCCCAACCAGGCCCTGGTCCTGGTCAATGGCAAGCGCCGGCACACCACCGCCAACCTGGCCGTCCTTGGCGGCGCCTACCAGGGGGCAGCTGCCGCGGACCTCAGCTTCATCCCGGTCAGCTCCATCGGCCGGGTCGAGGTGCTGACCGACGGCGCGGCCGCCCAGTACGGCACCGACGCCATCGCCGGGGTCATCAACATCATCCAGAAGACCGATCCTGATGGCGGTTCCGTTGGCCTCACCGGCGGCCAGTACATCGACGGCGGCGGCAAGACGGCGGCCTTGTCGCTGAACGTCGGCCTCGCCCCCTTTGAAGGGGCCTACCTGAACCTGACAGCGGATACCAAGTATCACGGCTTCTCCATGCGCGGCCTGCCCGACCAGCGGGTCTTCAACCCGGCCAGCCCCGGCTACACCGCCGCCCGCAACGCTGTGGAGAGCAAGATCCCCGGCTATCCCTACCTCAACCTGATCTCCGGGGACGCCGAGTACCGCCTGACCAACTTCGCCTTCAACGGCGGAGCCGAGCTTCCGGGCGGGGCCGAGGTCTATGCCTTTGGCGGCTACGGCCACAAGGACGCCTCGGCCTACGAGAACTATCGTCGCTACTACCGGGTGGCCGGCAAGATGGCGACCGACCTGCCCTTCCCCAAGGGTTTCAGCCCGCGCGAGCGGATCATTGAGGATGACTACGCCTTCACCCTGGGCCTGAAGGGCGAGGTCGCTGGCTGGAACGTCGACTTCGCCTCCACCTGGGGCATGGACGATGTCGAGGTCCGGGTCGAGGATTCGGCCAACGCCAGCCTGTACACCGACACCTCCACCACCACGGCCAAGGGCTTCACCCCCACCTCGTTCCATGCCGGCACCTGGACCACCACCCAGTGGACCAACAATCTCGACATCGCCAAGGAGTTCGACTTCGGCCTGGCGGACCCCGTCAACCTCGCCTTCGGCCTCGAGCAGCGCTCGGAGTCCTACGAGATCGGCAAGGGCGACTCGGCGTCGACCTACAAGGAAGGCTCCCAGTCCTATCCGGGCTTCTCGGCCACAGACGCCGGCAAGCACAGCCGGAACTCCTGGGCCATCTACGGCGACGTCGCGGTCCAGCCGGTCACGCCATGGAAGATCGACCTCGCCCTGAGGTTCGAGCACTACAGCGACTTCGGTGACACAACGATCGCCAAGCTGACCACCCGCTACGACTTCAGCGACGCCATCGCCGTGCGCGGCACCATCAGCACGGGCTTCCGGGCACCGACCCTGGCGGAGGCCTACTACTCGGCCACCAACGTCTCGCCGACCAGCGCCTTCGTACAGCTGGCGCCCAACTCCTCGGCGGCCCGCCTGCTTCAGATCGACACGCTGAAGCCCGAGGAGTCCATCAACTACAGTGTGGGCCTGGTGGCGCGTCCCCTCCCGTCCATGACCATCACCCTCGATGCCTACCAGATCGAGCTTTCGGACCGGATCTTCGGCTCCTCCTCGATCTACGGCCTGCGGAACGGGGTGGTCGCCTCTTCGGCGGTGACGGCGGCGATCATCGCCAATGGCAACGTCCTTGACCCGACGGTCACCAACACCGGCGTCAACATCTTCTCGAACGGGCTGGATACACGGACCCGGGGCGTGGACCTCGTGGTCTCCTACCCGACCGACCTGGGCGAGTTCGGCCGGATCAACTGGACCCTCAGCGGCAACATCACGGATTCTGAGGTGACCAAGGTCAAGTCGCCGCCGCCGCCGATCACCACGCCCTCGGTCCCCTACCCTGCGGGGCAGGCCATGTTCGACAAGAACGCCCGGTCCCTCCTCGAGACCGCGGCACCCAAGTACAAGGTCGGTGTGACGGGGCTCTATACCCTGGGCATGTTCACCGTGTCCCTGACCGAGACCTTCTACGGCAAATCCTCGATTTTCTCGGACCCGGGCACGGGTCCACTGCAGACGGTCAGCCTCAAGCCGGCGGCCATCACCGACCTGGAGGCCTCGGTCAAGCTGCCGGGGGGCGTGGTCGGGGCGATCGGGGCGAACAACCTGTTCAACCACTATCCCGACAAGCTGACCTCAGCCTTCCAGACCGCCTGTATCGCCAGCGGCGGCGGGTGCGTGACCCAGTATCCCGCCATCTCTCCCTACGGGATCAACGGCGGCTACTACTATGCGCGACTGACTTGGAGCTTCTGAGTCCCTCTCCGGGTTGATTGCACACGACGCCCGGCGGCCTGACCCGCCGGGCGTCACTTTACGTCTGCGCCCCGCATTGCGCAGAGCAGGACGCCGCGCCATAGAGAAACCCATGGAGCCGCTGGCTGAGGGTGCCGGCCGCCCCGGGGGGAAATACAATGGACTGGAACCTGAAGACCTTCCTGCGCGCGGCGGCGGGACCCGCGGCAGCTCTGGCGACCCTGGTCCTGGGCGCAGCGCCCGCTGCAGCAGAGACGGGGCGGACGGTCAACACCCGCAGCGGTCCCGTCCAGGCCACCGTCCGGGGCGACATGCTCTCCTGGTACGCCATTCCCTTTGCGGCACCCCCGGTCGGCGACCTGCGCTGGCGGGCGCCCCAGCCTGCGGCGACGTGGAAGACCCCCATCGCCGCCAGCAAGACCGCTGCCCCCTGCCTCCAGACTGGGCCGGAAAGCCCGTTCCGGGCCCGTGCCGAGAGCGAGGACTGCCTCTACCTCGATGTCCACGCCCCGGCGGGCAAGGGCCCCTACCCGGTCATGGTCTGGATCCACGGCGGCGCCTTCACCACCGGCGACGCCTCGACCTATGCCGAAGCCAGCCCCCTCGTTTCCCGGGGCGTCATCGTGGTCGCCATCCACTACCGGCTCGGCGCCATGGGCTTCCTGGCCCACCCCGCCCTGCGCGATTCTGGCGGCTCGGCTGGCGACTACGGGATCATGGACCAGCAGGCCGCCCTGAAGTGGGTGCGGGCCAACATCTCCCGGTTCGGTGGCGACGCCCGCAATGTGACCCTCTTCGGCGAGTCCGCCGGAGGGTTCAGCGTCCTCACCCACCTCGCGTCTCCTGTCTCCAAGGGCCTGTTCGACAAGGCCATCATCCAGAGCGGCGGCTACGGTGTCGGCGAACAGCTCACCCAGGCCGAAATGGAGACGAAGAGCGCCCTGGCCCTCAAGACCGCAATGGCAGGCCAGGACCTCGGCGCTGCGTGCAAGGGCGAGGTCATGACGGCGGCCTGCCTGCGCAGCCTGCCCGACGCCATGGTGCGCGGAAAGCTGATGACCGCCTACGGGAGGGAAGTCGGCAACCTGGTCCCTTCCGTCGACGGCAAGGTACTTCCCGGGACCATCCAGTCGATCTTCGCGGCTGGCCGGAACAACCGCGTCCCAGTGATCAACGGCTCCAACGAGGACGAGAACCGGCTCTTCCTGGCCCTGAATGAGCTGGGCGCCCGGTTCACGGCCAAGCCCCCCAACTTCGACCCGGCCGACCGGTCCTTCCTCATGACCCCGGCGGCCTATGTCGCCGCCGCCAAGGCCGTCGAGGCGGATCAGGGCGTGCCCGCCACCGACCTGACCGAGCGCTACTATCCCCTCAGCCGCTTCGGCGCCGATCCGGTCCTCCAGCCCAGCTTCGCCGCCGCAGCCGCGGCCACCGACAGCACCTTCTCGTGCAACGGCATCAACATCTCGGCGCGGATCGCCGCCCAGAAATCGCCGGTCTGGATGTATGAGTTCCGCGACCAGACCGCCGTGCCCATCGTCGGTGCCTTCGGAGGCCGCTACGTCCTGAGCCTGCCCCAGGGGGCCGCCCACGCCTTCGAACTTCCCTACCTCTTCGGAATGGCGACCGCCGCCCAGGACGCCCCGCAGAAGGCCCTGCAGGCGACCATGTCCACCTACTGGACCAACTTCGCCCGGTCGGGAGATCCGAATGGCCCCGGCGCTCCGGCCTGGGAGGCCTTCAGCAAGGGCTCGGTGCAAGCCCTCGACGTGGCCAGTGGCGGTGGCGTGGCAGGCATGACCGCTGACGCCTTCCGCGACCAGCACCTGTGCCGCACCGCCTGGTCGGCCCTGACCTTCTAGGTCCTGCCCCCAGGCGGAGGCGGGGATCAGCGGAAAGGCCGTTGACCCCCTCACCGGCCTACGGCCGGAGCTCCCCCTTGGGGGAGCAATTAGAGCGCTAAATTCCTCCCCCCAGGGGGAGGTGGCGCGCGAAGCGCGACGGAGGGGGTCAACGGCCTCGCAGCCGCCGCCCTCTACTCCCGCAGCAGCAGGTCCAGGGCGATGGCCAGGACGGCTTCCAGCCGCCCCGCCTCCCGGTCGCCACCCGCCGCCTCCCGCGGGGTGAGTTCCTGTCCGCAGATCCGGTCGCAGGCGCCCACCAGGGTCGGGTGGTCGGCCAGCCTCCGGCGCAGACCCGCCAGATGACGACGCGCCCGCAGCCGGGCTTCCGCCGCTGAGAGGCCCGCGCCGGGGTCGGGCGGGAGCCGGCACTGCACGATGGGCTCGGCCGCCCGCGCCAGGGGTGACGGCAGGCTGGCCTCCGACTGTGACCGCCGCCATACCGACCCATAGGCCTCGCCCGCCGCCCTCTGGCTCCGGCTGATCCGGCCCCGGCGGGACAGGTGCTCAAGGCCGGACAGGCGGCGAACCGGGGCCCGGGCCGGGGGCCGGGCTGGCCGTTCGCGGGTGCTGGGAATTCTCGTCATGGGGACCTCCTTGGGGAAACGACCGCGTCCGCGATCCGATAGACGGCCTCGCCGGCACCCGCAGGACCTTCGATGAGGGCGAGGCCAGCCGCCGCATGGGCCATCAGGGCCCTCAGGAAGAGCGGCCTGTGGGCGGGCTCCCGGCGACGAAGGCCCTCAATCACCAGCTCGGCGGCTTCGAGGGGCGCAGCGCTCAACGGCCTGCGCTCCGCTGGACTACAGGCGGCCTGAGGGGCAGGCAGACCGCCACGCCATCCCGGCCGATCCGGCGCTCGGAAAAGGCCCAGAAGCCCCCCGCCGCCATCACCGCCCGGACATGCCGGTCGTGGTGGGCGAACTTGGGCAGCTGGCGGTCGCCCTCGCCCCGGGCAGTTCGGGCTCGGAGGACGCGCTCAAGCCTTCGGGCCTGGCCGGG
>NZ_JBAXIM010000156.1:0-5723 GCF_037138395.1 Phenylobacterium sp.
AGAAACCGGTGATCGCCGACCTGGGAATCCCCCGGGCCGTGCTGGTCCGCCTGGGTGCCCGCTAGGGGACAAAACCTGACATTGGAGACCCGTTGTGGATTGGTCGGCGAGGGTCCGCTAGCGGGCGCCGAGCCAACGGGAAGACATGACCCTTGGCGGCCCTTGGATCTGCGTGGCAAACTTGGTGGATGGCCGATCACTCAACACCGAACCTGCCCGCTATCGACTTCGAGGAGACCTCGCGGTTCTATCAAACGCTCGGCTTCCAGCAGGGTTGGCGCGACGACGCGTGGATGATCATGGCGCGCGGAACACTGATGCTGGAATTCTTTCCGCATCCAGACCTTGCACCCGGAGAGAGTTGGTTCAGTTGCTGTCTTCGTCTCGACGATCTCGACGCATTCCACGCCATGGCGCGCGCAGCCGGTCTTCAGGACCAACCTCGGGGATGGCCTCGAATGGGTGAGCCCTCGATCGAAACGTCCGGCATTCGCATCGCCTATCTGATCGATCCCAACGGATCACTGATCCGGCTCATTCAGAACTGAGCTTCAACGTCGCAGGTATGTCCGCTCTCCCCCCGTCTCGGATTTTCGGAAGGTCTGCCCCCCTTTCGCACCGGGGCCGTGTCGCCGCAATTCGGGTCGCGGACGGGCCGGCGGCGGCAAGCGCTACGGCTGCGCCGACCCCCGCCGCGAATTCACGCCGATTTGTTGTCGCTGTCGCCCCCTGGGTCCAAATCAGGCTTCCGGCTCAAACCCATTCTCGATGTAACCCAGGCCATCGACCTCCACCCGTACGCGGTCTCCGGCGCGTAGGGCGACCGGCGGCCGCATGGCCACGCCGACGCCGCCGGGCGTTCCGGTATAGATGATGTCCCCGGGTTCAAGGGTCATGGCCTGCGATAGCTCTGCGATCTGGGCCCAGACATCAAACACCAGGTGGCGGGTGTTGGAGTTTTGCCGGATCTCGCCGTTCACCAGGGTGCGCAGATTCAGCGCATGGGGGTCGGCGATCTCATCCGCCGTGGTGATCCAGGGGCCGAAGGGCGCGTGGGTATCAAACGACTTGCCCAGCACCCACTGGCTGCTGCGGTTCTGCCAGGCGCGTTCGGAGACATCGTTACCCACGCACCAGCCGAAGATCGCGGCCGGCGCGGCGTCACGCGAGATGTGACGACCACGAACGCCCACCACCGCGATCATCTCGCCCTCGTAGTCGACGAAGGCCGACGCCTTTGGAATCTGTACCGGGTCGAACGGGCCCGCCACGGCGTTCAACTGTTTGGAAAACCAGATCTGGGACTTCGGCGTCTCCTGGCCGGTCTCGGCGATGTGATCCGCATAGTTGAGTCCGATCGCCATGATCTTCTCGGGCCGCGGAACGGGCGCCAGCAGTCGGACCCGATCGCGCGGCAGGGTCTCGGCGGCGGCGGAGGCCAGCCGACGGGCCTCCCCCTCCAGATCGGCCCACCGCGTGATCAGGTCGATCATGTCCTGGGCCATTCCGGGACGGGCGCGGTTGAACCGCACGATGCGGTCACCCTCGATGACGGCGCCGATCTCGGACGCGTCCTGGTCGAGCGGCTGGAAGGTCGCAAGTCGCATGATGTCAGGTCCTTTGATGTGGGCTCAGATCAGCCCGTGATAGGAGCCACCGTCCAGTTGCAGGTTCTGGCCGGAGATGAATCCGGCCTGGGCGCTGCAGAGAAAAGCACAGGCGTCGCCGAATTCCTCCGGGCGTCCAAACCGCTTGGCGGCGATGGAGCCGGCGATTTCCGCCCGGGCCTCGTCGTAGGTGATGCCCCTCATCCCCATCATCAACCGGGCCATCTGTTGCTGGCGCTCGGTGTCGAAGCGTTCGGGCAACATGTTGTTGATCGTGACGTTGTCGGCCGCCACCTCGGGCGCGATGGCCTTGCAGGCGGCGGTGAGCGCGGCCCGCGCCGCGGTGGACAGGCCCATTGGACCGCGCGGCGACTTCACCATTGCGCTGGTGATATTGACGATGCGGCCGAACTTGCGGGCCCTCATTCCAGGCAGGAGGCCCCGGATCAGCATCAGCGCCGGCAGCATGTTGGCGTCGATCGCCCCGAGCCAGGCGGACTCATCCCAGGCCTGGAACTGGCCTGGAGGCGGGCCGGCATTGTTGTTGACCAGAATGTCCACAGCACCAGCCGCGTCCAGCAGGGTCTTACGACCCTCAAGCGTTTCAAGATCCGCAGCGACCGCTTCGACGTCGCCGCCGGTCTCCCCGGCGATTCGATCCCGGGCCGCCGCGAGCTTTTCGGGGTCTCGTCCGTTGATCACCACCTGCGCCCCTTCCCGGGACAGGGCGAAGGCGCAGGCAAAACCCAGCCCCTGGGAGGACGCGCAGACCAGGGCGCGCTTATCGTTCAAACCGAGATCCATCACGCGGTTCCTGTCAAAATGGCATCCACCGGAGTGGCAAGGTAGGCGGAAAGGGTCCCGGCCAATCGCCGGGCCTCGTCGGTGCCGCCGCGGGCCGTGATGGCCAGGATATGGCCGTCGGGTCGCACGAGTACCGCACCCTGAGGCTCAAGACCCATGCGGACCGACCAGGCCTCCCCGGATACCGCGAAATCTGCGCCTTCCGTCCACTGGACCGACGGCGCTCGCAGGCCGTCGGCCAGACTCGTCAGGTCCCCCGCGTCCGCCGCGGCGATCAGGGTCAATCCGTTGGGATCGACGAGATCAAGAGTCGAGCGTCCATCAGCCAGTTCCACATGCGGCAGGCGTGCGCCGACCACGCATTTGGGGGTGAACTGGCTGATCGGCAGCATGTCGTCATCCCTTAGGGCGTCTCCATAGGCAAAGCCGAGTTGCAGGCGCAGGCTGTCGAAATGATCCTTTTGGAAGGCGACCGCCTCATCGATTCGGGTCCGTGACTCCGGGTCCGCGAGGCGGGCGCGATAGGTCGCCTCGTCAACGGTTCGGTCCGCGCCATAGCCCAGGGCCTCGAACAGGCTTCCCAACCGGAAGGTGTTGGCCAGGCTCTGGCCCATATTGGTTTGGGCGATAATCCGGCGCTCCGACTCGTAGGTCTCCAGCAGCGCCTCCCCCGCCCAGCCGGCTTCCACCGCCGCGATCTTCCAGGCCAGATTGTCGATGTCGCCAATCCCGGTGTTCATTCCGAGCCCGCCCGTGGGGGGGAAGCGGTGACCGGCGTCTCCGGCCAGGAACACCTTGCCGTCGCGATAGGTCCGGGCGATCTGGGCCGACATCTTCCAGCCCTTGACCCCCTTGATCTGGAGATCCGGCACTGGCGCACCGACTGCGGCGGCGACGGCGGCCCGGCAGGTGGCCTCGTCGAAGTCTTGCGGGGTCGAATCCGGACCACAGGGGTGCATCAGCACCCAGGTCTTTTCCACATCATAGCCGATCAGGGTGCCGTTCAAGCCGGGCCCGAAAAGGAAATAGAGGATTCCAAGCTTGTCCCCGAGGATGGACCGCAGGTTGGCCTCGAAATGAATGGTCATGAAGTTGGCGAGGCCTTCCGGCCCGTCCATCGCGATGCCCAGACTTTCGCGCACGGTGCTGCCCGCCCCGTCACACGCGATGACATAGCGGCTACGGACCTTCAGCACCTCGCCGGTGGCGCGATCCTGAAGTGAGGATGTCACGCCGTCGGTCAGTTGCAGGCTGCTCTGCCATTCCCGGCCCCGAAGGAGGGTAACGTCAGGCTGGGCGAGGACCGCGCGCTCCAGAACCTCCTCAAACTCCGGCTGTGCTATATTGATGAGGGGCCAGGGCGTGACAGCACGCACCGCGTCGTCCTGGCGTTCATACGCAATGCTGCCGATCGGGGGCGCGCTGAGGGTCTCCATCATCCAGACGTAGCCCCCATCGCCGCCACAGGTGGCGACCGCGTGGATCTCTTCCATGGGTAGCCCCGCCGCTGCGCAGATCTCAAGAGATCTTGGATTGAGGGCGTGAGCCTTGGGGGAATCCAGGCGCTGCGGATACTTTTCGGCAACCAGAACCTTGATGCCACGGCGCGCCAGAAGCTGGGCGCCCAGAAGGCCGACAGGCCCTCCGCCGACGATGAGGACCGTCGTCTCGATCTCGTTCATCTCGGGACTCATGCAGACTTCGAGCGCGGTACGGGGGGGATGGTGCGGCCAAAGCTTGAAGGCATGTTCGGGCCCCACTGACTCACCGCGCCCATATCGATGGAGTGGTCACCCGTCGGCGCAGAGGCGTCAAACTGGTCCCCATCTGTCCAGTGCTCGTGAATATGGCCCCAGGGGTCGCGCCAGTAGTCAAAGACCTGGCTGCCCAGCAGATGGCGCCCCACGCCCCATTCATGGCTCCGGCCCTTGGCGGCCAGATGCTCTCGCCCGGCCTGTACATCGTCGATGTCGCAGACCTCCCAGGACAGGTGGTTGAGTCCGGATACACCGCCTGAGGACATGTTGCTGGCAAAGAGAATGGAGTGATGATCCGCCGGCTCCGCACCCTTGTCGCAGCGGGTAAAGATCGCCACCGGCATGCCAGGAGCCAGATTGACCCGATCCGAAGCGATCAACCCGAAGCGCGCGTGGTACCAGGCCAGAGCCGCCACCGGGTCCGGCACATTCATCGCCAGGTGACCAAACCGCTTGATGCGGCTCGGACCGGATTTGATCCGCTGGGTCGCGCCAATGCGCTGGAAGGTTTCGCCCATGTTCAGGGGGCGTGGCGACAGTTCGGAAAGCGGCGCCACCGGCTCGAACCCGAACACGGCCTCGACCATATGGCCGACGGGATCCACGGTCGAGGTCTTCCAGCCCCCACCGGGCGCGTCAATCGCCTCCACCGGCGTGAACCCCGGGCTGGCGGCGAGGCTGTCGAGATCCGCCCGGCTGCCGACGCTGAATGCGAAGCCGAGAAAGGCGGGTTCACCCTGATGGGTCACGTGAACGTAGGGCGAGGTCCCGGCGCTGCGCATGTACAGCACATCAGAGCGGCGCTCCGCGCGGACCATGCCGAAGTCCATGAGAAAGGACTCCATCTGGTCCAGGTCGGGAACCTGCAGGCGCGGGAACGCCACATCGCGAACCTTGATGATCGGTTGAGTGCTCATGTCCCTGGCCTCCCCGCCAAGCCGCTGAACGCCGTGCGTTGACCCTGTCGTCGAGGCTTTTGGGACCTTTGTCAATTATCTGAAATCAGGCTAGGCTGCCGGAAGTTGAAGTTAGGTCGAGATGTCCGGCGAGGGTCCATTCACCCATCAGGCGCGCAACCAGCGAAAGAGTGTGAGAACGCGCGCGCGCCTGATGGATGCGGCTGTGGAGGTGTTCGCGCGCGACGGCTTTGAGGCGGCTTCCGTAAACGAAATTGCCCGTCGGGCTGACGTGGTCAACGGCACTTTCTATGTGCATTTCAAGGACAAGGACGCCATCGCGGCCGAGGTCGCCTTCAAAGTTGCCTACGATATCGCCCGCCAGATTGACGGGGCGATGACCCACATCGACAACGCAGCCGAACGGTTTAGTTGCGCGACCCGACAGTTCATCGAAATTGCCTGCGGCCAACCGCAATGGGGCTGGGTGTTGATCCGATCGGCCCGGTACGCGCCGGAAGTCCATCGCCAGGTCGAGAGCTATCTGCGTACCGATCTTGCGCGCGGCGTGCGTCAGGGCTTGTTCGACCTGGAGATAGACGCGTTCACCATGGATACGATCCTATCCATGATCTTGGCGGCCCTTGCCGCGCGCAAGA
>NZ_JBAXIM010000157.1:0-5621 GCF_037138395.1 Phenylobacterium sp.
GGCGTCCGCAGAAGCCGTCGGTGGTGTCGATGTCGCCGATCACCCCGCCGCCCATGTGGGCGAAGACCAGGATGGGGGCGTCCGGGGTGGTACGGGCGGGGCGGTAGAGCCGCGCGGGCCGGTCACCGTCGCCGCCGGGGACCTGCAGGGACTCCGTGCGCACCCCCGGGGGCGGGGCCTCACCGGTCAGGGCGAAGGCGGTGGCGCTGGCCTGGCGGGCCTCTTCGGGGGACATGGCGCTCATTGGCCGGCCGCGGCGGGCGCCCGAGGCCAGGAACTGCAGGCGGGGATCGAGGGTACGGCCTGCGCGGTGGACGGCGCCGCCCCCTGACAGCAGGCGCAGGACCGGCGCCGGCAGGGACAGGACCCAGGCCAGGAGGGCCGTCTGCGAGGTCTGGCGGCTCATGGCGCAGCTCCGGACAGCCCGGCCGTCCCGCCCAGGATCAGGGCAACGGCGAAGTCGGTGGCGGCGGTGGTGTCGATGGGCCGGCGGGCCAGCATCTTCTGCCCGACCTCCCGCGCCACGCCGATGCAGGCGGCGGCCAGGAAGTCAGCGTCGACGCCCCGGGCCCCGCCCCGCTCGGCCTCGTCGACGATGGACCGGCGGACCTCCTCATAGACCGCCGCCATCTCGGGGGTCTCGCCCATCAGGGTCAGGCCCGCCTCCTCGGCCGGACGGCGGGCCAGCCAGTTGTCGTGTTCGCTGGCCAGGAAACTGTAGTAGGCGCTGATCGCCCCGCGCACGAAGGCTTCCCAGGTCTGGGCCCGCTCGCGCTGGGCCTTCAGCACCGGCGAGAATCTGCGGGCGCCGTCCCGGAAGAGGGCCGCGGCCACCTCCTCCTTCGATCGGAAGTAGTTGTAGAAGGTCCCAGAGGCCAGGCCGGTCCGCCGGATGATGTCGCGCACCGTCACCGTCTCGAAGCCGGAATCGCCGAACACCTCCCGGGCCGCGTCCAGTATGGCCTGGCGGTTCTGGGCCTTGGTGATCTCGCGCTTCCCGGCTGGGGCGAGGGCGGTGTCGGACATGGGCTCGCTCAGAAGTTGACGCGCGTCACCATACGGCATCGTGCGCGCCCGTCGAGCCCCCCTCCCCGCCTACTTCCGCTGGTCGGCCGAGCCGGAGCGGACCCCCCGGAACTCCGAGCCCGCCTTCCAGTCGGGCCAGCGGCGGGAATTGGCCAGCTCCCGACCAAGGTCGTAGAGCAGGCCCCCGTCCTGGGCCGCCCCGGCCAGGTTCCAGCTGGGCGACCACTCGTCGGCGGGCTGGTGGTAGCGGTTGGTCGTGTAGTCCCGGGCCAGGGCCTCGCCCCGGGTCCGGCCGCCGTCGATGAGGTCCTGTCCGGAGCCGAAGGAGATGGCTGGCACGCCGCGCTTGGCAAAGGGGAAGTGGTCCGAGCGGAAGAAGCTGCCAGCGCCCGGACGCGGGTCGGGCGAATAGGTCCGGCCGCGCTTGGCGCCCAGGGCCACAAGGTCGTCCTGCAGGGTCAGGGGCGCGTCGCCCGAGGTCGTGAAGTCCCGGGCCGGGCCGGCGGTCGCGCCCCCGTCCATGTTGATCACTCCCACCGTGGTCGCCAGGGGATAGACCGGGTTGGCCGCATAGTATTCCGAGCCCAGCAGGCCCTTCTCCTCGGCCGTGACGGACAGGAAGACCACCGAGCGTTCCGTGGCTGGCGCGGCGGCGTACTGGCGGGCGATCTCCAGCAGGGAGGCCGTACCCAGGGAATTGTCCAGGGCACCGTTGTAGATCTTGTCGCCCCGGGCGTCCGGCAGGCCGACGCCCAAATGGTCCCAGTGCGCCGAGTAGATCACGGTCTCGTCCGCATGCTGGCGGCCCGCCTTCCGGGCGACGACGTTCTTCGAGACGATCTTCTGTGCCCGGACGGCGTAGTCGGTGGAAAAGGTGACGCCGGTCAGCTCCACGGGCCGGAAGTCCCGGGTCTGCGCCTTGGCCTTCAGCGCCTCGAAGTCGAGGCCCGCGGCCTTGAACAGCCCGACAGTCGCGTCGCGCTGGATCCAGCCCTCCAGGGGCGCATGGGCCTCGGAGGGATTGGCCCGGATGATGTCGAAGATGGTGTTGGTGTTGGAGTTTTTCACCGTCGCCCAGCCATAGGATGCCGGATCGGTTTCATGGATCACCAGGAAGCCGATGGCGCCCCGGCGCGCGGCCTCCTCGTACTTGTAGGTCCAGCGGCCGTAATAGGTCATGGCCTTGCCGCCGAAGTCGCCCTTGCCCGTCTCGAAGTCGGGGTCGTTGATCAGCACCAGGCCGATCTTGCCCTTCATGTCGACGCCCTTGAAATCGTCCCAGTTGCGCTCGGGCGCGGTCACGCCATAGCCAAGGAAGACGATGGGCGCGTCCTTCACGGTCAGGCGGCTGACCCCCGTCTGGGCCGCGCGGATGGCGATCTGCTCGCCCTGGGCCCAGGCCTGGGTCTTTCCGCCGACGGCCACGCTCACGGCGACCGGGCCCTCGGTGTCGAAGCGGGCCAGGGGCACGTCCTGGGTCCAGGCCCGGGTCCCGTCCTTCTGCAGGTCGCCGCCCGGCTGGAGACCGAAGCTTTTGAACTGCTCGACCAGGTAGGCCACGGTCTTGCGCTCGCCCTCAGTGTCGGGGCCCCGGCCCTCATAGGCATCGGAGGAGAGGGTCTTGACGTGCCCGGTCAGCCGGGCCGGGTCCAGGTCGGCGGCCCGGGCGGGCGCCGTCAGGGCGGGGGCGGACAGGAGCAGGGCCGACAGGCCGGCCATGAGCGTGCGCTTGAGGGTCATTCGGGTCCCCGAATAGGAAAGACTGGACCTTTGATTACCGCCGCTCGCCACCATCCGCCAGCGGCGCCGGATCAGAACTCGCCGCGCAGCACCCGGGCGAACAGGTCCGGGTCCACATTGCCCCCCGACAGGACCAGGCCCACGCAGGCGCCGGGCGTCGCCTCGGGGACCTTGCCGGCCAGCAGGGCCGCCAGGCCCACCGCGCCCCCCGGCTCGACCACCAGCTTGAGGGTGGAGAAGGCCAGCCGCAGGGCCCCGGCCACCTCGGCATCGCTCACCGTGACGATGGCCGAGAGCCTTTCCCTCAGGATCGGAAAGGTCAGTTCCCCCGTCGACGGGGTCTCGAGGGAGTCACAGAGGGTCCGCACGCTCGGCGCCGCCGTCTCGCGCCGGCCGCTGGCCAGGGACCGGCGGGCGTCGTCATAGAGCTCGGGCTCGACCCCCACGACCCGGGTCCGGGGCGACAGGGTCTGGACCGCCAGGGCCACCCCCGCCATCAGGCCGCCGCCGCCCACCGGGCCGATGACGAGGTCCAGCTCCGCCCCCAGGTCCTGGGCCTGGCGGGCCAACTCCAGCCCCGCCGTGCCCTGCCCGGCGATGATGTCGGGATCGTCATAGGCCGGTACGATGACCGCCCCCCTCTCCCCCGCCAGCCGGGCCGCAATCGCCTCCCGGCTCTCGGTCATGCGGTCGTAGAAGACCACCTCGGCGCCATAACCCCGGGTCGCCTCGACCTTCACCGCCGGGGCGTCGGCGGGCATGACGATCACCGCCGGCATGTCCAGCAGCCGGGCCGCCAGGGCCACCCCCTGCGCATGGTTGCCGGAGGAAAAGGCCACCACCCCGCGCGGACGGTCGCCCGGAGCGATCCGCGACAGGCGGTTGAAGGCGCCCCGGAACTTGAAGGCCCCCACCCTCTGCAGGGTCTCGGGCTTGATCAGCACCCTCAGGCCCAGCCTGTCGTTCAGGGCCGGGCTTTCGATCAGGGGCGTGATCACGGCCTGGCCGGCCAGCCGCCCGGCGGCGGCCTCGATGTCGGCAAAGGTGACGGTGCTCACCGGGCAAACACCCTGGCGTCGTCGGCAAAGGCCTTGAACTCCAGGGCATTGCCGGAGGGGTCGAGGAAGAACAGGGTCGCCTGCTCGCCCGGCTGGTCCTGGAAGCGGACCTGGGGCGGGAGGATGAAGTCGACCCCCGCCGCCTCCAGCCGGTCGGCCAGGTTCCGCCAGGACGGCAGGTCCAGGATGACGCCGAAGTGCCGGACGGGCACGGTCTCGCCGTCCACGGGGTTGGTCGCCACGCTCTCCGGCCCCGGTGCCAGGTGGGCGACGATCTGGTGGCCGTGGAAATCGAAGTCTACCCATTCGGGGCTCGACCGCCCCTCGGCGCAGCCCAGCAGGCCGCTGTAGAAGGCGCGGGTCTCTTCGAGGTCGCGGACGGGGAAGGCGAGGTGGAAGCGCGGTCTGTCCATGCGCCTATTTCTAGCGCTGCGCGGACACGGGCTCCAGACCGAAAACCCTTGACGACAGCGCGGCCCGATTGTCTATCCGCATCGGACTGGAAATCAGGTGCCGCTGCGCCCTTCCGGGCCGCGACAATCCAGAACCTCCCCCCGCCGAGCGTCTGTCGAAGGGCGGGGACGGAGCCGCCGGCAGGCTGCGGACGCATATCTGACAGGATCACATCATGGGCAACGTCACCGTCATCGGCGGCCAGTGGGGCGACGAGGGCAAGGGCAAGGTCATCGACTGGCTGGCCGACCGGGCCGACGTCGTCGTCCGCTTCCAGGGCGGCAATAACGCCGGCCACACCATCGTGGTGGGGGACAAGACCTACAAGCTGTCCCTGCTGCCCTCCGGGGTGGTGCAGGGCAAGCTCAGCATCATCGGCAATGGCGTGGTGGTGGACCCCTGGTCCCTGATCGACGAGATCGCCCGCGCCCGCACCCAGGGCCTCACCATCACCCCGGACGTCCTGGTCCTGGCCGACAACGCCACCGTCATCCTGCCCCTGCACCGCGACCTCGACCAGGCCCGGGAGGCCCGGGCCGGCGCCGGCAAGATCGGCACGACGGGACGGGGCATCGGCCCGGCCTACGAGGACAAGGTCGGCCGCCGGGCCATCCGCTTCGCCGACCTCGCCGACCGGGCGGCCCTGGAGACCAAGATCGAGCGGCTCCTGGCCCACCATGGCGCCCTGCGCGCCGGTCTCGGCCTGCCCCCCGTCACCCCAGACGACATCCTCACCCAGCTGGCCGAGATCACCCCCCAGGTCGCCCCCTTCGTGAAGCCGGCCTGGCGCATACTGGGCGACCAGATCCGCGCCGGCCGCCGGGTCCTGTTCGAGGGCGCCCAGGCGACCCTGCTGGACGTCGACCACGGAACCTATCCCTACGTGACCAGCTCCAACACCGTCGCCGGCCAGGTGGCCGCGGGCTCAGGCGTCGGGCCCCAGGCCGGGGGCTACGTCCTGGGCATCGTCAAGGCCTACACCACAAGGGTGGGCGAGGGCCCCTTCCCCACCGAGCTGCACGACGAGATCGGCGCCCGGCTGGGCGACCGCGGGCACGAGTTCGGTACGGTCACCGGCCGGCCCCGCCGCTGCGGCTGGTTCGACGCGGCCCTGGTCCGCCAGTCCATCCGCGTCGGCGGCGTCGAGGGCATTGTCCTGACCAAGCTGGACGTCCTCGACGGGATCCAGACCCTGAAGATCTGCACCGGCTACACCCTCGACGGCCAGCCCTTCGACTACCTGCCCGCCGGCCTGCGCGACCAGGCCCGTCTCGTCCCGGTCTACGAGGAGATCGAGGGCTGGACCGACAGCACCGAGGGCGCCCGCTCCTGGAAGGACCTGCC
>NZ_JBAXIM010000158.1:0-5567 GCF_037138395.1 Phenylobacterium sp.
CAAGCGCCGCTTCGGCGTGAAGGATTCCGGCGACCTGATCCCCGGTCATGGCGGACTGCTCGACAGGGTGGATGGGCTGATGTTCGTGGTGGTCGTCCTGTCCCTGTTCCGCCTGGTCAACCACCTGGGTTGGGGGCATTGAGCCTGGTCCGTACAGTCTCCATCCTCGGATCGACGGGATCGGTCGGCGTCTCCACCCTGGACCTCCTGGGGTCCCTCGGACGACCCGTGCGCGTCCGGGCGCTGACGGGCGGGCGAAATGTCGCCCGGCTCGCAGACCAGGCCCTGGCCTGGCGTCCGGAAGTCGCGGTCATTGCGGATGAGAGCCTCGCCGGAGAGCTTGCCAACCGTCTTAGGGGCTCTGGCATTGCGGTCGAGGCCGGAGCGGCTGCCGTCGCCGCCGCGGCGGGTCTTCCAGCGGACTGGGTGATGTCGGCCATCGTCGGTTTCGCGGGCCTTGCGCCAACTCTGGCGGCCGTCGATGCGGGTGCCATAGTTGCCCTTGCCAACAAGGAGAGCCTGGTCTGCGCCGGCCCCGCCCTCCTGAGGCGGGCGCGGCTGGCCGGTGGTGTGGTTATCCCTGTAGATTCCGAGCATTCGGCCATCTTCCAGGCCCTCGATCCCCGGCATGCAGCTCAGGTCTCGCGCCTGCTCCTGACAGCCTCCGGTGGGCCCTTCCGGACCTGGTCCGTAGAGCGCATGGCCTCGGCGACGCCGGACGAGGCTGTGGCCCACCCGAACTGGGACATGGGACGCAAGATCTCGGTAGATTCCGCCACAATGATGAACAAGGGCCTCGAGATGATCGAAGCCGCCTACCTGTTCGGGGTCGATGCGGATCGCATTGAGGTGATCGTGCATCCTGAGTCGATCGTCCACAGTCTCGTCGAGTATGCCGATGGTTCGAGCCTGGCCCAGCTGGGCGCTCCTGATATGCGCACACCCATCGCCGTTGCCTTCGCCTGGCCGGACAGGGTAGCCTGGCCAGCGCCTCGCCTGGACCTGGGAGCCATCGGCCGACTCACCTTCGAGGCCCCTGATAGGCAACGTTTTCCAGCCCTTGACCTGGCCCGGCAGGCCCTTCGGGAGGGCGGGTCAGCACCTGGAATTCTCAACGCCGCCAATGAGGTTGCGGTTGAAGCCTTCCTTGACCGTCGGATCGGCTATCTTGATATTGCCGCAATCGTGTCGGAAGCCCTGAACCTGGCAAGTTCGGAACATCTGGGAGACGGCATGGCCGACAACATTCTCGAGCAGACGCAACAGGTCGACCGCGTGGGTCGCCGCCTGGCCGGCCTGGCCCTCGACGCCCGTTCCCGGGGCGCCGCCTGACCATGCTCGCCCTTGCCATCGATTTCCTCTGGCATCTCGCCCCCTTCGTCCTGGTCCTGTCCCTGGTGGTGACGGTCCATGAGCTGGGCCACTTTTTTGCGGCCAGGGCCTGCGGGATTGACGTCGAGCGGTTCTCCATCGGCTTCGGTCGTCCGATCTGGTCTCACCGGGATCGCTCCGGGGTGGAATGGAGGGTCGGCTGGGTACCGCTGGGCGGCTACGTCATGTTCGCGGGTGACCACAACGCCGCCAGCGTCCCTGACGCCGCCGGACTGAAGGCCATGCGCGCGGAGATCCTGGCCCGGGAGGGGCCAGAGGCCCTAGCCCGCAACTACCACTTCAAACCCGTCTGGCAGCGGGCCCTGGTAGCCGTCGCAGGACCTGCCGCCAACTTCCTGCTGGCCATCTCTCTGTTCACCCTTCTCTTCATGAGCTTTGGCGAGCGGACCCTCTCGCCACGAATCGGGGCTGTCCAACCCGGGAGTGCAGCCGCGTCGGCGGGCTTCCAGGCCGGAGATATCGTGCTCGAGGCGGCGGGGCGCCGGATTTCGTCCTTCCAGGACCTCAGCGAAGTCGTTCAGGTCCGGGGCGGGGCGTCGACGGACTTCGTCATCGAACGCGGCGGTCGCAACCTTCGCCTGACCGCGACCCCGGAATGGACGCGCCTCGACACCAAGCCGGGCTCGCCGCGGGTGGGACGTCTGGGCATTGGGCCTACAGGTGAGGTTCTGAGGCGGACCTTCGGACCTGCGGAGGCGCTTTCGAAGGGCATCGATCGCACCTGGGGTGTTCTCACCACCAGCGTCTATGCCATCGGCCGGATGGTCACTGGCCAGATGTCGGCCGAGCAGCTCAACGGCCCTCTCGGTATCGCCCAGATGTCTGGACAGATCGCCAAGGCCGGCGCGGATGCCGCCCCGGACCTCGAGCACAAGATCCTGTACGTCGGAGCTAACCTTCTCGCCCTGGCCGCCGTCCTCTCGGTCGGGATCGGTTTCATGAATCTGCTTCCAATCCCAGTCCTCGACGGGGGGCATCTCCTCTTCTACGCCTACGAAGCGGTGGCTCGCCGGCCACTTGCCGCCAGCGTCCAGGCCTTTGGCTATAGGGTGGGCCTTGCGCTGGTGCTGGCTTTGATGTTGTTCGCCACCTGGAACGATCTGCAGCGGCTGCGGGTCTTCCAGTTCGTCGGCGGATTGTTTTCCTGATCACGCGCTTCCTTTGGTGATGGCACTGACCATGCAAGTTCGACGCGCCCGCAGCGCTGGCCTCGTTTCGGGACTGGCGATCCTCCTGGGAGCCACCGCCCTGACCGCGCCAGCGACGGCGCGCGCTCAGGCTGTTGTCCGGGCGGCCGCTCAGCAGCAGGGCGTCGTCCAGCGGATCATCGTCCGCGGAAACGAGCGGATCGAGCAGTCAACCATCGTATCCTACCTGCCGATCGCCGTGGGCGACACGGTGGATCCGGCGCGGATCGACCTGGCCCTGAAGGCCCTGTTCCGCACCGACCTCTTCTCGGATGTGAAGGTAGGCCTCACCGGGGGCGACCTGACCATTCAAGTGGTCGAAAACCCCATCATCAACAGGGTCGTCTTCGAGGGTAATTCCGGCCTGAAGGAAGACAAGCTGCGCGACGAGATCACGGTTCGGCCGCGGGGCATCTTCACACGGGCCAAGGTGCAGGCCGACATCCAGCGGATCATCGAGCTCTACAGGCGCTCGGGGCGGATTTCCGCCGTCGTTACCCCCAAGATCATCGAGCTGCCCCAGAAGCGCGTCGACCTGATCTTCGAGATCGACGAGGGCAAGAAGAGCGGCGTCCTGGGCGTCAACTTCCTCGGCAATTCCGAGTTCTCCGACAACGACCTGCGCGATGTCGTCGTCACCCAGGAGTCCGCCTGGTATCGCTTCTTCTCGAGCAATACGAACTACGATCCGGACCGCCTGGAATACGACAAGGAACAGCTCCGCAAGCACTACAGGAACCGCGGCTTCTACGACTTCCGAGTTGTCTCCGGGGTGGCGGAGCTATCACCCTCGCAGAACGGTTTTGCCGTCACCTATACGGTGGAGGAGGGCCCCAAATACAAGTTCGGCAAGGTCTCGGTGGAGACCGAGCTCAAGAAGCTCGACACCGCCCTGCTGACCCAGCTCGTCCCGATCCAGTCCGGCGAGGTTTACGAGGACCAGCGGATCGAGACGGCCACCGACGCCCTGACCTTCGCCGCGGGTGCCGCTGGCTTCGCCTCGGTGGACGTCCGTCCCCGCTATGTGGCGGATCCCAAGACCCGCCTGGTGGACGTGGTCTTCCAGGTCAACGAAGGCCCGCGGGTCTACGTCAACCGGATCGACATCGTGGGCAACAACCAGACCCTTGACCAGGTCATCCGTCGGGAACTGAACCTTGTCGAGGGCGACGCCTACAACCGCGCCCTGGTGGACCGTTCCAAGAACAATCTGAGGGCCCTCGGCTTCTTTAAGGACGTCAATATCGAGGAAACTCCCACCGGCAATCCAGACCGGACGGACCTGCTGGTCAAGGTCGAGGAACAGGCGACCGGCGAACTCACCTTCAGCGCCGGCTATTCCTCGGTCGACAAGTTGATGATCGATATTGGCATCACCCAGAAGAACTTCCGTGGCCGTGGCCAGGATGCCCGGGCACGGGTATCTTGGGGATCTTACCGCAAGCAGGTGGACCTCTCCTTCACGGAGCCCCGCTTCCTCGGCCGGAACCTGCGGGCCGGCGTTGATGTCTACTATTTCGTCTACGACCTGTCGCAGTATTCATCCTATAAAACCACCACCCTGGGCACGAACTTCCGCGTCGGTTTCCCACTGACGGCCGACTCCTTTATGACCATGCGCTATGTCCTGCGCGATGACGACGTCCAGGTTCCGGACTACTACTGTGATCCGTCCCAACAGCAGGTTTCCCAGACCCTCTGCGACCAGAGGGGCCGCTACACGACCTCGCTCGTTGGCTACCAGGTCACCCTCGACCGGCGGAACAGTCCGGTCCGCCCGAGCCGCGGTTTCTACGTCAGTGCGTCGCAGGACTTCGCCGGCCTCGGCGGCGACGTGAAGTATATTCGGAATGAAATGGAAGGCGGCTGGTACCACGGCTTCAACAAGGACTTTATCCTCAGCCTTTCAGGCAGCGCCGGCTACATCGCGGGTTGGGGCGGCGAGGCCATCCGGATCAACGACCGCTTCTACAAGGGGGGCAATTCCTTCCGTGGCTTCAAGGTGGCCGGTATTGGTCCTCGGGACACAACTTACGGCCGGTCTGACGCCCTCGGGGGCGAGATCTTTGCCATCGGCTCAGCGGAGTTGACGGTGCCGACCTTCATTCCCCAGCAGTATGGGATCCGGGCCTCGATTTTCACTGACGTCGGAACCCTCGGCAAACTCGATGACTCGGTGAAGCTCGATAGTAACGGCAATACCATTCCAGGTATCTACGACGACCTGTCCCTGCGCGCCTCCGCAGGTTTGTCGATTTTCTGGCGCTCCCCCATGGGACCAATCCGATTCGACTTCAGCCAGATTCTCCAGCGTGAGGATTACGACCGGGTTGAGACCTTCCGTTTCTCGCAAACCACGAAATTCTGAGATCATGCACATGAACAAAACCGCCCTTCTCATGGCCGCCTCCGCTGCGGTCCTGCTCGCCGCTCCCGCCCAGGCCCAGACGCCGCCAGCGGCGGCCCCGGTCAACCACGGCCCGCCGCTCACCGGGGTCTGCATCCTGTCCCTCGACGGTGCCATCGGCTCCTCGACCGTGGGTAAGTACGTCCAGACCCGCCTCCAGCAGATTTCCCAGCAGGTCCAGACGGAGCTGTCCGCCGAACAGACTGCCCTGCAGAACGAGGCCAAGGCCCTGGACGCCCAGAAGGCCTCCCTGGATCAGGGAAGCTTCGACCAGAAGAACGCTTCCCTTCAGGTCCGCGCCAACGCCCTCCAGCGCAAGGCGCAGATCCGGGAGCGTGAGCTTCAGGCGACCCAGCAGAAGGCCCTGGGGCGTATCGGGCAGGAGCTTGAGCCGGTTATCCGCGGGTCCTACCAGCAGTCCAAGTGCAGCCTGCTTATCCAGCGGGATGCGGTCATCCTTGCCAATCCGGCCATGGACATCACCCCGTCGGTCATCACAGGCCTGAACGCCAAGATCACCCAGTTCGCCTTTGACCGGGAACGCCTGGACCAGGCCGCGCCGGCCGCTCCGGCCCAGCCTG
>NZ_JBAXIM010000159.1:0-5527 GCF_037138395.1 Phenylobacterium sp.
TGGTAAAGGGCAATGTGGGCGCCTTCGAGGACTGCGACCGCGCGGTGCGCGCGGTGGAGGCCGAGCTGGGGCCCGTGGACGTCCTGGTGAACAACGCCGGCATCACCCGCGACGGGGCCTTCCACAAGATGTCGCCAACACAGTGGTCGGACGTGATCCGGGTGAACATGGACTCGGTCTTCAACATGACCCGCCAGGTCATCGGGGGGATGCGGGAACGCGAGTGGGGCCGGATCGTCAACATCTCGTCGATCAATGGCCAGAAGGGCCAGGCGGGCCAAACCAACTACGCCGCGGCCAAGGCCGGGATGATCGGCTTCACCAAGGCCCTGGCGCTTGAGAATGCGCGCAAGGGCGTGACGGTGAACTGCATCTGCCCGGGCTATATCGACACCGAGATGGTGCAGGCCGTGCCCGAGGCCGTGCTGGCCTCGATCATCGCCCAGATCCCCGTGGGACGGCTTGGCCGGGGCGAGGAGATCGCCGACATGGTGGCCTTCCTGACGGGCGAGCACGCTGGCTTCGTCACCGGCTCGACCCTGTCGCTCAACGGCGGCCAGTACATGGCCGGCTGAGGACAGGACCGGTATGAGTGGCGTATTCAGGGGGCGGGGGCGTCGCAGCGTCCAAAATCCGCCCCAGTCGCCGTGCACTAACCGGTGCTGATGGACAAATCCCAATTTCCAGACAGGCGGACGCGGCTGAGACTCCTGTTGCTGGTGGCCCTGTCGGCGGCCTGCGCGGCGTCGGCCAGCGCCCAGTCCGTGACCGTCGGGCGCAGCGTCCTGTTCAGCCCTGGCGGCGTCCAGGCCGGACCGCCAGGCGCGCCGGTGGTGGCCCGCTATATCAGCGAGACGGGGGTACGCTTCACCTTCGACCGCAGCCAGCCCGTACCCCTGATGAAGTTCGATCGCAGCCCCGAGGTCTGGGTGCTCAGGGCCCAGCCCGCGCCGCGAGGGGACATCCTCTATCTAAACGACCTGGGCGAGCCGATCCTGAGGGCAAACCGGACCGGCGGGTTGACCGTCTTCACATTTGACCGGCCCGAAGGCCTGCTGGTCGCCCTTTCCGGCGCCGGCCAGACCCTGCGCATGACACCCCTGGGGCCACAGCAGCTGCTGGAGCGCCTGGCCCAGGCCAGCACCCGGGCGACCCGGGCCGCCCAGCGGCTTATCCCCTTCGAGGCCGACGCCTCGCCGGCCTCCTCGGCCCTGACAGCGGACGCGGCCATGGTCGCCGCAGAGGCCATCCTCCGCCTGACCCGGCTGCAGGACGGCCGGGAAATCCTGATGACGGTGAAGCGAGTGCGGCTGGTCGAGGGCCGCCAGGCCCGGGCCGAGCTCCGGCGGGGCGTGATCGAGATCACCGTGGCGCCCGGGCAGGGCCTGTCAGGCCGCCCCTCCTCCGACCGCATCCTGGCGGCGGCGGGGATCCGCTAGCCCCGGAAGCTGTCCTTCTCGGCGCGCAGGGCCGCAAAGGCGTCATGCGGGGGCAGCCCTGGCCGCAGGTGCGGCGCGCGCAGGAAGGGATTGGTGGCCTTCTCCTCGCCTATGGTGCTGGGCACGGTGGGCTCACCCCGCTCGCGGGCGGCGAAGACGGCGTCGGCCCGGGCGCGCACAGCCGGATCCGGATCCACCGACAGGGCGAACCGGGCGTTCGAGGCCGTGTACTCATGCGCGCAGTAGACGCGGGTCGCGTCGGGCAGGGCCGCCAGGCGCTGCAGGCTGGACCACATTTGTGCGGGCGAGCCCTCGAACATCCGTCCGCAGCCCAAGGCGAAGAGGGTGTCGCCCACGAAGGCGACGCCCGCCTCCGGTGCGTGAAAGGCGATGTGGCCCAGGGTGTGGCCGCCAGACTCCAGGACCTCGAACACCGTCCCGCCCAGGCTCACCGTCTCGCCGGGAGACAGGACACGGTCGACAGGGAACCGCCCTGAAACCTCGGCAGGACCCAGAAGCTCGCAGCCGGTGGCGGCCTTGACCTCGGCGTTCCCGCCGGCGTGGTCGGCGTGCCAGTGGGTATTCAGGATAAGGTCCAGCTTCCAGCCCAGCCGACCCAGCTCGGCCAGGACGGCGGTAGCGTCCGGCGTGTCGATGCAGGCGGTCCGGCCCGAAGCCTCGTCGCGGATCAGATAGCCGTAATTGTCGGACAGGCAGGGGAACTGGTGAACGGTCAGGGTCATGGCGTCCTTCCTCCGGCGCGCCTTCCGGACTTTCCGGGGCTCGCGGTTGGGCGCGACTAGGCCTAAATCTGAGGCATGCGGCAAGACATCTCTGATCTGGCGGCCTTCTACGCCTCGCCCCTGGGCCAGGCGGCCCGGGATATGGCGACACGCAAGATCCGTGAGACCTGGGGCGAGACCCGGGACCTGGAGATGCTGGGCGCGGGGTACGCAGCGCCCTACCTAGAGGCCCTGTCCAAGGACGCCGGGCGGGCGGTGGCGGCCATGCCCACTGGGCAGGGCGCGGACGCCTGGCCCCCCGGGCGTAGAAACCGTGCGGTCCTGACGGCGGAGGACGCCCTACCCTTCCCCAACGCCCGCTTCGACCGGATCCTTATGGTGCACGCCCTGGAGGAGAGCCTGGACCCGGAGGCCCTCCTGCGCGAGGCTGTGCGGGTGCTTGCCCCCGCCGGGCGCCTGATCGCCGTGGCCGCCGCCCGGAACGGGCCCTGGGCGCCGTTCGAGTCGACACCCTTTGGGCATGGCAGGCCCTATAGCCGCCGGCAGCTGGCCCGGCGACTCGAGGATGCGGGGCTGGCGCCCACCGGCTGGACCCGAGCCCTCTATGTCCCCCCCATCCCCGGGTTGGCCGGGTGGGCGGAGGGTTTCGAGCTGGTCGGCTCGCGGCTCTGGCGACCGGCCTCGGGCCTGATCCTCATGGAGGCGGTCAAGCAGACCCTCGCCCTGCAGCCTCGGCCGGTCACGGCCAAGGTCCGCCTCCGGGTCCGGGCGGAGGCGGCCGCAGGGGCGCGCCCCCAGCCCGCGGGGCGAGGGGGCGTTTCCCCCGAGCTTGGGGCTTGAACCTACGGCTGGGCTTCGCCACCCTGAGGGCAAGCTGACAGGAGACGGCATGCACCGACGACTCGCCCTGGTGACCGGCGCCTCCGCCGGGATCGGCGCCGCCCTCGCCCGAAGCCTGGCCGCCCGTGGCTATGACCTCGCCCTCACGGCGCGGCGGCAGGAACGCCTGGACGCCCTGGCCGATGAACTGCGCCTGAGGTTCGGTGCCGCATCCCTGGTCATCCCCGAGGACCTGGCGGACCCGGCCGCCCCGGCGCGCCTGCTGGCCGCCGTTGAGGTGGCCGGGCGCGACATTGACGTCCTGGTGAACAATGCCGGCTACGGCCTGCCCGGCGTCTTCGTGGAGACCGGCTGGCAGGAACAGGCCGACTTCCTGCAGGTGATGCTGCACGCCCCCACCGAACTCACCCATCGGCTGCTGCCCGGCATGACCGAGCGGCGCTTCGGGCGGATCCTGAACGTCGCCTCCCTGGCGGGCCTCCTGCCGGGCGCCCGCGGGCACACCCTCTATGCAGCGACCAAGGCCTACCTGATCCGCTTCTCGCAGAGCCTTCACCTGGAGACTACCGGCTCAGGGGTCCAGGTCAGCGCCCTGTGCCCGGGGTTCACCTGGTCGGAATTCCACGACGTGAACGGCACCCGCGAGACGACCCGGAAGTCGACGCCGGACTGGCTGTGGATGGGCGCCGACGAAGTGGCGGAGGCCGGTCTTGAGGCCCTGGAGGCCAACCGTCCGGTCTGTGTGCCCGGCGCACCGAACAAGACCATCGCCGCCCTCGCCAGGCTCATGCCGGAAGACTGGGCCCTGGCCCTGATGGAGTCCCAGGGTGGCCGGTTCCGGAAGACCTGACGGCCTCAGGACTGGTAGGGCTTGGAGGCCGCGTCGAGGATGAGGCCGTGGGTGGAGTCTGCGATTCCCGAGAGGATGAACTGGACCGCCATGGCGCACAGGATCAGCCCCAGGACCCGGACCACGATGGCCAGGCCGATCCGTCCCAGCAGGCGCGAGATGATCGGGGTCGCCCAGAAGGACAGCATGGTCGAAAGGGCGACCAGGGCGATCACGCCGACCCCGGTAAACACGCCGACCATGCCGTAATCCCGGGCCTCACTGGCGTAGATGATCACCGTGGAGATGGCGCCAGGCCCGATCAGCAGGGGCATGGCGAAGGGCACGATCATGGCCTCGAACCGCTTGCGGGCCTGGGCGGTCTGGCCACCCTCCAGGGCCTCCTCGCCCTTGGGTGCCATTGTGGCGGTGAAGTCGTTCCGCGTCATGTCGAGGCCGAGGAGCAGGAGCAGGATGCCTCCGGCGATCCGGAAGGCGGGCAGAGAGATACCGAAGAAGGCCAGCAGGCTAAGGCCCGTAAAGTAGAAGAAGACCAAGAAGCCCATGACAAACAGGGCCACAAAGACCGCGATCAGCCGCGCCGTGCTGTTCTTGACCCCTCGGGTCGCCGCGGCGAACAGGGGCACATTGCCCACCGGATCGATCAGGGCGAACAGGGCGATGAAGAAGTTGACGGCGAAATTGTCGGGGATCATGGGAGGCTCATACTCCAATTCGCCGACCCCGCCGACCCCGGAGACCGCAGGATGACGACGCCCGAAGCAGACCCCAGACTGATCGTTCCCCTGGACCAGCCGGGGCTGGCGGAGGCGCGCGCCCTGGTGGCGACCCTGGGCGACCGGGTGAGCTTCTACAAGGTCGGGCTGGAGCTGTTCGCCCGGGGGGGCATGGAGCTGGCCCGGGAGCTGAAGGCCCAGGGCAAGCAGGTTTTCATCGACTGGAAGCTGCACGACATCGGCGCCACGGTCGAACGCGCAGCGGCGGCCCTCGCCGACTCTGGCTGCGACCTGCTGACCGTGCACGCCGAGCCCCAGGTGATGGCGGCGGCGGTCCGCGGGGTGGGAAACTCGGGCCTGAAGGTCCTGGCCGTCACGGTCCTGACCAGCCTGTCGGACGAGGACCTCAGGGCGATCGGCTATAGCTCCGGTGCCCGCAGCCTCGTCCAGCGCCGGATCCACCAGGCCATGGCTGCCGGCTGCGCCGGCGTGGTGGCCAGTCCCCAGGAGGCGGAACTGGCGCGCAGCATCGGCGGCAAGGACTTCCTGGTGGTGACGCCGGGCGTGCGACCCGAATGGGCGGCCAAGAACGACCAGGTCCGCGCCGCGACCCCGGCCGAGGCCCTGCGGGCCGGCGCCTCGCACCTGGTATGCGGCCGGCCGATCTCGGCGGCGAACGACCCGGCCGAGGCGGCCCTGAAGGTGATCGCCGAGATGGCGGCGGTTCCGGCCTAGGTCTAGGCCTGAGCGGACGGGTGCCGATGGAGAGGGAACTGCGGCGATGCCGTTGACCCCCTCACCGGGCTTCGCCCGGAGCTCCCCCTGATGGGGAGCAATTAGAGGGCTCCAATTCCGCCCCCAAGGGGGAGGTGGCACGGGGCAACGCCCCGGGACGGAGGGGGCAGCTGAGGTGCCGTTGACCCCCTCAGTCGGCTTCGC
>NZ_JBAXIM010000160.1:0-5451 GCF_037138395.1 Phenylobacterium sp.
GCCCAGGCGCGGAGAAGCTGGTGGGCGATGGCCATGGCGGGTGGGGCGAAGCTACCGCGGATCTCGCCGGCCAGCAGGGCCCGGGCCTCCTGGCGCGTGTACCAGCGCACCTCGGACAGCTCGGTCTGATCCGGCTGGGCGTCGTCGCTGTCCACCTCGGCGATCAGGCCGATCATCAGCGAATTGGGGAAGGGCCAGGGCTGGGAGGAATGGTAGCGGACCGAGGTCGCCCGAAGGCCCGCCTCCTCGAAGAGCTCCCGGGCGCAGGCCTCCTCGATGGACTCTCCGGGCTCAAGGAACCCTGCGAGGGCCGAGAACATGCCGGCGGGCCAGACCGCCTGGCGTCCCAGCATGCAGCGGTCACCGTGCACGGCCAGCATGATGACCACCGGGTCCGTCCTGGGGAAATGCTCAGCGCGGCAGGCCGAACACTCCCGTTTCCAGCCACCCTCGCTAGCCCGGGTCGGTTCACCGCAGCCGGAACAGGCGCGATGTTTGCGACGCCATTCGAAGACGCCCTTGGCCGTGCCGACGATGGCGATCTCACCCGGCGTAAGGCTCGAGGCCAGGGCCCGGGCGTCCTCGAACCGGCCCATGCCCTGCAGCGGGCCGTCGGTGGGATCGGCCGGGCCTTCGAGGTCGACGGCGAACACCGCGGTCTCCTCCCAAAGGCCCATGAACAGGAGCCGTTCGGGCCCGCCGGACAGGTCCTCAATGAGGCGCGAGGGCAGGTAGGCGATCTGGGTCCCGCCCGAGGAGGACCGCTCAACAAGGGCCTTCCCGTTCCAGAGCACGAGGCCCAGGGACTGATCAGAAGCGAGGCGCTCAGCGAGCCAGCCAGCATCCTTGCGGTGCTCGCTGACGCGGTCGAGGGGATTGCCGGCGAAGGTGTTCTGGAAGGCGTTCAGGGACATGAGTCGCACATTAGCCCACAGGCGGAATTCTGCACACGCTTGCGTCGAGGCCCCGGGATCGCGATATAGGGGATGGAGATCGGCGACGGGCGGACGCCTCGCCAACTCGGTCAGGTCCGGAAGGAAGCAGCCGTAACGAATCACGTTCCGGGTCGTTGTCCGGTCTCCACCCAGCCCGCATGGCGACCATGGCCGACGAAGATCTCACGCCCGAACCTGATGCGCCGGAGCGTGATCCCGACACCGCGGACATGTTTGGCGACCCCGTGCCGACTGTAACGCCGGTGCCGGTGCCCGCCCATGCGCCCGCGACCGATCGCTCTGCGGCCTACACCGTCATCGCCCGCAAGTACCGCCCGCGGACCTTCGAGGACCTCTATGGCCAGGAGGCCATGGTCCGGACCCTGCGCAACGCCTTCGCAGCCGGACGCATCGCCCACGCCTTCATGCTCACCGGCGTGCGGGGGGTGGGCAAGACCACCACGGCCCGGCTCCTGGCCCGGGCCCTGAACTTCCAGACCGACGCCGTCGACGCCCCCAGCCTGGACCTGTCCGTCGAGGGCCGGCACTGCCGCGCCATCATCGAGGGCCGGCACATGGATGTTCTGGAGCTGGACGCCGCCAGCCGGACCGGCGTCGCCGACATGCGCGACCTGCTGGACGGGGTGCGCTACGCCCCGGTGGAGGCGCGCTACAAGGTCTACATCATCGACGAAGTGCACATGCTCTCGACGGGAGCCTTCAATGCGCTCCTGAAGACCCTCGAGGAGCCGCCGCCGCACGCCAAGTTCATCTTCGCCACCACCGAGATCCGCAAGGTGCCGGTGACCATCCTCTCGCGGTGCCAAAGGTTCGACCTGCGCCGGGTGGAGCCCGACGACATCATCCGCAACCTGCAGATGATCCTCGAGGCCGAGGGGGTGCGGGTCGAGGCCGAGGGCCTGACCCTGATCGCCCGGGCTGCAGAGGGCTCGGTGCGGGACGCCCAGTCCCTGCTGGACCAAGCCATCGTCCAGGCCGACCCCGGGCAGACCGTGCCCGCCGCCCTGATCCGCGACATGCTGGGCCTGGCCGACCGGGCCGGGACCCTGGACCTCTTCGAATATGTCCTGAAGGGCGATCCCGGTGGTGCCGTCAGCGCCTTCCGCCAGCTCTATGCCCTTGGTGCCGATCCGGGCCAGGTCGTGCTCGACCTGCTGGAGCACGCGCATGGGGCCTCGGTGGCCCGGGCCGTTGGGCCCCAGGCCCTGACCCTTCCGAAGGATCAGGCGGCCCGCCTCGCCGCCGCTGGTGCCGCCGTCTCCGCACCCATCCTCGCCCGCCTCTGGCAGATGCTGCTCAAGGCTCACGATGAGGTCGGGCGCGCGCCGGACCCCGCGGCGGCGACAGACATGGCCCTGATCCGGCTGGCCCACGCCGCCGACCTGCCCGGGCCTGAGGAGGCCCTGAAACTGCTGAGGAGCGGCGAGGCGCCGGCCGGCGGTGGCGGATCGATGGGTGGCGGATCGCCAGGCGGAGGATCCACGGGCGGCGGAGCGGCCCAGGGCGGGGCGGCGAGAGCCCTGGCTCCCCAATCCACGCCCCGGGCCGCGCCCCAGGGTGCCCACCAGGCCGAGGCCCGGCAGATGCCGGTCCTGCAGACCTTCGAGGACCTGATCGCCCTGATCGACGCCGAGCGGGACATTGCCCTCAAGCTCGACGTCGAGCGCTTCGTCCGCCCGGTCAGCTTCCGGCCCGGGGTCCTGGAGTTCGAGCCCGCGCCCGGCGCGCCCACCAACCTGGCCCAGCGCCTGGTGGGCCGACTGAAGGCCTGGACCGGCCAGCCCTGGCTGGTGGCCGCCCAGGGCGGCGGGGGTGCCGAAAGCCTCTGGGAGCGCCAGACCCGGGAGGGCCGCGAGACCCGGGCCGAGATCGGACAAGACCCCTTCGTCCTGTCCGTGCTCCAGGCCTTTCCCGGCGCGGAGGTCGTCCAGATCCGCCACCTGCCCCCGCCAGAGCCAGCCCTTGTGGACGACCTGGACGAGGCCGGCGAGGACTAGCCCCCCGCGCCACCCGGCGGACAGGGGGCGAGCTGGGGATCGAGGGCCAGCCGCACCCCGCCCACCATCACGTCCTGGACCTTGTCCCCAGGTGGCGCGACGCGGACGTCGCCGGCAAGGAAGGGCTTCAGGTCCACTGGGCAAGGCGCGTCGAGTTCGCCCAGCTTGCGCCAGCCCGTCGCTTCCGGCGTCCAGGCCTCAAGCCCCGATCGGCTCTGCAACAGGACCTCGGCCTTGCCGTCATCGGTGATATCCAGGCTCATCGCACCGCAGGGCTTCTCCTTGTCGCAGTCGATCGTGGCCGTACTGGCGAGGAAATCGGCCGGGATCGGTGCGGTGCCCACGGGGATGACCACGGGCGGAGCCGATCGCACGGGGCGACGCGTCTTGCTCGCCAGGGCCTCGCTGGCCGCACGCCGGATCTCCGCGTCGCGGGGCGAACTCCCCGTTTGGACGGCCAATTCCTTCAGGGCCTTCCGACCAAGCGCGCCGGTATCGAACCGCAGGAGGTCGAAGTCGAACCGGTCCAGCGCGACCTGGCCGGAGGCCAGCCTCCGCATCTGGCCCATCACTGAAAGGCGGTCGGGATCCCCGACAGGGCTGAGGATGAACAGGATGGCAACAAGGGCCGCCAGCACGCCGGTCAGGTTCGCCTTGCCGAAGGCGTCGATCCAGGACCGACGGGACAGGGCCGCCAGGAGATGTCCGCCGGCAAAGACCGCCAGGACCAGGAGGCAGGCCAGGGCGCGGACGCGGTCAGGTGAGAGCCCGTACTGGCCGATGCGCAGGAAGATCCCCACCGCCGCGATCACCACCAGGGGCGCCATGAGGAGACCGCTGAGCCGGGCGGCGTACCTGAGGATCCGAGGGATCTTCGCGGAATTCGTCTCGTCCTGGATGGCGGCGTTGACCAGTATGATCAGCCCGATGCAGGCGGTGATGAGCAAGGCTGCAGCCGAACCGGTGTCCCAGAGGGGCTTGAGGCCGGTGAAGGGCAGGGTCGCCAGGAAGGCGGCCGCCAGGAAGACCATCACGGGCAGGAGCCAGGCCAGAAGCCCCAGGCCGAGGGTCCTGGCCCCCGCCGCCAGGTCCGGCCGCCCGGCGGTGAAATGGACCCCGAGTCCGAAGGCCAGGCCCATCAGCGGCCAGAGGACGCCGGGCTGGGTGAGGAACTCGCCCACGGCCTGGACGCCGATCAGTTCGAACAGGTTGGAGGCCAGGACGACCAGCCCGAACAGGGCGCCGACCAGGGCCACGGACAGGGCGGCGCGGACACCGTCGGTCCAGGCGATGGCGAAGTGGCGGGGCCAGGGGTTCCCCCGTCCGGCGCCTTCCCGGGCCAGGACGAGGACATGCCCGACGATCAGTGCCAGGCAGGCGAGGACCAGGGCGCCTGCGGCAGGGACCGGCGGCACATTGGCGTTCAGCGGCGCACCCATGCGACCGATTCCCCCAAGGACCGACACCCCCGCAGCCGCCAGTGTCCACAGGGCCAGGGTGCGGGGGCGCAGGGCCCCGTAGGCGCCGAGCAGCACGACAGGCAGCGTGAGCGAGGCCAGGGCCAGGATCCCGCGCACGACCTTCAGGCCCTCATTCGTCGGCGTCCAGCGGATCACCGCCCAGACAGCGACACCCCCGGCAAGGCCCAGGAGGGCCCGGACCGCGAGGTCCCTGGCAGAGGATCGTGGAACCGGTCGGGACGGTCGCGCCATGCTGTCATCCTTCCCAAGCGGGCGGGCTTGGACAGAATCACCCCCCAGGGTGCACCCTGCAAGTCGTTTCCGAACCATGGGAGGCAGGGGCCTTGGCCGCATCTGCGGGACCCGAGATCGAAAGGCTGATCAGCCTCCTGTCCCGCCTGCCGGGGTTGGGGCCCCGTTCGGCGCGCCGGGCCGCCCTCACCCTGCTCAAGCGCCGGGAGCAGCTGATGACCCCCCTGGCCGAGGCCCTGGCCGACGCCGCGGCCAAGGTCCGGGCCTGCACCACCTGCGGCGCCCTCGACACCCGGGATCCCTGCACGGTCTGCTCGGACGGGACCCGGGACGCGGGCCTGGTCTGCGTGGTGGAAGAGGCCGGCTCCCTCTGGGCCCTCGAGCGGGGTGGGACCTTCCGCGGGCGCTACCACGTCCTCGGCGGCCTGCTCTCGGCCCTCGACGGGATCGGTCCCGACGACCTCAGGATCGCCGCCCTGGTCGCCCGGGTGGCCGCCGGCGGGGTGCGCGAGGTCATACTGGCCCTGCCCGCCACCGTGGACGGCCAGACCTCCGCCCACTACCTGGCCGAGCGGCTATCGGGGTCGGGCGCCGAGGTCACCCTGCTGGCCCGGGGCGTTCCCGTGGGCGGCGAACTCGACTGGCTGGACGACGGCACCCTGGCCCAGGCCCTGCGCGCCCGCCGTCCGGCCTGACCGCACCCGGTGACACGCTGGCGATTCCGGACTAGGAACACTTCATGAACTCCGAACTCCTGATCGCCCTCCTGGGTTTCGCCCTGGCCCT
>NZ_JBAXIM010000161.1:0-5420 GCF_037138395.1 Phenylobacterium sp.
CTTCACGATCCGCCCTCCCCGGGGAGGGCGGCCCTCCCCAGATTTGGGCAGCCCCCGGGCCGCCCCGGCGATCCGCGCCCAGTCCGTCACCGTCGCCCCGGCCAGGTAGAGGGTGGCCAGCACCACATTGGCCGCCACCAGCCCCAGGCCCAGGGCGGCCAGCCCCTGCGGGTCGCGCACCTTCAGGATCACCGCCGCCAGCAGGCCGGCGTTCGCCAGGCTGGCCAGATAGGTGAAGATCCGCCTCCAGAGCCATGTGATCTCCACCGGCGGCCGTCCCGTCCCGGTCATCGCCCGCCCTCCCGCGAGACCAGGCCCGCGCCGAAGGCGGCCAGGGCCGCCGCCATCCAGGGCGCGTGCCGCCCCAGCCAGGTCCAGAAGGCCGCCGCACCGGCCACCCGGTCGCGCTGGGCCTCCAGGGCGTCGATCCGCGCCAGGGCCGACTTCAGCTCCCGCCGCACGGCCTCCACCAGCACCCCCGCCTCCTGCGCCTCCAGCCGGGCCAGCCGCTCGCGCACGTCGTCCACCTTGGCGCCCAGCCCCTCCAGCCGCCGGGTCTGGGCCGCCAGGTTTTCGCTGATCTGCCTCAGGGCGAAGAGCTGGGCCTCGTCCAGGGTTCCGGTCTCCGCCATCACGCCCCGCCCTTCGGCTGGAACAGCCGCGACAGGGGCGAGCCGGTCAGGCTGTTCACCAGCTGGGCGATCTCCCCCAGGGTCGCCCCGCTCGTCGTCTCCGTCCCCGACCTCTGGCCCTGGCTGTCGGTGGCACTGCCCTGGAACAGGCCCAGGGGCAGGCCGGAGAACATCTCGATCCGCCGGGCCAGGGCCTGCTCGGGCGCCGACAGCCGGGCCTGCTCCGCCGCCCGCACCTGCGCCCCGATCCGCGCCTGGGTCTCGGCGTCGGCCCGGCGCGAGGCCGCCGCGTCCAGGCCCAGGCGAGAGCGGGTCAGTTCACCCTCCTGGCCCAGCTGGGCCCGGGCCAGGGCGTCCTGCATCCGGCTCGCCTCGCCGGCCTGCGACAGCCGGGCTGTCTCCAGGTCCCGGGACTGGGACAGCTGAGCCATCTCCAGGTCCCGGGCCTGCGACAGGCGCGCCGTCTCCAGGTCCCGGGACTGGTCCAGCCGGGCCGTCTCCAGCCCGCCCTCCTGCGCCAGTCGTGCGCGCTCGAAGTCCCGGGCCTGACCCAGCCTCGAGGTCTCCAGGCCCCACTCCTGGCCCAGCCGGGCCTGCTCGAGATCCCGCGCCTGAACCAGCTGCGCCCGCTGGAGGTCCCGGGCCTGGGCCAGCTGGGCCGCGGCCGTCGAGGCCTGCTGGCGACGGTCCGCATCTCCCGACGCCAATCCGGCACCCTGGGTGAACATCTGGTCCAGCAAGCCCGCAAGCCGGCTGTTGCGGCCCCGGGCCAGCTCCCCCTCGGTCAGCGACCGGGTCAGGGCCGCCCCCGAGCCGCCAAACGCGCCCTGTCCGGCCAGCTCCAGGTCTTGGGTCGCCCGTCTTCGCCCGGCTTCGGCGTCGTAATCGTCCATGGCTGCCGCCAACACCTGGTCGCGGAAGGGCGTCATGTAGGACGACAGCCGGTCCAGCACGCTCGCCGCCTGGGGCGCCTCGCCCGTCCCCTCCAGGACGGGCCCCGAAGTCGGGAACGCCGGCGGTGCGCGGTCTGCCGGACCGGGGCCCAGCAGGTCGGCCCCCAAGGCGTAGGGTCGCCTGGAGACGGGGACCGCAGGTCCAGATGCCAGACCAGGCCCAGCCCAGGGCACCGGTCCGGGCACGGGTCCGGGCCCGGCGCTCGGCCGGCCCCAGCTCGCCCAGTCCGTCGTCCCGGTATTCCAGCCCTCGCCAAGGCCAAAGCCTGAGGCCCCGTCCGAGGCCCGGCGCTCCAGGTCCGAGAGCGGTGCGACCGAGGCCGCCGGATCGCCCCGCCCCAGGTCCGTCAGGGCCGCGTTCAGTCCCCGCGCCTGGGCGTCCACCCAGTCCGGCCGGGTCGGCGTCGTCACCGTCCGGCTGGTCTCGGTCGCGGTGGTCTTGGTCTTCTTCTTTCCCATCACAGTCTCCGTTCGATTTCATGTCCCGCCCGTCGATATCCAAAGGGCGCCAGCACCCGGGCCCAGCCCTTGCGTCCGTCCAGGGTGATCCGCGCGCAGCCCGCCCCCCGGGCCCAGGCCTCCAGGCCCGGCCTCAGGTCCAGCACCGCCGACAGCCGCCCGGCCGCCAGCCAGACGTGCAGGCAGGGCCCGTCCGGTTCCGGCGCCAGCTCCGTGGCCAGCACCGCCCCCTCACCAATCCAGAGCCGCGCCCGGCCCGTCCGTAGCGCCCCGGCCAGGTCCGCCGGCCCGGCGTCCGCCGCCAGGGCCGTCAGCGCCAGGCTCAGGGCCTCGCGGTCCTCCGCCTCGGGCCTCACCGTCCACCCGCCGGCGCCAGGTCAAACACCATCCGCCCGACCCGTCCCGCCGTGGGCGAGGCATTGCCGCTCAGCCGCACCCGGAACAGTCGTCCCGACAACCTCAGGTCCGCCCGCGCCTGTCCCGGCGCCAGGGCCACCGCCGGCGCCCGGCGGGCCTGCCCTTGCGGCGTGCGCCGGGCCGAGATCTCCAGCACCACCGGCCCCTGCTGCCCGGCCAGGTCCGGCCAGACCCCGCGCACCAGGGCCGTTCGGTCCTCGTCCAGCACCTGGTCGGCGCTCTCCAGGAACCAGGCGAAGGGCGCCCCGTCCGCGCTCGACCCCCGCTCGCACCAGAACATCGAGCCGTCCGGCCCCGTCGCCACGGGATGCTCAGCAGGCCCGGCGTCGATCATGGCGGTGCGCGGGGTCGCCCCCCGGCTCCAGGCCCCGTCCGCCAGGGACAGCACCAGGCACCGGCTGTTCTCGGCCCCGTCCCGCCGGTCGGGATAGTCGAACCTCACCTCGGAGAAGGCCGACAGGGTCGAGGCGAACACCTTGTCCCCCTGCCCCGCCGCCAGGTTCGCGGCCAGGTCCGCCCTCAGGGGGCAGGACAGGGGCTCCGGCGCCCCGCCCAGGGCATAGCGCCAGACCTGCAGGTCCGGCCCTAGCCAGAAGGCCTCCAGCCCGCTCACCGTCGCCGCATTGGGCCCGATCAGGCCACAGGCCTGCCCCACCCGGTCGAACCGCCAGGGCTGGCCGGGACTGCCGGTGAACACCCCCAGGAACAGGGCGTGGCTCGTCCAGACCAAGAGGTGCGACCCCAGGGTCCGCCCACCCACGATCCGCCCGCCCCCGGGCAGGACATACTCCCGCGCCGTTGTGTCCGCCGCCGTGGTCCACTGATCCAGCCGCCTCACCCCGCCGTGCCGGATACACAGGGGATTGAACCGGCCCGAGACCTCCTCCGAGCACCCCAGGGCAAAGACCTGGTCCGTGGCCGAGACCACCATGGCGGTCATCCGCGCTGGTGCCCCAGCCACCGGCCGGGCCGCCCCGCCACTGGCCGGCGACCACTGGTAAAGGGTCCCGTCCCGGGGCGCCGCCAGCAGGGTCTCGCCCCAGGCTGCCAGCGACCAGGTCCGCGGCGCCAGGGCCCCGTCCGAGGGCTCCGACCAGCCCCCGACACCCCAGGCGCCGGTGCCATAGCCCCGTCCGCCCGAGCCATCCGCCGCGCCGGGCGCCAGCCCCACGGGCGTGGCGTCCGCCAGCTCGCCCCCGCGCCAGATCTCCAGCCGCGAAGGCCCGCCAAAGGCCAGGACCAGTCCCCCCGACAGGTCGGTCCAGCCCAGCAGCCCCCGGCAGGGCCCGGCCAGCCGGCCCGGGTGCAGCCGCTCCCGGCCCCCGATCACCTGCGGCCGCCCCCGCCAGAACCGCACATTCGAGGCGTCCGCCCACCGGCCCGCCGCCGCAAACGAAGTGTCATCCGCCGCCAGCCCCGGCGGCGGGTCGAGTGTAAAACGCATGGCAAAGGCTCCCGCGGATTTGCGCCGCATGGGCGGCTCAAGCTATTCGAAGATCCAGAGGCCCCGGCTGATTGGGGCGAGCGGCTACCGAGGCACGGAAATGACCGATCAGGCGCCCAGCAATGAGCCTCAGTATGAGTTTACTCGGGACTGGTTCAGCCAAAATGTCCCGGTTTGGCGACAGATCATTAGCCGCGACAAGCCGACTAAGATTCTTGAGATTGGCTCGTTTGAAGGTCGCTCGACATGCTGGATCATCGAGATGTGCACGGAGCACGCCCAATCAGGGATTGAGGTCTATTGCGTTGACACCTGGGAAGGCGGCATCGAGCACCAGAAGGGTGGCCAGATAGAGACTCAGATGTCTGAGGTCGAAAAGCGATTTGACCACAACATCACGGTTGCGAAGGGCAAATCGTCTCACCTGGCAAACGTGCATAAGGTAAAAAAATACTCGAACTACGGGCTCCCCGAGCTCATAGCGAGCGGTAAGCATGGCTACTTCGATCTGATCTACATCGATGGATCCCATCAGGCACCAGATGTTCTGACTGACGCAGTGATGTCATTTCAACTTCTGAAGGTCGGTGGGATTATGATCTTCGACGACTATCTCTGGTCCATGGACAAACCAGGTTTTCAGGACGTCTTGAAAATGCCAAAGCCGGCAATTGATGCGTTCATCAACATTTTCCAACGCAAGATGTCAGTCTTCTTTGGCGCACCTATCGGTCAGCTCTACACCCGAAAAAACTCGGACTAACGCAGCTCGAACCAACCATCTGAGCGGAAAATAAGGAGCGTAATTCCAGAGATAGCTAGCACTTCGGCACCATTAGAGGTGACAGTCGGCCAGTCGGTTCGGATCACCACAATGCCGCTGCCCCCATTTCCGCCTGAAGCCGCGTAGCCACCACCACCACCACCACCACCGGCAGCGGATCGACCGTTACCCCCCGGCCCATTCAAGGCGCCGTCACCTGCGCCGTCGCCTCCCCGACCTGCGCCCGTCCCTCCAGTAGATGGATTATTTCCACCTCCCCCGCCTGACCCAAAGGTGATGGGTTCTCCGGTAAGCGTCAGCAACCGCCCAACACCTCCAGACCCACTGACAGTTCCCTGTCCATCCTGGCCAAGCTGGAGTGCTCCGCCACCGCCCCCGGAGCTACCGCCGCTGGCAGCAAGTTTCGCATCGCCGCCCTTGTTTCCCTGAACGCCTTGACCGCCAAGTTGAACCTCTGATCGGGACCAACTGTTTGCATAACCACCCCCACCCGAGGCTGATACGCCATTTGGTGGAGCTTGCGAGGAACCGCCACCCCCTCCACCAATGGCGATGATGCTCTCGCCGATACGGGATACACCCCCGGAGGTACCCCGTCCGGCGGGCGCCGCAGCGCCACCTTGGCCGCCGGCGCCGATGAAGATTGAGTATCGACCGATCTCAAGGGGCTGCCTTTCGACGTAAATGACGCCCCCTCCACCTCCACCCCCTGCCGGGCCAAAGTAATCTCC
>NZ_JBAXIM010000162.1:0-5414 GCF_037138395.1 Phenylobacterium sp.
TGGGCAAGACCACGGGCTGGACCCACAAGGCGACCCTGCAGAAGCGCGGCGTCCAGATGATCGGCGGCGTGACCTACGAGAAGATCGACGATGCGGGCCTGCACGTCCTGATCGGCGATGAGCCGCGGGTCATCGAGGCCGACACCATCATCGTCTGCGCCGGCCAGGACCCCCTTCGCGCCCTGCACGACGAGCTGGCCGCCCTGGGCGTAGCCTCTACCTTGGTGGGGGGCTCGGACGTGGCGGCGGAGCTGGACGCTAAGCGGGCCATCAACCAGGCCAGCCGGCTGGCCGCCGCCATCTGATTTCAACAACCGGTCGGGGCCCCGGAGCATTTAAGGCATTGTCTTGACGGGCGCGCAGGGCTGGGTTTGAGTCTGCCGTCCGCCTCAGCAGGGACCGGCCGCGGATCCTCGCGGAACGGACCCGACGCCGGCGGATGGGGGAGGAAACATGTCCACTGAAGCGGCCCCGGCCGAGGCGACCGTCTTGCGCGCAGGCCCTGACCAGCCGTCCTTGTTCACCCGCCTCGCCTACGGCGTCGGTGCCGTCGCCAACGGGGTCAAGGACAATGGCCTGGCCTATTTCCTTCTGCTTTTCTACAGCCAGGTCATCGGGGTAGACTCACGCCTTGTCAGCCTCGCCCTGACACTGGCCCTGGTCATCGATGCCTTCATCGACCCTGTCATTGGCTACTGGTCGGATAACCTGCATTCCCGATGGGGCCGGCGGCATCCCTTCATGTACGCCGCCGCGGCGCCGGTCGCGATCGCCTACTTCCTGATCTGGAATCCCCCCGTCGGCTGGAGCGAGGCCCATCTCTTCGTCTATCTGCTGGGAACCCTGATTGCGATCCGGGTGTGCTTCTCACTCTACGAGATCCCGGCCAACTCCCTCGCCCCGGAGCTGACCAGCGACTATGACGGCCGCAGCAGCCTGCAAGCCTTCCGGTCCTATTTCGGTTGGACCGGCGGCAACGCCATGTCGGTCTTCATGTTTGGGGTGCTCTTCCCCCTCTTCGTCACCAAGGCCATCCCTAACGGCCAGTTCAACCCCAAGGCCTATGGCGTCTACGGCGCCATCGCCGCCGGACTCATCTTTATCGCCATCCTGGCAACCAGCGCCGGGACGCATTCGCGGATCCCCCACCTGAAGGCGCCACCGCCCAAGCGGAAGATCGGCGTCATCGGCATTTTCCGGGAGATCTTCGAGACCCTGTCGAACCGGTCCTTCATCGCCCTCTTCACAGCCTCGGTCTTCGGCTCCATCGCCTCGGGCCTGTCGGCCTCCATGGCCTTCCTGCTCTACACCTACTTCTGGAAGTTCACCTCCCAGCAGGCCAGCCTCATTACCTCTGGGGTCTTCCTGTCGGCGGTCATCGGTGCCGTCCTGGCACCCATCATCAGCAAGACCATCGGCAAGAAGAAGGGTGCCATCATCATCGGCCTGATCGCCTTCCTGGGCTCGCCCCTGCCCATCGCCCTGCGCCTGTCGGGCGTCCTACCGGCGGTGGGATCTGACTTCAATTTCTGGCTGGTCTTCTGGACCACAGTCTTCGATGTGGGCCTGATAATCTGCTACCAGGTCCTGTCAGGCGCCATGATGGCCGACCTGGTCGAGCAGGCGGAGGTGCGCACCGGCCGCCGGTCAGAGGGCGTCTTTTTCGCCGCCTCGGCCTTCATCGGCAAGGTGGTCAACGGGGCCGGAATCATCATCGCCGGCCTGATCCTGGCCACCGCCGGGCTGGCCAAGGGGGCGGACCCGGCCTCCGTTCCGGAAGCCACGGTCCTGAAGATGGGCATGCTCTACGCCCCGACCATCGTCACCCTCTGGATGATCATGCTCGGCGTCATGTCGACCTACTCGATCACCCGGGACGGGCACGAGGCCAACCTTCGCCTGCTGGCTGAGCGCAAGTCACGGGAGCTGGACGCCACCCTCCAGGACTGATCCGGCCCTGGCCTCAGGCCACCAGTCCCTGCAGGGCCGCCGCCTCGGTGCGGACGGCCTGGGGGCCGCCCAGGACCTGGCGGTTGAAGCCGATGCGCTTGAACCAGTAGTGCAGGCCGACGAGGTCGGTGAAACCCATGCCCCCGTGCACCTCCGTGGCCGTGCGGGCGACGAAGGTCCCCACCTCTGACAGGTGCGCCTTGGCGTGGCAGGCCATGACAGAGGCCTCCTCCGGCAGGTGGTCGAGGGCGTGGCCGGCGTACCAGACCAGGGCGCGGCAGGGCTCCAGCGAGGCGGCCATTTCGGCGCACATGTGCTTGACCGCCTGGAAGCTGGCGATGGGCCTGCCGAACTGGACCCGGCCCTTGGCGTAGGCCACCGCCTGGTCGAGCATCTCCTGGGCCGCGCCCAGGGTGTCGGCGGCCAGCATGACCCGTCCGGCGTCGATCATGGCGCGGACCGCGGCGGGGCTGTCTGCGCCCCTCAGGGGCTCGGCGGCGACGCCATCGAGGACCAGCTCTCCGGTCGGCCGGGTGGCGTCGATGGTTCGGAAGTCCGTGCGGGTCAGGCCTGGGGCGTCGGCGGCCACCAGGTGCAGGCCGCGCGCGCGGTCGGCCACGATGTAGAGGTCAGCCTCGTAATCGACGACGAACTGGGCCCGGCCGTATAGCCGCCCGTCCCGCGCCTCGACCCCGGCCCCGTCCCGGGCACCGGTGATCTCGGACAGGGCGACCCCAGCCACCGTCGCGCCAGAGGCGAGCCTGGGCAACCAGGTCGCCTGCTGGCCCGCATCCCCGGCCCTCATCAGGGCCAGGGGGGCCATGACGGCCGTGGCGGCGAAGGGGGAAGGGGCAACGAAGCGGCCCAGCTGCTCGGCGGCCAGGGCGGCGTCGAGCAGGGACAGCCCCACCCCGCCGTGGGCCTCAGGGATGATCAGGCCCGTGACGCCCAGCTCGGCCAGGCCCTGCAGCACGTCCAGGGCCCGGCGGTCCTTGCCCGCCGCAAAGGCCCGGGTGCGCTCCAGCCCGCCGGTCCCGGCGAGAAAACGGGCCAGGGAGTCCTGCAACATCACCTGTTCTTCAGAGAGTCCGAATTCCATGATGCGTGTCTCCTCAGGCCTTGGCCGGCTTGGGCTCGCGGGGCATGTCCAGCCCCCGTTCGGCGATGATGTTCTTCTGGATCTGCGAGGTGCCCCCGCCGATGATCAGGCCGAGGAAGTACATGTAGTCCCTCTGCCAGGAGCCGCCGCCGCGCAGGCGGGGCGTGTCGCCGTAGAGCAGGCCCAGCTCGCCCAGGACATCGATAGCAAAGCCCTCCAGCTCGTGGCGAAGCTCGGTGCCCTGCAGCTTGACCACCATGCCCGCCAGGGGCGCGCTCTGGCGGTTCACCGCCGCCGAAAGCAGGCGCAGGTCGTTGCAGCGCAGGGCCTGGACCCGGCCCTGGATCGTCATCAGCCGGTCCCGGTAGACGGGGTTGTCGATCACCCGGCTTCCGTCGAGGGTCTCGGCCTTCATCAGGTCGATCAGGGCGTTGAGCCGGCTCTGCATGACGTTGGGGTCGGCCAGGGAGCCCCGCTCATGCCGCAGGATGGCGTTGGCCACCTTCCAGCCCTCGCCCCGCCGGCCGACGATCTGGTGGGCCGGGACCCGCACATCTGTGAAGAAGACCTCGTTGAAGTTGGCCGCCCCGGTCATGTCCACCAGGGGGCGGATCTCGATGCCGGGGGTCTTCATGTCGAACAGGAGGAAGCTGATGCCCTCGTGCTTGGGGGCATCGGGCTCTGTGCGGACCAGGCAGAAGATCCAGTGTGCCAGGTGGGCCGTGGAGGTCCAGATCTTCTGGCCGTTGATCACCCAGTGATCGCCCTCCAGCACGCCCTTGGTGGCCAGGGCGGCGAGGTCAGAGCCGGCGTTGGGCTCGGAATAGCCCTGGCACCACAGCATCTCGCCGCGCAGGGTCGGGCCGATGAACTGGCGCTTCTGGTCCTCCGAGCCCACTTCCAGCAGGGTCGGGACCAGCATGGAGATGCCCTGGCCGCCCAGGCCCGGCGACAGCTGGGCGCGGGCGAATTCCTCGGCGATGATCCGCGACTTCAGGATGTCGGGCTCGCCGCCGAAACCACCGTATTCCTGGGGGATGGTCCGGGCGGCGTAACCGTTCCCGATCAGCAGCTTCTGCCAGGTCAGGCCGTTGCCGCCGTGGCCCGGGGCCTGGCTCCGGTTGGCCTCAAGAAAGCCGCGCACTTCGGCGCGAAAGGCCTCGTACTCAGGGCTATAGGACAGGTCCATGGGTCTCCTCCCGTCGTGGTCGGGCCTTGAGCGCCAAACCTTGAGCATCTGGCCCGCCGGGTCCACTCTCCCAACAGGGCGGACGGCTGGCAAGCCGCCGTCCCCAATCGATTAGGGGAGGCCCACCTCATGGACAAGCCATCTGAGGCGCAAGCCCCGCCGGAACCCATCCTCGACCCAGACCGCCGGATCCTCGACCCGCACCATCACCTCTGGCCGGCGGGGGCCGGGCCCGCCTACCTGCTGGACGAACTGCGGGCGGATACGGGGGACGGCCACAGGGTCGAGGCTACCGTCTTCGTCGAATGCATGACCGGCTATCTCACCGACGGGCCAGAGGCCCTGCGGTGGTCGGGGGAGAGCGCCTATGTGGCGCAGATCGCCCAGGCCTCGCAGGACGGGAAGGGCGCCCGCATCGCCGCCATCGTCGGCTCCGCAGACCTGCTGGCGCCGGATGACGTCGAGGCCCTGCTCGACGCCCATGCCGCAGCCGGCGAGGGCCTGTTCCGCGGGATCCGCCACGCTGCCGCCTGGGACGCCTCGGACGCCATCCGCCCCTCGCACCATCACCCGCCGCCGCACCTCTATCTGAACCCCACCTTTCGGCGGGGCTTCGCGAAGCTGGCGGCAAGGGGCCTGACCTTCGACGCCTGGCTCTTCCACCCGCAGATCCGCGAACTCACCGACCTGGCCCGGGCCTTTCCCGAGGCGAGCATCATCCTGGACCACCTGGCCGGCCCCCTGGGCATCGGCCCCTACGCCGGCAAGCGGGACGAATACTTCCCCCAGTGGCGGCGTGACATGGCCGAGCTGGCGACCTGCCCGGGGGTGAGCGTCAAGCTGGGCGGCATGGCCATGCCCATCAACGGCTGGGACTGGCACAAGACCGGCGCCCCGGACTCCGCCGCCTTCGCCGCCGCCCAGGGCGACTGGTACCGGGCCGCCATCGACCTGTTCGGCCCGGACCGCTGCATGTTCGAGAGCAACTTCCCGGTGGACCGGGCCAGCCTGTCCTACCGAACCCTCTGGAACGGCCTGAAGCGCATCGCCGCCCCCTATTCGGAGGCCGAGAAGGACCTGATGTTCCGGGGGACGGCGGCGAGGGTCTACGGGATCGAAGACCAGGCCGGGCAGCGCCGCTGACCCCCTCACCCGGCTGCGCCGGGAGCTCCCCCT
>NZ_JBAXIM010000163.1:0-5362 GCF_037138395.1 Phenylobacterium sp.
GGCACACTGTCGTCGGCAACCTCAAAGCGTTGCCGGTCCCGCCAGGCCGAAGGCGGACGTCTTCAGGTTGAGGGGGAACCTGATCCCCTTACCCCGATAACCCTAGGTCAATGAACGTCGTCTCGCACTGAACCTGTGTCAACGCGTGCATCGAAGGCCGTTGACCCCCTCAGTCGGCTTTGCCGACAGCTCCCGCTTGGGGGCGCAATTAGGAACCTGCCTAAGTCCTCAGGCCGCGTAGCTTTGCAGGGGGCGGACGTCGAGGGGGCCGTTGGCCAGGGCGGTAATGGCCTGGGCTGCCGCCAGGGCGCCGGCCGAGGTGGTGAAGTAGGGGATCTTCATCATCAGGGCTGAGCGCCGGATCTCGTAGCTGTCGGCCAGGGACTGCTTGCCTTCGGTGGTGTTGAAGACCAGCTGCACGCCGCCGTTCTTCATGGCGTCGACAATGTGGGGCCGGCCCTCGAGCACCTTGCGCACGTGCTCGACCGCCAGGCCCTGGTCGGCGAGGTAGGTGGCGGTCCCGCCGGTGGCCAGGACCTTGAAACCCTGGGCGAGGAGCAGGCGCACCGGCTCGACGATCCAGGGCTTGTCGGCATCCTTGACCGAGACGAAGACGGCGCCAGAGGCCGGCAGGACGGTGCCGCCGCCCAGCTGGCTCTTGGCGAAGGCCCGGGCGAAGGCCGGGCCGGGGCCCTCGCCCTCGCGGCGCCAGTCCAGGCCCATGACCTCGCCCGTCGAGCGCATCTCGGGGCCGAGGACCGTGTCGACGCCGGCGAACCGGGCGAAGGGGAAGACCGCTTCCTTGACCGCCACGTGGTCATAGGTCGCGTCGACGAGGCCGAAGCTGGCCAGGGACTCGCCCGCCATTACCCGAGCAGCGATGCCGGCCAGGGGGTGGCCGATGGTCTTGGCCACGAAGGGCACCGTGCGGCTGGCGCGGGGGTTGACCTCCAGCACGTAGATCCGCGGCGAGGCCGAGTGCGGCTCCTCGATGGCGAACTGCACGTTCATGAGGCCCCGGACGCCGAGGGCGAAGGCCATGGCCTCGGTCTGTCTCTTGAGCTCGGCGATGGTCTCGGGGCGCAGGGAGAAGGGGGGCAGGGAGCAGGCGGAGTCGCCGGAATGCACGCCGGCCTCCTCGATGTGCTCCATCACCCCGGCCACGAAGACGGTCTCGCCATCGCAGAGGGCGTCGACGTCCACCTCGGTGGCGCGGGACAGGTACTGGTCGATGAGCACCGGGCTGTCGCCGGACACCTGCACGGCGGTGGTGATGTAGCGTTCCAGCTGCTCGTCGTCGTAGACGATCTCCATGGCCCGGCCGCCGAGGACGTAGGAGGGCCGGATGACCACCGGGTAACCGACACTGTGGGCACCGGCGAAGGCCTCGTCCCGGGAGCGGGCAATGGCGTTGACCGGCTGGGCGATCTCCAGGCGGTGCAGGAGCTGCTGGAAGCGCTCGCGGTCCTCAGCCAGGTCGATGGCATCGGGGCTGGTACCGAGGATGGGGATGCCTGCGTCCTCGAGGGCCTGGGCCAGCTTCAGGGGCGTCTGGCCGCCGAACTGGACGATGACGCCCAGAAGGGTCCCGCGGGACTGCTCGACGGCGATCAGCTCGAGCACATCCTCGGCCGTCAGGGGTTCGAAATAGAGCCGATCCGAGGTGTCGTAGTCGGTGGAGACGGTCTCGGGGTTGCAGTTGACCATGATGGACTCCACCCCGATGTCCGCCAGGGCGAAGGCGGCGTGGCAGCAGCAATAGTCGAACTCGATCCCCTGGCCGATCCGGTTGGGGCCCCCGCCGAGGATGATGGCCTTGCGGCGGTCGGAAGGCTCGCTCTCGCATTCCGGAGCCTGCCCGAGGGCCCCGGTCTCGTAGGTGGAGTACATGTAGGGGGTATCGGCGCGGAACTCGCCGGCGCAGGTGTCGATGCGCTTGAAGACCGGCCGCACGCCCAGGGCCTGGCGGGCCGCGCGGACAGCGGCTTCCGGCTGCCGCGCCAGATGGGAAAGCCGGGCGTCAGAGAAGCCCTGGGCCTTGAGGGCGCGGAAGCCCTCGGCCGTTTCGGGCAGGCCGCCGGCGCGCACCAGGCCCTCCTGGCGAACCAGGTCCTGGAGCTGGCTGAGGAACCAGGGTTCATAGGAACAGGCGGCGTGGATCTCGTCGACGGTCAGGCCGTGCCGGAAGGCCTGGGCGATGACCCGCAGCCGGTCCGGCGTGGGCACGCCCAGGGCGCGGATCACCGCGGCCTTGCCGGTCTCGGGGTCCGCGGAGCCCTCGATCTCGACCTCGTCCAGGCCCGACAGGCCCGTCTCCAGGCCGCGCAGGGCCTTCTGGAGGCTTTCCTTGAAGGTCCGGCCGATGGCCATGACCTCGCCCACCGACTTCATCGAGGTCGTCAGGTAGGGCTCGGATCCCGGGTATTTTTCGAAGGCGAAGCGCGGGATCTTGGTGACGACATAGTCGATCGAGGGCTCGAAGGACGCCGGGGTCGCCCCGGTGATGTCGTTCATCAGTTCGTCCAGGGTGTAGCCCACCGCCAGGCGGGCGGCGACCTTGGCAATGGGGAAGCCGGTGGCCTTGGAGGCCAGGGCCGAGGACCGCGACACCCGCGGATTCATCTCGATGACGACCATCCGGCCATCCTTGGGGTTCACGGCGAACTGCACGTTCGAGCCGCCGGTCTCCACGCCGATCTCCCGCAGGACGGCGATCGAGGCCGTCCGCATGATCTGGTATTCCTTGTCCGTCAGGGTCAGGGCCGGCGCCACGGTGATGGAATCGCCCGTGTGGACGCCCATGGGGTCGATGTTCTCGATGGAGCAGACGATGATGCAGTTGTCCGCCTTGTCGCGGACGACCTCCATCTCGTACTCCTTCCAGCCGAGGACGCTCTCCTCGATCAGCACCTCGGTGGTGGGCGACAGGTCGAGGCCGCGTTCGACGATTTCCCGGAATTCCTCGACATTGTAGGCGATGCCCCCGCCGGTGCCGGCCAGGGTGAAGGACGGGCGGATGATGGCGGGCAGGCCAACGAAGGCCAGGCCCTCCATGGCCTCCTCCAGATTATGGGCGGCCTTGGACTTCGGGCTTTCCAGCCCGAGCTTGTCCATGGCGTTGCGGAACTTCTGGCGGTCCTCGGCCTTGTCGATCACCTCGGCCCGGGCGCCGATCATCTCAACGCCGTAACGGGCCAGGACGCCGCGGCTCTCAAGGGCCAGGGCGGTGTTCAGCGCGGTCTGCCCGCCCATGGTCGGCAGGAGGGCGTCCGGGCGTTCGGCGGCGATGATCTTCTCGACCATTTCCGGGGTGATGGGCTCGATATAGGTCGCGTCCGCCACATCCGGGTCGGTCATGATGGTGGCGGGGTTGGAATTGACCAGGATGATCCGGTAGCCCTCGGCCCTTAGGGCCTTGCAGGCCTGGACGCCGGAGTAGTCGAACTCGCAGGCCTGGCCGATCACGATTGGCCCGGCGCCGATGATCAGGATTGAGGAGATGTCGGTGCGTTTGGGCATGGGGACACTCGCGCGCAGGACCCGCGCGCGCGCCTGCGCGCTGCGGCCGGTCGGATTGAAGGCTAAGACGCCCGTTTAGAGACGGAGTCGGCAGGGCGCAAGCACCCATGCCCGGCCCGGGTGTGGGCCGGTATTCCGCCCATAAAAAAACGGGCCGGCGTTTCCGCCGACCCGCTGAACTTTGGTCCCTTTTGGGGAGGTCAGACGGCCAGATTGCCCGCAGACATCTTGCCACTGCGCTTGTCGCGCTCGAGCTCAAAAGTAACCTTCTGGCCTTCGTTCAGCGAGCGGAGACCCGCACGCTCGACGGCGGAGATGTGCACGAACACATCGGGGCCGCCTTCATCGGGTTGAATGAAGCCATAGCCCTTGGTTCCATTGAACCACTTCACGGTGCCGGTAGACATATTGATCGATCGTCCTTGATACATAGGCCCATAACCCCGGAGTTGGGGCGCACAGGATCAAAAATCGAAGGAGGTCGGTAGCTGGCCCGCTGCAACAGAAGAAGCGTCGAAAAAGCAGCCGAACTTACGAGAATTGACACCCTATCATGAAGGAACCCGGGGCGTCTGGCAAGTGGCGCCCTGAAGGCTAGCCCCGGGAGGCGTCCATGAGCTCGGTGAACCTGCGAAAGAGGTAGAGGGAATCCGTCGGTCCGGGCGAGGCCTCGGGGTGGTGCTGGACCGAAAATACGGGGCGGCCGGAGAGGGCGAGGCCCGCATTCGTGCCGTCGAACAGGGAGATGTGGGTCTCCTCAACGCCCTCGGGCAGGCTCTCGCGGCTGACGGTAAAGCCGTGGTTCATGGAGACGATTTCGACCTTGCCGGTGGTGAGATCCTTCACGGGATGGTTCGCCCCGTGGTGGCCCTGCTCCATCTTCTCGGTCCGGGCTCCGAGGGCCAGGGCCAGCATCTGGTGTCCGAGGCAGATGCCGAACACCGGCAATCCTGCATCCACGAGCTTGCGGATCTCCGGCACCGCATAGACGCCGGTCGCCGCCGGGTCCCCGGGGCCGTTCGACAGCATGACCCCGTCGGGGTGGCGGGCCAGAATGGCCTCGGCGGAGGTCGATGCGGGCACCACGGTCACCCGGGCCCCGCAGGAGGCCAGGGCGCGCAGGATGTTGCGCTTGACCCCGAAGTCCATGACCACGACGTCGTAGCGGTCCTGGGCGGGCCGTTCATAGCCTTCGGGCCAGCCGTAGAGCCCTTCCTCCCAGGTGAAGGCCTGGCGGCAGGTGGCGTCCTGGGCCAGGTCGAGACCGACCAGGCCCGACCACTCCGATGCTTGCCGGCGAAGGGCTTCGAGGTCAAACCGGCCTTCGGGATCGTGGGCGATGACGGCGTGGGGCATGCCCTGCTCGCGGATGCGGCGGGTCAGGGCGCGGGTGTCCACGCCAGAGATCCCGATCACGCCCCGGCGCGCCATCCAGGTGCCGAGGTCGGACTCTGAGCGCCAGTTGGCGGGCGGTGTCGGCGCGTCGCGGAGGATGGCCCCGCGGGCCGCCGTCGCCGAGTCGCCGGCGATCTCCTCGACGTCCTCGCCATTGACCCCGACATTGCCCACGTGAGGAAAGGTGAAGGCGACGATCTGGGCCATGTAGGAGGGATCGGTGAGGATCTCCTGGTAGCCCGTCATGGCGGTGTTGAAGCAGACCTCGCCGACTGCGGCACCGGTCGCGCCGCATCCGGCACCCTGTAGGACCGTCCCGTCAGCAAGGACCAGGACTCCGGTCACGCCGGGCAGGAGATCGCTCATGGCAGGCCGCTCCAGGGCTGGTGTGGGGGCTCGCAAAAGGGCGGGCGAGGATGCATCCTGCCCGCCCCTCAGCCGTTGGGGT
>NZ_JBAXIM010000164.1:0-5352 GCF_037138395.1 Phenylobacterium sp.
GGCGATGGTGAGTCGAACGGAGTCGGTCAGCAGAACCATGCGGGGCGCAGCGTCCTTGGGCTTCATGGCCTCGAACACCTTGACCATCCGGCCAACCTCGGCGGCTTCCTGGTCGTCAGCGACCTTGAGCAGGCCCTTGATGTCGGACTTCAGGCTGTTGAGGGTTTTTACCTTCGCGTCGAGCTTGGTCTCGGCGGCGGCCAGGAGCGCGATCTGAGTGCTGAGATCAGTCTCCCTCTGGTCAAGCTGGCCTCGGCGGGTTCCAAGGCTCTGTAGGACCTGAAGCTCGGCTGGCGAAAGGCCAGCCTCCTTCGCCAGCTCTGCTGCTGTCGGTGCACACACCAGGGGCTTTTGGGCAGGTACCGCGGCTTCGGCGATTTTGGCGGGATCCGCAGCAACGCCCTCTGAAGGCTTGGAGGCTGGAGACTTGGCTCCCGCCGCCCCCGGCTTGCCGCCGGCCTGGGTCGCAACGCCCTGGGCGAAGGCGCGGGCCCCGGAAAATAGATCTGGGGTGCCCTTGGCACCCGCCAGCGCATTGAGCGCCAGAACCCCGCCAGCTGCGACCCCGACCAGGGGAAGGATCCTGGGAAAGCGGCTCATCGACCGGCTCCGGAGAAGGCAGAGCGCGTGGGACTCTCCGGCGAGAGAAACAGGTCATCCTCGAATTCAGGACGCCGACGAAGACCGACGGCGACCCGGCGCGGCGGCGGCGCCGGCAGGTCTGCATCGCGGCCCCGGCCGCGGGCCTCTCGGCTTTGAGCGAGCAGGGAACCGAGGTTCCGGCTGAGGCGCTCGATGTCGGCTTCAGAAACTTCCGGCTCCCGCGCATCCACGGCCAGGCCCGCCCGGGCGCCCGCCTCGAATTGCTGGTCAAGCCGGGCAGCGAGGATTCGGGCGCGTTCAATGCGGCTGACCAGGACTTCGGCCATTTCATCGCTGGCGGCCTTCAGGTCCGCGAGCCCTCGCTCGGCCCGGGCTGCGGCGGTGTCGAGATCAGCAACCGCCTTGGCGAAGCCCAACTGTCCTTCGCGAAGGACCATGAGACGCCGGTTCAGTCGCCAGCCCATCCAGAGCGCACCACACAGCAGGGCTATGAGGAGGAGATTGAGGACGATGGAAATCATGACTTGGTCATCTCCTTTACGGCGGAACGCGCGACCCCGTTGAGGGGGGCATCCACGCGGACCGCGATCTGCTGGTTTCGACGGCCCATCCGCGCGGTGGTCAGGTAGACGGGGCCTGCCCGCAACTCGATCGCCTGGTCCGGAGTGGCATTGAGCATCAGGGTGTCTCCGACCTTGAGATTGAGGATGGTCTGGAGCGGCAGTTGCTGTTCGTCGAGAACGGCGCGTACGTCCATCTGGGTGGTCCAGAGTTCCGTGGCCAGGTGGCCTTCCCAGATGTTGTCGCGTCCGAACTTCTCGCCCATGAACTGCTGGAGCAGCATCTTGCGGATGGGCTCGAGCGTCGCGTAGGGCAACAGGAGTTCGATACGGCCACCCCGATCCTCCATGTCGATCCGGAGCTTGACCAGGATCGCGGCGTTAGCTGGACGGGCAATGGCGGCGAAACGCGGATTTGTCTCCAGCCTATCGAGCGTGAAGGTCACCGGGGTCAGGGGCTCAAAGGCCAGCTTGGCGTCCCCGAGGACGACTTCAACCATCCGCTGGACCAGCACGCGCTCGATGGTCGTGTAGGGACGCCCCTCGATGCGCATGGCGGCAGTGCCGCGTCGCCCGCCCAGGAGGACATCGACGATCGAATAGATGAGGTTCGAATCTACGGTCAACATCCCGTAGTTTTCGAGTTGCTCGGCCTTGACGACCGCGAGGATGGCGGGAAGCGGAATGGAATTCAGATAGTCCCCGAAACGGATCGAGGAGATGCTATCCAGGCTGACCTCGACGTTATCCGAGGTGAAATTACGAAGCGAGGTCGTCATGTACCGTACGAGGCGGTCGAAGACGATCTCGAGCATCGGCAGGCGCTCGTAGGAGACCAGAGCCGAATTGATGATGGACCGGATGCCGCTGCGCGCGGATGAGTCGTCGTCAGAGAGATCAAAGCCCAGGAGGCTGTCGATCTCGTCCTGATTGAGGATGCGCTCAGCACCTGAGACGCCGTCCGAGGACTCGCTCCGCCCCCAGCCCTCCTGCACACTCGTTGCGATGTCGTCTGATTCCGCCATGTCGCCTTCTCCAGCCGGGCTAGGCCCTAGCTGATGAGCATCTCCTCGATCAGGACTGAATTCACACGCGCCGGGGCGATCACCAGGTTGATCCGGCGCAGGACCTCCCTGCGAAGCTGGAAGGTTCCCTGCGAGCCCTGAAGGTCCTCCGGGCGCAGTTCCCGGAGGAATCCCTGGAACATGTCCTGAATCCGCGGGAGGGCGGGCTGGATCATATCCGCCGCTTCCTGGTTAGGGGCCTCGAGTGTGATCTTGAGCTTAAGGTAGGTCGGACGGCCATCGGCGGCCTGCATGTTCGCGACCATGTTCGGCAGGGTGCAGAAAAAGACACCATCTGGCCCCTCGGTGACCACTACGCCGGTGCCTGCGGCACCCTCCTTCTTCTCGCCTTCCTTCTTCTCGCCTTCCTTCTTCTTCCCCTTTTCGCCCTTCTCGCCCTTCTTTTCCCCCTTGCCTTCGGCCTTGCCTTCAGCGGCGGGCGGCTTCTTGAAGAACATGAAATAGGCGCCGACGCCGCCCCCTACGAGGACCAGCAAGGCGGCCGCGGCGATGAGGATAAGCCGGAGGGGAAGCTTCTTGCCGCCCGCAGGCTTTTCCGCACCTTCAGCGCCTTCAGCGCCTTCCAGATCGACTTCTTCCGGCTCGGACTTCTTGGGGGGCTTGGCCACGGCCACGACTCCAGAGGGATACGTTTGCCGACCATGGCCAAGTTTAGTTAACGATCCGTTTTGACCCCGCGAGGGTCGGGGGAAAAACGACCCGGCAATTTCCGCCGGGGTGGTTGAATTAACCATTTTATTTATTGTTTTTATTGATTTTTTGAGTTGGCCCAAGGCTTGCATGGTGAACGTCGGCCTTCAGGGTCGCGAAGATCAGGTGCATCGAGTCGATGGACAACGCCCTTTACGTCGGACTTTCCCGCCAGATGACGCTCCAGCGGCAGCTGGACATCGTGGCGAACAACATCGCCAATGCAGACACCTCTGGCTTCAAGACCGAAAAGCCCATCTTCCGGACGGAGCCAAAGTCGCCGGCACGCACGGCGGATGGCCCGAAACCGATCAAGTTCGTGATCGACGCCGGACTCACCCGGGACTTCAGCCAGGGCGCGCTGAGAACCACCAATTCGGCCTTCGACCTGGCCATAGACGGGGCCGGGTTCTTCCAGATTCAGACCCCCGGAGGCGAGCGCTACACCCGGGACGGGCACTTCCGCCTCGACGAGACGGGCAGGATTGTCACCCAGGCGGGTCAGGCCGTTCTCGATGCCGGTGGCGCGGAAGTGATCATTGACCCCAAGAAGGGGGCCTTGGAAATCGCCCGGGACGGGTCGATGAGCCAGGGGATTGAACAGGTCGGGCGGCTCGGTGTCGTCAATTTCGATTCCCTCTCGGACCTCGAGAAGTCCGGCGACAACCAGTTCCGGAATACCTCCAACCAGCAACCGCAACCGGCGCCAGGCTCCCTGCTGCGCCAGGGCATGCTGGAGGGATCCAACGTCAACCCCGTCCTCCAGGTCACCGACATGATCCAGGTGACCCGGGCCTACGAGTCCCTGGCCCGGATGATGGAGTCCACCCAGGAGCTGTCCCGGCGAACCGTCGAGCGGCTCGGGCGCGTCGATTAGAAAGGCTGATTTCCCATGCAAGCTCTCCGTACCGCCGCGACCGGCATGGCCGCCCAGCAACTGAACGTCGAGGTGATCTCGAACAACATCGCCAACATGAACACGGTAGGCTTCAAGCGACAGCGCGCCGAGTTCCAGGACCTTCTCTATCAGACGCTCGAGCGCGCGGGCTCCCAGTCCTCGGACCAGGGCACTGTCGTCCCCACCGGGCTTCAGGTCGGCGCCGGGGTGAAGGCCGGATCGATCTACCGGATCGTCGAACAAGGTGCGCCGACCCAGACCGGTAATGATCTGGACCTGCTGATCCAGGGCCGAGGCTATTTACGGGTCCTGCTACCGACCAGCGAGATCGCCTACACCCGGGCTGGAAACCTTTCCCTGAATGACCAGGGCCAGCTGGTCACCGCCGAGGGCTACGAGATCCAGCCGGGCATCGTGATCCCGCCGGAAGCCACGGACATCTCCATTTCCAAGTCCGGTCAGGTGCAGATCAAGCAGGCTGGCGCGACCGCCCCGTCCATCGTCGGCAACCTGGAACTGGCGACCTTCGTCAACGAGGCTGGCCTGGAGGCCATCGGCGACAACCTCTACCTCGAGAGCGGGTCCTCAGGAGCCCCCAACCTGAGCGTGCCGGGCGTGGATGGCACCGGGGTCCTGCTGCAGGGGTACACGGAAGCCTCGAACGTGGACGCGGTGTCGGAAGTCACCGCCCTGATCATCGCCCAGAGGGCCTACGAGATGAACTCCAAGGTCATCAAAGCCGCCGACGAGATGCTGTCGACGGCCAATCAGGTGAAGAGCTAATCCCATGCGCCGCCTGATCGCCGCCGCCCTCTCCGCCTGCCTGACCCTTGCCGCCGCGCCGCCTTCGTTCGCTGGCGTGACCGTGAACCTGAAGTCCGAGACCGTGGACTCCGACGGCATGGTCACCCTTGGCGACCTGTTCGAGGGGGCCGGAGGCGTCGCAGGCGTGCGCGTTGCTGCCCGGCCGGGCCCCAGCGTTGTGCTCGATGCCGCTGCGGTCCAGTCGTTGGCACATCGCAGCGGCCTGGACTGGGGCAACCCGGATCGCCTGCGTCGCATCATCGTCCGGGCCGGTGACGCCGAGCCGGCTCCGGTTTCGTCCCAGACCCAGGCCCGCAAGGGCGGGGTGCAGGTCCTTGCCTACACCCGCAGCCTCTCCGCTGGAGAGGAGATCCGGCCGGAGGACCTCGCCTGGACGCGAGTCGCTGCGGCCCCCGCCAACGCCCTTCGCGACGCCGAGGGCGCCATCGGAATGATTACCCGCCGACCCCTGAGGGAAGGCGCACCGGTCGCGGCTTCGGACATGAGCGCGCCTGTCGTCATCCAGGCCGGCGACCTCGTAACCGTGGTCTACGAAAACGGCGGCGTCTTCCTCTCAATGCAGGTGAAGGCCATGAGCGCCGGCGCCGTGGGCGAGGTGATCTCGCTCCAGAACCTGGAGTCCCGCAAGACCCTGCAGGCCGTTGCCACAGGACCTGGCCAGGCCGCCACGGGTCCCGACGCCGCCCCCGGA
>NZ_JBAXIM010000165.1:0-5285 GCF_037138395.1 Phenylobacterium sp.
CTGTCGTCATGGCCGGGACCCCTACACCGGCCGGGGCGGGGATTGGAAGGGCGCGGTAGCCGTAGGGCGGGGCGAAACCGCCTCGCGGCGCGCCTATCTCAGCCGCTCGAGCAGATGGTCCCCCACCCGCATGGCGTTCGCAACCGTGGTCAGGGTGGGGTTCACCGCGGCGGAGGACGGGAAGAAAGAGGTATCGACGACATAGAGATTGTCGACTTCATGGGCCTTGCACCAGGGATCGAGCACCGAGCTCGTCGGGTCGGAACCAAAGCGGACGACGCCGCACTGGTGGGCCGTGCCGTAAAGGGGCAGGAGGCTGTCGAGCTGGACGTGGCGCTGGGAGATCGGATGGTGGTGGTCGGCGAAGCCGTCCAGTGAGGCCCGCAGGGTCTTCACCAGGCGCTCGTGACCGTCGAGGTTGTTGTGCTGGTAGGACAACCGGATCTGTCCGGTCGGGGTCAGGGTCACCCGGTTCCCGGGGAGGGGCAGGTCCTCCGAGATCACCATCATCGACAGGAGGCGCTCGGCCAGGGCGTTGGTGAAGACGTCGGGCACAAGGGACGGGGGCAGCCAGTCCGCGACCTGGCCCTCCAGGGTCTGGCCGTTCATGTACTCCAGCATCTGGATGTGCCCCATCGGGAAGTCGAACCCGCCGCGCGGGTCGCGATGGTAGAAGTCGTTCACAGCAAGGGTCTTGGGGAACCGGATGTCGGCCGGGGCCGCCGTGATCGACACCAGGGCGGTCAGGGTGTGGAACATGTAGTTGCGTCCGACCTGGTCTGAGCCATTGGCCAGGCCGTTCGGATGGGCGGCAGCGTGGGAGCGGAGCAGGAGGGCGGCCGTATTCACCGCCCCGGCCGCGGCGACGATGATGTCGCCCTCCCAGCGCTCTTCCTCACCGGCGACCTGGCAGACTGCGGCGGTGGCGGTCCGGCCGCTCGGGTCGGTCTCGATGCGCTCGACCTTGCGACCGGTCAGCAGGGTCACGTTCGGCAGGTCGAGAAGGGGCTCGATGGCCAGGGTCCGGGCGTCGCTCTTGGCCTTGAGGAGGCAGGGAAAGCCGCCGCAGGTGTGGCACTTGATGCAGGCTGAGGTGACCGGGTTGGCCTCATCCAGCTTCACCCCGACCGGCAGGTGGAAGGGTCTCCAGCCCTGGGCCTCCCAGTGATCCCGCAGGCGGGCGACCCCCGGGTCGTGATGGATGGGCGGATAGGCATAGGGCGGCTCGCCGCCGGACTCCGTAGGGTCGACGCCGCGTTCGCCGTGGACCTGCCAGAGGGTCTCGGCCTCGGCATAGTAGGGGGCCATGTCGGTCAGGCTGATCGGCCAGGCGAGGGACAGGCCCCCGGCGTGGCGGACCTCCTGGAAGTCGCTCTCCCTCAGCCGCATGAGGGCCGCGCCGTAAAAGGTCGTGTTGCCGCCCACCCAGTAGTGGGTGTTGGGGGTGAAGGGGCGGTCCTCGCTGTCCAGCCACTGTTCCCGGGTGCGATAGCGGTGGTCCACGAAAACGGCCTTGGCGTCCCAGTTCTCGGCCTCCCGGACCAGGTGCTCGCCCCGCTCGAGGATCAGGATCGACTTGCCGCTGGGCGCCAGCCTTTGCGCCAGGGTGGCGCCGCCGGCACCGGAGCCGATGATGATGACGTCGTAGCGCCGGGCCATGTCAGTCTCCCAGGTGATAGCGGGCGGACCCAGCCCGGACGACGGCCCGGACCAGCCCCCGGGGCAGATGGCTGAGCAGGGCCGCCGCCAGCCGATTGTGCCAGCCGGGGATGACCACCACCTTGCCCGCCTCGTTGCCGGCGATGGCCGCGGCCACCACCGTCTGCGCCGACTGCCAGAAGAGCCGCGGCGCATCTTCCATCAGGTGGGCGGTCGCATTGGCCTCGGCGAAGCCGGTGCGGGTGAAGCCCGGACAGACGGCGGTCACCTTCACCCCCCGGCCCCGGTATTCCGCATCCAGGGCCTCGGAGAAGGTCAGCATCAGGCTCTTGGCGCCCGGATAGAGGCTGTGGCCCGCCGCGCCGGGAGCAAAGGCGGCCAGGGAGGAAACATTGAGGATCCGCCCCGACCCTCGGGCCGCCATCCCGGGCAGGACCGCGTGGGCGAGGGCGCAGGGAGCAACCACCAGGGTCATGAGGAAGTCCCTCTGCCGCGCCCAGGACACCCCGGCAAAGCTCTGGGGAATCGAGAACCCGGCGTTGTTGACCAGGACGTCGACGGAGCGGCCAAGGGACTCCAGGGCCTCGAGGAGGGAGTGTTCGGCGTCCGGAACGCCCAGGTCGGCCGCCACGCAGGTGACCTCGACCCCATGCCGGGCGCCCAGCTCCGCCGCCAGGGCCTGCAGGCGGTCGAGGCGGCGCGCCGTGATCAGCAGGTCATGGCCACGCGCCGCATAGGCCCGGGCGAACTCCGCGCCGAGGCCGGAAGAGGCGCCGGTGATCAAAGCGAGGGGGCGTGGGGATGGGGTCATTCCCGACCCTCGCCCGCCAAGGCGGCGATCTCAAGGCAGGGATCTCATCCGCGTACGCGGGCATGAACGACCGGCGGGACGGGGACGTGGTGGTGTTTGCGGAAGTTCCGAGGCCATAGTCAGTTAGAGATCTGGGCAAACTCGGTTGGAGGAGATTGAGGGATGCGGTGGACGCGTTTGACATTTGGATTCGCACTCTTCGCGTCGCCATGCGCTGCCCAGGGGCTGGGGGGATGACCATGCGGGACAGGCTAGATCAAAGGCTGGGCCAAAGGTTGGGAATGTGCGCCAACATCGATCGGCGCGATCTGCTGGGCGGCGGCGCCATGCTGGCGGCACTGGGCCTGGCCGGGGGCGCCGCCAGGGCGGCGCAGGCGGCAACGGCAGTGCCGGGCCTGCCGCCAGGCTATTATCCACCCCTGCTGCACGGCCTGCGCGGCAGCGCGCCGGGCAGTTTTGAAGCCGCCCATGCCCTGCGCGACGGGCTGGCGCCCAAGGCCGGGGCGATAAACACCGGCGAACGCTTTGACCTGATCATCGTGGGCGCCGGCATGTCAGGCCTGTCCGCCGCCTGGTTCGCCCGCCAGCGCAACCCTAAGGCGCGCATCCTCATCCTCGACAATCACGACGATATTGGCGGTCATGCCCGGCGCAACGAATATTGGCTGAACGGCAAGCTGCACCTGCTGAACGGCGGCACCCTGCAAATCGACAGCCCGCGCCCCTACAGCGTCACAGCCGCCGGGCTGCTGGCCGCGCTGGGCATCCAGCCGACGAAGTTGCGGCAGGCGAGTTACCAGCCGACGATCTATCAGGGCCTGAAGAATGCGGTGTTTCTGAATTCTGCCTATTTCGGGCAGGATGCGCTGCTGGTTGGCACCCCCGCCGACGAGGGCGCCAGCGCGGCGGAGTGGGAAGCCTATCTGGCCAATGCCCCGCTGGATGCCGCCGCCCGCGCCGACATCATCCGCGTGCAGACTGACACGACCGACCTGCTGGCCGGGCAGGATGATGCCGGCAAGAAGGACTATCTGTCCCGCCTCAGCTGGCGGGACTGGCTGCTGAACCATCATCATATCGGCCCCACGGCCATGGCCTGGTATCAAAGCCGCACCCAGGGCGAATGGTGCGCGGGTGCCGATGCGGTCAGCGCGCTGGATGCCTGGGGCTTTGGCCTGCCGGGCTTTGCCGGGCTAGGGCTGCTGCCCAAATCGCATCCGCGCATGAGCTTCACCCCCGCCGGTTATGTGGAGGGCGGGTCAGACACGTTCCACTTCCCCGATGGCAACGCCAGCATCGCCCGGCTGCTGGTGCGGGCGCTGGTGCCCGGCAGCCTGCCCGGCACCACGCCGGAAGATGCGGTGACCGCGCGCCTGGATTATGCCCGCCTGGATGCGCCCGGCAACATGGTGAACATCCGGCTGAACAGCACGGTGCTGCACGCTGAAAACAGCGGTGATGGCGTTGCCGTCACCTGGATGACCAGCGGGCAAATGTTCGGCGCCCGCGCCGGCGGCTGTGTGCTGGCCTGCTGGAATGCCATGATCCCGCACCTGGTGCCCGACCTGCCGGCGGCGCAGGCCGCAGCCATGCACAGCCTGGTGAAGGGCCCGCTGGTCTATACCAGCGTGGCGGTGCGGCGTTGGCGACCACTGGTGCAGGCCGGGGTGTGGCGGGTGCGCTGCCCCGGCAGTTACTGGACCAGCGTTATGCTGAACTGGCCGATGGACATTGGCGATTACCGGACCGAGCGTGACCCTGACCAGCCCGCGCTGCTGTTCCTGGTCCGCACCCCCTGCGAGCCCGGCCTGTCGGAACATGACCAGGCCAAGGCGGGGCGCGCCGAATTGCTGGCAACGCCGTTCAGCACCTTCGAGCGGGAGATTCGCGCACAATTGCAGGCCATGTTTGGCCGCCATGGCCTGGATGTGACGCGCGACATCATGGCAATCACCGTCAACCGCTGGCCGCATGGCTATGCGCCGGAGTATAATTATCTGTGGCAACCCGAAGTGCCGCCCGACCAGATGCCGCACATCATCGCCCGGCAGCGCCATGGCCGCATCGCCATCGCCAATTCCGACAGCGGCAATGGCGCTTACACCGACATCGCCATCGACATGGCGGCACGCGCGGTGGCGGAACTGGGGTGAGGGTCAGCAGTGAAGCTAACCAAAGAAGGCGAAAGGTATCGTGAGGCGTCAGGGACGGAGCCCGACAAGGCGAAGACCTATTACCGCTATCGGAAAAGCCTTGGCTTCGAGGTCATGGACATCAAGTTCGTGGCGACGAGCAGAACCGTCATCAACGCTGAGAGCAGGCCTAGCCTTCTCGCCCACGAGCGCGATGGTGAGCGGTTGAGAATATCAGGAAGCCTCCGTTACGGCTGGAGCCGATCCCTCGGCTTCATATCGGAAGACGGGGTCCGTTCCTACGAGGGCGAGTTGGTCCTTCAGGTCCATGATGACGAGGAGAAGCTCGGGGGCTTTCTGTCTCACTTTCGTGCGCGCGAGAACGAGGCCGACATGATCTTCCTGGTCATTAACTTGTCCAGAGAACGTGTTAATTGGCTCTGGGCACGGTGGCTGGAGCGCTCCAGCGTCATGATGGGGCTCGAGATTGAATTCGAGGGCTGGCGGAATTCGTTTGAGGAACAATTCTACGCGTTCGACGACCCGCAGACGATCTACCTTGAGCCTCAGAAGCCTCATGAATACGAGGGCGGCAGGACCGATCTGCTTTCCTTCGAATTCACGGTGCAACCTGTTGACGAATTCACGGCGCAACCTATTGAGCCGATGGATTCGTCTAAGCC
>NZ_JBAXIM010000166.1:0-5277 GCF_037138395.1 Phenylobacterium sp.
ATCGTCACCCCCCTGGACCCGATGTTCCTGGTCTGGACGGCGGTCAACCGCGTCACCCGGTCGGGCAAGGTCCTGGGTCCGGATGAGCGGGTGACCCCCTACCAGGCCCTGAAGGCCATCACCCTCAACGGGGCATACGAGTATTTCGAGGAGGCCTCGAAGGGCTCGCTCGAAGTGGGCAAGACAGCGGACCTGGTCGTCCTCGACCGCAATCCCCTGAAGGTGGAGCCGAACGCCATCCGCGACATCCACGTCGTGGAGACGGTCAAGTCGGGCAAGTCGATCTATCGGGCGCCGAAGGGCTGATCCCTTCGGCCGTCAGTGCGCGTCGTCCCAGTTGGCGGCGGCGCGCACGTCGACCACCAGGGGGACGCTGAGCGCCACCGCCGGCAGGGGCGCCGCCGACATCACCCGGCGGATGACCTCCGAGGCTGCGGCGGCTTCGGCCTCGGGCGCCTCGAAGATCAGTTCGTCGTGGACCTGGAGCAGCATGCGGGTCTTCAGGCGGGCGGCGGCGAGCTCGCCCGGCATGCGGATCATGGCCCGGCGGATGATGTCTGCCGAGGCGCCCTGCAGGGGGGCGTTGATCGCCGCCCGGTCGCCAAAGGCCCGCTCGGCCTGGCTACGGGCCTGGACGGCGGGGATGTGGACCCGCCGCCCGAACAAGGTGGTCACATAGCCCTGCCGACGGGCGGCCTCCTTGGCCTGGTCCATGTAGGCGCGGATGCCGGGGAACCGCTCGAAATAGGTGCGGATATAGTCGGCCGCCTCCTCCCTCGGGATCGACAGCTGGGCGGCGAGGCCAAAGGCGGAAATGCCATAGACAATGCCGAAGTTGATCGCCTTGGCGCGCCGGCGGATCTCGGCGGGCATGCCTTCGATCGGAACCCCGAAGACCTCGGAGGCGGTCATGGCGTGGATGTCCAGGCCCTGGGCGAAGGCGGCCTTCAGCTGGGGGATATCGCCCACATGGGCCAGGAGTCTCAGCTCGATCTGGCTATAGTCGGCGCTGATCAGCACCTGGCCCGGCTCGGCCACAAAGGCCTGGCGGATCTTGCGGCCCTCCTCCGTCCGGACGGGGATGTTCTGCAGGTTGGGGTCCGTTGAAGACAGCCGGCCCGTGGTGGTCGAGGCCATGGCGTAGGAGGTGTGCACCCGTCCCGTGGCCGGCGCGATGGCCGCTACCAGGGCGTCGGTGTAGGTCCCCTTCAGCTTGGACAGCTGTCGCCAGTCGAGCAGGACCCTGGGCAGGGCGTGCCCCTCGGCGGCTAGCTCCTCAAGCACCGAGGCGTCGGTGCCCTGGGCGCCGGTGGCGGTGGTCCGGCGGGATTCCAGGCCCATCTGGCCGTAGAGGACCTCGCCCACCTGCTTGGGGCTGCCCAGGTTGAAGGGGTGGCCCGCCAGCCGGTGCGCCTCGACCTCGAACTCGCCCATCCGCAGGGAAAAGTCGTTGGACAGCCTGCGCAGCCAGTCGGGATCAATCCGGACCCCGGCGTTCTCCATGTCCGCCAGGACCGGCGGCAGGGGACGCTCCAGGGTCTCATAAACGGTCAGGAGGCCCTCCCGAGACAGTCGCGGGCGCAGGACCCGGTAGAGCCGGAGGGTCACGTCGGCATCCTCGGCGGCATAGGCGGTGGCCGGCTCAAGCGCCACGTGGCGGAAGCTCTTCTGGGCCTTGCCCGTCCCCGCCACCTGCTTGAAGGGGATGGGGCTGTGGCCCAGGTGCAGGCGGGACAGCTCATCCATGCCGTGCCCGTGGAGCCCGCCCTCCAGGACATAGCTGATCAGCATGGTGTCCTCGATGGGCGCCACGCGGATCCCGTACCGGGACAGGACGCCAAGGTCGTATTTGGCATTCTGCGCCACCTTCAGCACCGAGGGGGCCTCGAGCAGGGGGCGCAGGCGGTCGATCGCCGCCGCCAGGGGGATCTGGGTCAGGTCCTCCGGGGCGTCGAGGGCGAGGCCCGGCTCGGCCTCGTGGGCCAGGGGGATGTAGCAGGCCTCGCCAGGGCCCACCGCGAGGGAGACCCCCACCAGCCCCGCCGTGGCCGAGCCCAGGGCGTCGGTCTCGGTGTCGAAGGCGATGACCCCAGCAGCGTGCGCCCGGGCGATCCAGACATCCAGGGTCGCCAGGTCCCGGACGCAGGCGTAGGCGGCCACGTCCACAGGCTCGGCGGCGGCGGCCGGGTCTGCAGGACCCTGGGCCTTGGCCGCCAGGTGCGCCCCGGCCACCCGCCGGCCCAGGGTGTTGAGCTCCATCTCCTGCAGGAAGGCGGCGAGGGCGTCAGGATCGGGATCGGCCACCGCCAGTTCCTCGAGGGCCGAGGGCAGGGGCGCGCGGTCGTCCAGCTGGACGAGCCGGCGGGACAGACGGATCTGGTCGGCGAACTCCAGGAGGATCTGGCGGCGCTTGTCCTGGCGAATTTCCCCGGCCCGGGCGAGCAGGGTCTCCAGGTCGCCGTATTCGTTGATCAGCAGGGCCGCGGTCTTCACCCCAATGCCCGGGGCGCCGGGGACATTGTCAACCGGGTCGCCGCACAGGGCCTGGACCTCCACCACCTTGTCAGGAAGGACGCCGAACTTCTCGACCACCTGTTCCGGCCCGATGCGGAGGTTCTTCATGGTGTCGAGCATGGTGACGCGCTCGCCCACCAGCTGCATGAGGTCCTTGTCGGAGGAGATGATGGTCACCTCTCCGCCCGCCTCGCGGACCAGGCGGGCATAGGCGGCGATCAGGTCGTCGGCCTCGAAGCCTGGCTGCTCGAGGGCGTGGACGCCAAAGGCCCGGGTCGCCTCCCGCACCAGGGGGAACTGGGGTACCAGGTCCTCGGGGGCCGGCGGGCGGTGGGCCTTGTACTCGGGATAGATCTCGTTGCGGAAGGTCTTCCCGGAATGGTCGAAGATCACAGCCAGGTGGGTCGGGGCGTCGGGCTGGGCCTTCATGTCCACCAGCAGCTTCCACAACATGTTGCAGAAGCCGGAGACCGCGCCGATCGGCAGGCCGTCGGACTTTCGGGTCAGGGGCGGCAGGGCGTGGAAGGCCCGGAAGATAAAGCCGGAGCCGTCGATCAGGTAGACGCGGAGGGGAGTGTCGCTCATGGACGCCATCCTAGAGGGCGGCGAGGGGGCGGTCGATCCTCGGTTGGGCGGTCAGTGGCCGCCGGAGACCTCGTAGGCCCCGGGCGCTCCGTCGCCGTGGCCCTCGTCATGGACAAAGCGGCGGTCGCAGTAGGGGCAGTCCACCGTCCCGTCGACGCCCAGGTCGAGAAAGACGCGGGGATGCCCCAGGGCGCCGCCGACCCCGTCGCAGGCCACGCGGTGGGTGTGGACCCTGACGATCTCGGGCTGGGGCCCGGCGGGGGGTGCGGAAGGTGCGGTCGTGCGGGCCATGGAAGCTGTCTCCCTTACCGGGGACGCTTGGCGGCGCCCCGGGCAGGCTCTAGGTATGCGAGCCCGCCTTTCGTCGTCAATGCGCCGAAGCCCTGGAGGTCGCCATGAGCCTGCCCGAATACGCCATCGAGGCCCGCAACGTGGTCAAGACCTATGCGGCGACCAAGACCACGCCCCAGATGCAGGCCCTCAAGGGCATCGACCTCCTGGTGCCCCGAGGATCCATCTTCGGCCTGCTGGGCCCGAACGGTGCGGGAAAGTCGACCTTCATCAACATCCTCGCCGGTCTGGTGCGCAAGACCTCCGGAACGGTGAAGATCTGGGGACGGGACATCGATGAGCGCCCCCGGGACGCCCGGGCGGCCATCGGCGTGGTACCCCAGGAAATCGCCGCCGACCCCTTCTTCACGCCCCGGGAATCCCTGGAGGTCCAGGCCGGCATGTACGGCGTGCCCCCCAAGGAGCGCCGCTCCATGGAGCTGCTGACTGCACTCGGCCTGGCTGACAAGGCCGAGGCCTATGTCCGCCAGCTGTCCGGCGGCATGAAGCGCCGCCTGATGGTGGCCAAGGCCATGACTCACAATCCGCCCGTCCTCATCCTGGACGAGCCCACAGCGGGGGTCGACGTCGAGCTTCGGCGCCAGCTCTGGCGCTATGTGGTCGAGCTCAACCGCAAGGGCGTGACCATCGTCCTGACCACCCACTACCTGGAAGAGGCGCAGGAGCTCTGCGACCGGATCGCCATCATCAACCGGGGGGAGGTGGTGGCCTGCGAAGCGACCTCCGACCTCCTGGGCCGGATTGATACCCGGGCTGTGGTGGTGACCCCGGAGGTCCCGGTCGAGGCCGCCCCGTCCCTGCCCGGCTTCGAGACCCGCCTGCGTCCCGGGGGCGCCTTCGCCGTGACCTACCGGACCGGCGAATCCAGCGTCGAGCAGGTCCTTGCCGCCGTACGCGCCGCGGGCCTCTCGGTCCGCGACGTCACCACCGAGGACCCCAGCCTTGAAGATGTCTTCGTCGCCCTCACCTATGGCGCAGCGGATCGCGCCGGCTGATCCCCAGGAGAATTCCGAAATGCTCAAGGCCACGATCTTCGCCGCAACCCTGGCCCTTGCCGCCCCCGCCGTCTCCGGCGACCTCAACCGGATCGTGCTGAACGGCTCGGATGCGACCCTTGGGGTCACCGCCGTGGCCGACGAGGGCGAGGGCGAACCCCGCAGCACGGGCAGCTACGCCCTGCGCCTCTACAAGTCGGGGGACCCGTCCTATCCCTTCGACGCCTTCGTCGCCGGCGCCGTGCGCGCCCGGGACGGGACCCTGGAGGCCCTGAAGTTCGCCGACATCAACCGCGACGGAAAGAACGAGATCATCGTCGTCATCCGCTCAGCCGGGACCGGCGGCTACCTCTCCGCCGACGCCTTCCGGGTGCAAAAGGGCGTCCCTGTGCTTGTCGGCTCGAAGTCCGGCCTTGCGGCCAACGCCGACCCGGTCGCCGAGCTGTCGGGCGGCCGCGCGAGCAGCAAGTAAAGGATCGCCGGTGGAGTTTCGCAGGCCTCAAGCGTTGGATCGGCGGACCTTCCTGGCCGCCGCCGCGAGCCTCGTCCCAACCTGGGCCCAATCCGCGCCGACCGCCTCCGGCGCTCCGAGGGGCGGGGTCCTGTCGGGCGAGGACATTACCCTCGTCCTGGGCTGGACCGAGGTTGAGGTTGCGGGGCGCCCGACCCGGGCCGTCACCGTGAACGGACAGTTCCCGGGCCCACTCATCCGGCTCCGGGAAGGCCAGGACGTTCGCCTGCGGCTCATCAACACCCTGGGCGAGGACACCTCGATCCACTGGCACGGCCTGCTCGTGCCCTGGAAGATGGACGGCGTTCCGGGGATCAGCTT
>NZ_JBAXIM010000167.1:0-5170 GCF_037138395.1 Phenylobacterium sp.
GGATTCAGGGCGGGGGTCGGGACGGGGGTCATTCCAGCCGTCGGGCTGCACGTCCCGGGCCTGGCCATAGCGACCCCAGGCCTCGGGCCGGGCCGTGCCCCGGGGGTCCGGGCCGGCCATGGGCGGTGATGGCGGGGCGGGCGGCGCCGGCGCAGCGAAGACCTCGGGAGGCGGCGGGGGCCGCCCGGCCCGGGCCTCATTGCGGGGTCCGTCTTCGCGGGGGCGTTGGACGTCCTCCCGGGCGCGCTCTTGGGCGCGCTCTTGGGCGCGCGGTCCGTCCTCCCGGGGGCGCTGGAAGTCGTCGCGCGGGTCCGGCCGCCCGGAATCACCGTCGACCTCCTGCCCTGTGGCGGGCGGGGCGAGCGCCATTCCCGCCGCCAGGGCGAGCGTCAGGGCGAGCCCAAGGCCGGGCGCCCGGGAAGTTGCGCGGTCGATATGCCTGAACATGGTCCTTACCTCTGGTCCTGCAGAGCAGATCTTCGCTCCGACGGTTGTCGCCCCCGTGTGCATAGGATTAGGAAGGTCAAGCTGAACCGGGCTTGAACGCCCGCCAACCCAGGAGGGAATTCGTCCATGCCAGCCCTGCCCCAGGACGTCGTCAACTATTGGCGCAACGCTGGCCCGCGCCGCTGGTTCCACAAGGACGCACGGTTCGACGAAGCCATCCGCCTGCGCTTCGAGCCCGTCCACTTCGCCGCCGCCCGGGGGCAGTACGACGACTGGGCGCTGGAGGCCGAGCCGGCCCTGGCGCTGATCCTCCTGCTCGACCAGTTCCCTCGCAACCTGTTCCGGGACAGCGCCCACGCCTTCGCCACCGACGGCAAGGCCCGGCGGATCGTGCGCCTGGCCCTGCGCCGGGGCTTCGACCTGCAGATCGAGCCCGAGCTGCGCCACTTCGTCTACATGCCCCTGGAGCATTCCGAGGAGCTGGAGGACCAGGTCGACTGCGTGCGCTTCATCCAGGCCCTCTGCACCGAGACCGGCGATGGCGAGCTCCTGCGCTTTGCCGAGATGCACCGCGACATCATCCAGAAATTCGGCCGCTTCCCCCACCGCAATGCCGCCCTGGGCCGCGAGAGCACCCCGGCCGAGATGGCCTTCCTCAACGAGGGCGGATTCGCGGGATGACGAGGGCCTTGCAAGCCGTCTAGGGTCGGCGTGGAGAGACTCACCCATGAACGCCCCCGCCCACATTGCCGACGACAACACCGCCCGGGAGGCTGCCCCGGCGCTGGAGCAGCCCTATCTCGACCTCCTGGCGGACATACTGGCCAATGGCGTCGACCGCCCGGACCGCACGGGGGTGGGCACGCGGGGCGTCTTCGGCCGGCAGATGCGCTTTGACCTCTCGCGAGGCTTTCCCCTCCTGACCACCAAGACTGTCCACCGCCGCTCTATCGTCGTCGAGCTGGTCTGGTTCCTGCGCGGCCAGACCAATGTCCGCTGGCTCCAGGAGCACGGGGTCAGCATCTGGGACGAATGGGCCGACGCCGAGGGAGAGCTGGGGCCCGTCTATGGCCGCCAGTGGCGATCCTGGGCCGCGCCGGACGGCCGGGTCATCGACCAGATGGCCGCCCTGGTCGAGGGCTTGAAGCGCAGCCCCGAGAGCCGCCGCCACATCGTCACCGCCTGGAACCCGGCGGACGTGGACGACATGGCCCTGCCCCCCTGCCACTGCCTCTTCCAGTTCCACGTGGCGAATGGGCGCCTGTCCTGCCAGCTCTACCAGCGCTCGGCAGACGTCTTCCTGGGGGTGCCCTTCAACATCGCCTCCTACGCCCTCCTGACCCACATGGTGGCGGCGGTGACGGGGCTGAAGGCCGGTGACTTCGTCCACACCCTGGGCGATGCCCACCTCTACCTGAACCACTTGGACCAGGCCCGGGAGCAGCTGACGCGCGCCCCCCTGCCGCCGCCCCGGCTGGAGCTGGCGCCCCGGGACGACCTCTTCGCCTTCGAGCCCGGCGACATGAAGTTCCGGGGCTACAAGGCCCATCCGGCCATCTCAGCCCCCATCGCGGTCTGAGGGGCATGGCCACGCCCATCCTCACCGCGGGTCCCATCGCCCGGGCCCGCAATGGCGTCATCGGCCGGGCCGGCACCCTGCCCTGGCGGCTGAAGTCCGACCTCGCCCGCTTCCGCGCCCTGACCATGGGCAAGCCGGTCATCATGGGCCGCCTGACCTGGGAGAGCCTGCCCCGCAAGCCCCTGCCGGGCCGCACCAACATCGTCCTGTCCCGGGACGCCTCCTACGCCCCCGACGGCTGCGTGGTCTGCGAGGACTTCTCCGAGGCCGCTTCCATCGGTCGCGAGCAGGCCGAGGAGGACGGCGCCTCCGAGGCCTGCGTCATCGGCGGTGCCTCCCTCTTCGCCCTGGCCCTGCAGCGCGCCCGGCGTATCTACCTCACCGAGGTCCACGCCGACGTGGAGGGCGATGTCTTCCTGCCCCCCTTCGACGAGAGCCGCTGGCGCGAGGTCCGCCGGGAGGATCTCCCCGCCGGCGAGGACGACGAGTTCGCTGTGACCTTCCGGGTGCTGGAGCGAGGCTGAACCCCTTCCCCTCGCCGCCCCCCTCGCCCATAGTCGCCACAAAGCCAAGCCGGGAGGAGACAGGCCATGGACCTGCAGTTGATCGCCGAGGACTTCCAGTTTCCGGAAGGCCCAATCGCCATGAATGACGGCTCGGTGATCCTCACCGAGATCAAGCGCCAGACCCTGACGCGGGTGAAGCCCGACGGATCGAAGGAGATCCTGGTCAATACCGGCGGCGGGCCCAATGGGGCGGCCATCGGCCCGGACGGCGCCATCTATATTACCAACAACGGCGGCGCCTTCGAGTGGCTGGACAACCAGGGCATGACCATCCCCGGCCCGACCCCGGCCTCGCACACCGGCGGTTACATCCAGCGCTTCGACCTGAAGACCGGGGCCCTGGCCACCCTCTACACCGAGTGCGACGGCCAGAAGCTGGTGGGCCCCAACGACCTGGTCTTCGACCGGCAGGGCGGCTTCTGGTTCTCTGACCACGGCTGCTCAACCCCCGAGGGCCGCAAGTTTGGCGGGATCTACTATGCCAAGACCGACGGCAGCCACATCAGCCGCCAGCGCGACCACTTGATCTCGCCCAACGGCATTGGCCTGTCCCCCGACGAAAAGGTCGTCTACCTGGCCGACACCAACCTCGGCAGGCTCTGGGCCTTTGACGTCGCCGAGCCCGGCGTGCTGGGGCCGCCGGACGGCTTCGCCCCGGGGCGCGTCATCTGCAACCTGCCCGGCTACCAGTTGCTCGACAGCCTGGCAGTAGAGGCCGGTGGCAAGGTCTGCGTGGCGACCATCATCAACGGCGGGATCACCGCCTTCGATCCGGACGGCTCGGTGGAGCACTTCCCGGTGCCGGACCTGGTCACCACCAACATCTGCTTCGGCGGGGCGGACATGCGCACGGCCTGGATCACGGCCTCGGCCACGGGCAAGCTCTACCGCGCCACCTGGCCCCGGCCGGGCCTGAAGCTCAACTTCAACGCCTGAGACCCGGATGCCCCGCGCGCCGGACGCCCGCGAGCCCCTCATTGTCGCCAGCTTCGAACTGGCGGCGGAGCGGTGCGAGGACCTGACGCCCCTCGTCTATGGGCGCCTCTTCGGCGAGCAGCCCGAGATGGAATTCCTCTTCTGGCGGGACCAGAACCACCAGATCCGCGGCGAGATGCTGGCCCGGGTGATCCAGGCCATCCTCGATTTCGTGGGCGAGCGCCTCTATGCCTCCACCCTCATCCAGAGCGAGGTGGTGGTCCACGAGGGCTATGACGTACCGCCGGAGGTCTTCCGCATCTTCTTCCGCACGGTCCGCGACTCGGTCTGCGAAGTCTGCGGCCCGGACTGGACGGGCGAATGGGGCGCGGCCTGGGAGAGCCTCCTGGCCGACCTCGACTATTACGTCACCCACCCCGACCAGGCCACGACCGCAGCCCTGGCCTGATCGAGAGGGCGGAGGGGCCTCAGGACAGGCTGGCCATGGCGGTGCGCTCGAAGTTCATCAGCTCGTCATTGCGGCCCTGGTGGATCTTCACCGCCCAGTTCGGGTCCTGAAGCAGGGCCCGGCCCACAGCCACCAGGTCGAACTCTTCGGCCTCCAGCCGCCGCAGCAGGTCGTCGATGGAGGCGGGCTGCGAGGCCTCGCCGGCATAGGAGGCCACGAACTCTCCGGACAGGCCCACCGAGCCCACCGTGATGGTTGGAACGCCGGTCAACTTCTTGGCCCAGCCGGCGAAGTTCAGGTCCGAGCCCTCGAACTCCGGCTCCCAGAAGCGGCGCTGCGAGCAGTGCAGGATGTCGGCGCCGGCGTCGGTCAGGGCGGTCAGCCAGGCCTCCAGGGCCTTGGGCGTCGGCGCCATCTTCGCCGTGAAGTCCTGCTGCTTCCACTGGCTAATTCGGATGATCACCGGATAGTCCGGGCCCACCGCCTGGCGCACGGCCCGCAGGATGTCGCCGGCGAAGCGCGCCCGGCCCGGCAGGTCCTTCGAGCCATAGGCATCTTCGCGTTCATTGGTGCCGTCCCAGAAGAACTGGTCGATGAGATAGCCGTGGGCGCCGTGCAGTTCCACAGTCTCGAAGCCCAGCCGCTTGGCGTCCGCCGCCGCCCGGGCGAAGGCGTCAATGGCGTCGGCCACGGCCTCCTCGCTCATGCCCTCGCCGAACTTCTTGCCCGGGCTCGACAGGCCAGAGGGGCTGTCATAGCCGCCGGTCGGGTTCCATTCCGGGTCGCGCGAACGCACAGCGCCCACGTGCCAGAGCTGGGGGCCGATGGCGCCGCCCGCGGCATGGACCTCATCAGCCACCCGCTTCCAGGCGGCCAGTTCCTTCTCGCCGTGGAAGCGCGGGATGTTGCGGTCGTTCAGCGAGGCGGCGCGGTCCACCCCCGTGCCCTCGGTGAGGATCAGCCCGACCTCGGCGGCGGCCCGCCGGCGGTAGTACTGCGCCACATCCTCGGTCGCCACGCCGCCGGGCGAGAAGGACCGGGTCATGGGTGCCATGACCAGGCGGTTCTTCAGGTTCAGGCCCTTGAAGGACCAGGGCTGGAAAAGGGCTTCGGCGGCCATGGGCGGCATCTCCTGCGTCGGGTCCGCCATGGCGGACCCCGGTTTCAGTGTTTCGGGGCGACCTTATGCACCGT
>NZ_JBAXIM010000168.1:0-5113 GCF_037138395.1 Phenylobacterium sp.
ATGGGAAGTTGGGGGGAGGCCGCCTGTTGGCCGGAGATATTGACTCCTCGCTGCTGATCAGGCCCAGCCCATTGCGACTGACCACCTTTTGACCCTCACCCTCTCAGGTTCTATCCCGCCTTGAGCCCTGCCAAATGCCGGTCATGTAGCGCCAGGGTCCGGTAGGGGCAGCCTTGGTCCTCCGCCTCCAGCATTGCCGCCTTCAGGGCATTGGGCCCCTCAAGCACCAGAAGGCCGCGCGCCAGCAGGGTCGGCGAAGGCGGCACCTGGTCGCTTGCACGAAGGCGGTCGAGCTCGCGCCGCGCTTTTTCTTTTTGCCCCGCAAGGGCCAGAGCGCTGACAAGAGCGGCCCGTGCATTCGCGTCACCCCCGGACAGAGCAAGGGCACTTCGTGCGGCTTCAACGGCAGCGGAGTGTGACTTCAGGGATGACAGCACATAGCTCAGGACAAGCGGAAAATAATCCTGATTGGGAAGTCTCTGGACCGCGTCTTCAAGCAGGGTGCGGGCCCGAGTCCAGTCGCCGGAGGCGAAGAGGCTCCAGCCGAACGCGACAATCGCCCCGGGTGCAGCCGGGTTGAGGGCTAGGGCGCGCTCGCAAGCCGAGATCGCCCCAGCCAGATCGCCAAGACCCGCCCTTGCAATCCCTGCATTGGTCATCACCATCCAGTCCGTCGGTGCCAGTTCGACAGCGCGATCAATCTCTTTTCGCCCCGTGGAATCACCTTCAATGAGGATTCGAAATCGCCCGTCCAGTGACAGCGCGTGTGCATTGTTCGGATCCTGCTGCAGCAGGGGAAAAAGCGTCTCGCGTGCCCGCTTGCCGGCCAGTCGTGGCGGCATGTACCCCCGGGTTGCGGCTATTCCATAGACCTCTGCAAGGTAAAGCCGGGCGAGCGCATGCTTGGGATTCAGCAGCAGAGCTTCCTGCAGCAAACGGATGGCTACCTGGATGTTTCCTTTCAATCTCAGCCCTAGATTTTCTCGGGCCTGATCGACAAGGTTTCTAACCAGGGTGCTTGACGGGTTTTGGTCTATCACCCGCAAGCTATAGCCGCGACGGCTATGAGTGCGAATACTTACCCCGTCCGCCAGCTTCCGGCGCAGGGTGGAGATGCAGCGATTGAGGCTGGAAATACTGACATCTTCCTCAGGCCAGGCATGGTCCAGGAGGGCGTCATACGTGACCAGCTCGTCGGAACGGGCAGAAAGCACACCAAGAACGGCCGACTCCTTGGGTGAGAGCGTGAATACGGAGCGGGTCAGTTCCATGCTTGGGAAACCATTTGACGCTTCGACATCGACCCGATCTTCGACGACGTAAGAAATCCGTCAAGTACTCGAATTGCACCGGCGGTAGACCCTTCGATAGGGCCGGGTCCGGTATCGGGGTGCAAGCAGATGTTGAAGTCAGGTTTCACGCTTTTGGCCATGGCGGCGTTTCTCAGCGCCTGTGCACCCATCAGTCCATCCTTGTCTGGCACCTCACCCCTGGCGGCATCGCCGGTTGCTGACACCCTCTATGTCAACGGCGACATCCTGCTCATGGCGGGCAAGGAGCCGGCCTATGCAGAAGCCCTCGCCGTGAAGGACGGGAAGATCAGCTTTGTCGGAGCCCGTGCGGATGCGCCCAAAGCAGCCCAAACTGTCGATCTTGGTGGAAAGACGCTCCTGCCGGGCTTTATCGATAGTCACGGCCACATGGTTGCCTATGGAAAAAACCTGATCGACGCTGATCTGGTCGGTACGCCTGATATTCCTGACCTCCTGGCGCGCATGCGGGCCCACGCCCGAACGGTGCCTGCAGGGGCATGGATTGTCGGTTTCGGATATTCTGCCAAGAACATGAAGGAAAACCGGACCCCTACGGTGGGGGAACTGGATACGGTTTCCACAACCACGCCCGTGATGATCGTCGACAGTTCGGGCCACCTTGGCGCCGGAAACTCCGCCTTGTTTGCCATCGCGGGGGTTGGTCCCTCAACAGCGGATCCGGTCGGCGGAACGTTTTCCCGCCAAGCTGGTGGCAAGGCGCTTGCCGGTCCGATGGAGGAAACGGCGCTCAATTTGGTGCGCGAAAAGCGCCCGGCCTTTGAGGGTCAGATGGCGGACAATGTCATCCTGGGCGGTGCCAAGGCCTGGGCCAGCATGGGACAGACCTCGGCCCAGGACTGCGGCATTGGCCTTGGCAGCGATGACATGGCCATCCTCCGTAACGCCATCAGCAAGAACCTTTTGCCCATCGATCTCTATGTCTGCGCCAAGGATTCCATCATCGACCCCATGCTGGCCCAGGCCAATGCGGTGCGTGTGGACGCTACGGCCGGTAAGGTAAGGCTGGCGACCCGCGTCGACGGTGATACCCGCTACATCAACCGGGTCCGGATGGGCGGGATCAAATTTTGGCTGGACGGCAGCGTTGATACCGCCTGGTTTACCCAGCCCTTCACCAACAACCCGCCTGGCAAGACCGGCGTCTATCTCGGCTATGAGCAGATCCCGGACGAGGTGCTGAACGCTGCATTTGATCGCTTCTGGAATACAGACATCCAGATCAACATGCACATGAACGGTGACGCCGCGGCGGATCAGGCTCTGCGTGCCATCGAAAAAGCCGTGAAGAAATACGGCATGCGGGACCATCGGCCCGTCTTCATCCATGCCTCCTATCTGCGTCCCGACCAGATCGAGAAGATGCGCACCTATGGGGCCGTCCCAAGCTTCCTGACCGCCTCGATCCCCCCTGCAGGAGATGCCGTTGTTTACCTGTGGGGTCCTGAGCGTGCAGCCACGAGCCTGGCTGCGGCGACCTTTGTGCGGGAAGGGCTGCCCTTCACCTTCAGCCACGATGCGCCTGTGTCGCCCTCGCCATCCATCCTGGCCATTGTGGACGCCGGTGTGAACCGGATTGCGGCGAGGAGTGGGCGGGTCATCGGCCCGGATCAGAGGGTGTCACCCTACCAGGCCCTTCGGGCCGTCACCGCCTATGGTGCCTATCAAATCCACGAGGAGACGACCAAGGGAACACTCGAGGTCGGCAAGCTGGCCGATCTGGTGATCCTGGATGCCAATCCCCTCAGGGTTACGCCGACCTCGATCAAATCGATCAAGGTCCTCGAGACCATCAAGGAGGGGGTGACAGTCTTCCGCCTCGTACCCACCCCAGTCCCGTAATCGGGAGGCCGGACCCTCGGGTCAGAGGCGTCAGGCCCACATCAATCCAAACGGCGAGGAACGGGCGTGCTTGATTCCCACAACACCTTACCAAACCCGCCGGCTGTCTTGGCTTTGACGGACCGAACGCCCTGGCAGAGGGGGGCGAGCCTCAGGGTTCTTGCAGTTGGCCTGGGCCTCCTGGTCTTCGCCGGGTCGGCTGAGGCCCAGACCACAGACGATACAGCGGTGGTCATCTCCGACCTCAGGCGTCAGATTCGGGCGCAGCAACAGCAGCTTGACGCTCAGGGACGACAGCTCGCCAGTCAGGCAGAACTGCTCGACAGGCTGGCCAGTCGGCAGGTCCCGGCGGCCCCGCCCCAACGGGCTTCTTCCCCTGGAAATGCCCAGCCAGACGAAATTGCGGTTGTACCGTCGGCTGAGATCAAGGCCGTCGCCACGGCCGACGTCACGCTGCCTGAGCTGACGGCCGACCGCTTTGCCGCCGGTCCCGGGGTGGTGGTGGTGGATATGCCAGGATTCAAGGCGACCCTCGGCGGAGCGCTCCGCACCAATGCCCTGTTCAGCAGCGCCCGTGGAATCGGCGGAAGCGCAGCACCCTTCTTCCTGGCCCCGCCTGACGCGACAGGTGCCGAAAATGTCTTCGACATCACGGCCCAATACAGCCAGGTCAATCTGTCCCTGGAAGGTCCCAGCGTGGGAGGTTTCAGCACAGGCGCCCTCGTCCTGTTCCAGTTCTACAATGGCGCCGTGTTTTCCAATCAGTACGGCTTCACCCCCGGCCTGGTCTTTGCCTACGCTGCCAATGAGCGATGGAATGTCTCTGCGGGCCGGCGTGGAGAGCTGTTCAGCGACCGCGCTCCGAATATGGTGGATGCGATGACCATTCTCGGAGCCTCGGGGAATCCGGGCAACAGTGTCCGCAGTCAGTTCCGGGTCGTGCATACCACTCCCATGGCCGATGGGGGAAAGTTCACTGCAGCTTTGGCAATCAGTGATCCGATCTCGACCAATATCAGTGCCGACTTTGCCGACAGAACAGAAGACAATGGGGTTCCTAACTTCGAGGCAAAGCTCGCCTTTGCAACAGCCCCACCTGGGTCAGAGGTGCTTCTGAAGCGGCCAGTCTTTGAAATAGGGATCTCTGGTGTCTATGGAGAATTCCGAAAATTCTACGATCTCCAGCCGCCCTTCTCCGTGGAAAAATACAGTATTGAAGGGCTCGCCCTCGATGGCGGGCTTCGGCTCGGCGATCGTTTCGGCTTACAGGGTGAAATCTACCAGGGTCGCGGCTTAGGCAATTATCTTGGGCTCGCCAATCAGACTGTGAACCCACAGAGCCGGGAGATTGTCACGGGCTCGGGGGGCTGGGGAGAGGCAAGCTGGGTTTGGCGGGAAGGCCTTGAAAGCAATTTCGGCTACGGCCAGGACCGTCCCGATCTCGATACAATCTCACTGGGCAGCATCGGAAGAAACGAGACGGCCTATGGCAATCTGATCTGGACAGTGAGGCCCTGGTTGAGGCTGTCGGCTGAGACGACCTGGCGCAAGACCGGTTACCTGCTCCCGACAAAGTCGCTGCTTTCGAACGATGGGCTGGGTCTTAACCTGGCGACTGAGATGCGTTTCTAGTTACTGAAAATCATCTTGATTTGTAAAATGAACTCTGAATTTCAAAATATCATTTAGACATACTATATTTGTATAAGGGCATTCTTTATTTACGAGTATTGACATTAATATTAGATTTTTTATTTTCCGCTCCTGCACGCGCCAAAACCGCGATCTTTGGGAAGATCTCGGAAATCGCAGCGTCATTCTAGAAAGCTATCGCGAAGTCATATGCGGTGGAGAACATGGGCCGAACCTCCCGCCGCTGGGCGTCAGGGTCTGGCGGGTCTAAGGCGATGAAGCTAGAGCGCTGATGCGGCGTGTCGCGG
>NZ_JBAXIM010000169.1:0-5083 GCF_037138395.1 Phenylobacterium sp.
GCGCGCCCGATCTGCTGCTCGACCGTCGCGACCTCGGGTATCGCCAACAGATCCTTGGAGATGCGAGCGCCAAGATCGCGCATCCACCCCATCGAGGCACCGGCGGGCCCGTTGACCTGTAGCACATAGTGGCGCTCGCGGAACGCCGGGAGCAGTTCCGAGCCAAAGACGAAGAAGGCCCCTAGCGCCAACACACCGACCAGCGCGGCCCCGGCCACGACCGCGCCTGGCCGGGCACATATCGGCTCCAGGACCCGGATATGGAGGCTCTTCAGCTTTCGAAGATAGTCCGGCTCGTCGTGTAGCCGGACCCGACGCAGGAGCAGCAGAGACAGCGCGGGCGTCACGGTTATGGCCACCGCAAGGGAGGCCAATGTCGCCAACAGGAACGCCAAGGCAAGTGGACCGAAAAACGCGCCCTGCAGGCCTGTCAGGAAGAGGATGGGTGCGATGGTCAGCGCCAGGACATAGGTCGCATAGACGACCGGAGCTCGCACCTCGACCGACGCCGCCTCGATGATCCCTGCCCGGTCGGCGTCAGAGCCAGTCTCGCGCAGACGGCGCACAATGTTCTCCACCCCGACGATGGCGTCATCGATCACCACGCCGAGGGCTACCGCCAGGCCCCCCAGGGTCATGGTGTTGATGGTCTGCCCCAGCCGGTCCAGCACGATGAGCGCGGCGAGAAGCGACAGCGGGATGGAGACAAATGCGATGAAGGCGACTCTCAGATCCCGCAGGAACACCAACAGGATCAGCCCGATCATGCCCGCCCCGATCAGCAAGTCAGTGCGGATGCCCCGTAGCGCAGAGTCGATGAAGTTCGCTGGCCTGTGGAGGCTGGGGTAGATCTTGACGCCCTGCGCCTCCAGACCGGGTCGCAGCTCGGCCAGTGTCGCCTCCGCGGCGTGGGTCGCGTCGAGCGTGTTGGCGCCATACTGGCTCGAAAGTGCGATCAGAACGCCGCCCCGACCCATGATCAAAGCGTCGCCGAACTTCGGCGCAGGCGCCTCCACGACATCGGCGACATCGCCCAGTCTCACCGGCAGGCCTGTGGCGGCCGGGAGGAGTGATCCGGAAAGGGACTTGGCCGTGACGGCCCCATTGGTGGGTTCGATCAGGATGCGCTGGCTGGGCGTCTCGGCGAACCCGCCGCCCCGGACCAAGGTACTCGCCTGGACGGCGGCCGCGACTTCGGAGAGCGCTATGTTTCTGGCGATCAGGTCGGCCGGCCGCACGCGGACCTCCAGGCGACGCTGGTCGCCGCCAAAGACCGTGGCTCGGGCGACCCCAGGTGTGGCCAGCATCCGGGGCCGCACGGTCCACTGGACAAGATCGCGCAAGGCCATCGGGCTCAACCGGTCGCTGGTGAACCCGATCTTCAAGAGATCCATGGTGGAGGAGGTCAGTGGGCTGAGTTTGGGGGCTAAGACGCCAGCCGGCAGACGACCCGCTGCCTCGCTCAAGGCTTCTGCAACCACCTGGCGCGCGCGAAACGGATCGCTGCCTTCGACGAAGATGACGTTGATCACGGAAAGGCCCTGGATGGACTCCGAGCGGACCGCAGCGACCCCATTTGCGCCGTTGATGACGGTCTCCAGAGGACGGGTGACGAGGGCCTCGACCTGTTCTGGGGTGAGACCCGCGGCCTCGGTCTGGACGGTCGCCTGGGGCGGGACGAATTCCGGAAAAACGTCGTAGCGCGCCGACACGACGGTCGCACCGCCGAACCCGAGCAACAACAGTGCAGATAGCAGCACGATACCGGGACGGCGCAGGCAAAGCCTGACGATGAGCGTAAGCATCGGCTAATCTTCCTCGCCAGCCTGCTCGCCGCCACGCTCGATGGCGAGCAGCGTTCCGGCCCCGCCAACCGCGACCACGTCGCCGGCCGAAAAGCCCGATGTGACGAACCAGCCGCTTTCCACCGGACGGGCGTCTACCAACTCGCGCCGGACGAACACGCCGGGTGCAGTGCGCCGGTAGGCCCAAATGGCGTTCCGCCAACGTACCAAGGATTCTCGAGGAAGGATGACCCCGGTCTCTGTTGAGGACTGTTCAAGGCTCGCCGCCAGCACGCGCCCGGCCGAGGCGGACCGCGCCATCGGACCGCGGACGATGGCCAGCAGGCCGGCGCTCTGCAACCGGGCGTCCGCCGATGCTGCCGGGCCAAGCACGCTCACCGGAGCGGTGAGGCCGCCGTCGGCGATGATAATGCGCGAGCCATCCTTCGACGCGGCACCGGGGACATCGATACGAACGAGGGCCGCCCGTCCGGCCGCGATCTCGCCCAGTAGTCTTTGACGGGCAGCCAGATCCAATCGTGCCAGCCCCGCGCCGAACTCAAGTCCGACGCGGCGTTCGGCAAGGTCCGCCCGCGCAGAATCGGCGGCGGCTTGGGCGCGGGCGGCTTCCACCGCCCGGGCCGAGGCGCTCTGGTCCTGCGCAGCCAGGGCGACAAGGCGCCCTGCCTCGGCGCGTGAGGCGACAGCGGCCGCATGCGCCGTGGAGATTTCGGCGTTGATCGCGGCTAAGGGGCTCACATCCAGGCCGCGCGCGAAACCTTGCTTGATCTGCGGCGCTCCACCCGCCGCCAAGACCGCGACACGAAGCCCGGCCCGCGCCTGCTGCTGAGCCCCGAGCCGAACCTCGCCATCTATGAAGCCTGCCCCAGATACAGGCGCCTTCATCTCTTCCTCGGCGGGCGAACTGGATGCAGTCCGAAGTGCGGACACGCCAAAAATCGCCAAGGCTGCGGCGCATGCGCCCGCAGCGGCCCAGCCGGCAGCGGTGAAACGGCTCATGGACGGTTTCTTGAGGCGGGGTCCACGATCATCGTCTCGGGTCCTTCCAAGGGTCGGCGTAATGCGTCTTCCAGATTGGCGTCGGCGGCATGCACGCGCGCCAGGGCGTCAAGCTCGGAAATACGAGCGAGACCGGCGCCAGCCTGGGCGGCGGCCCAGTCCGTGCGGTCAATGGCGCCTTGCGCCAGTTCGCGATCAGCCTGAGCGGACAGGCGGCCAGCGGTGTCGATCTCGACGCGCCTCACCTGCCCCAGCGCCTCGCGCGCGGCTCGGGTCTCGGCTAGGGCCAGGTCGACGGCCGCCTGCGACGCCGCCACGACGGCCTCGAGCTTGCGCCCCGCTTCGCTCCGCCGGGCCTGCGCGGTAGCGATAGCGCCGCGGTTGAGGTCGAGTGGCGGCAGTACGAGGGCAAGCGACACTGGGATTTTCACCAGACCCCGTTCCCAGGTGTAACCGGGCGCGATGCTGATCGCCGGATATTGGCGTGCAACCTCTGCGCGGAGATCGGCTTCGGCCTGATCGTAGGCCGCTAAGGCCTTAAGGACGTCAGCACGGGACAGGGTCGCGGCGGCACGAACTTCCTCCGTCACACCCGTACCCGGATCACCAGCCGGCTTGTCGAAGTCAGTCCAGGACAGCGTGACGTCATGCAAGGCTTCGAACGGGACACCCAACGCGGTTGCGAGCGACTGGAGGGCGGACCGAGAACTGTTGACGGCCTCTGCAGCGCGGCGAACAGCGTCGGCGCCATCCGCGCGGACGCGCTCGAGCTCTGCGAGAGACGCCTCGCCCGCCTTGACCCGGTTTTCCATGGCCGCCTGTTGGCGCGCACGCACCTGAGCCACCCGCTGGTAGGCAACGGCCTGGCGTTCCGCGATGAAATATTCGGCAAGCGCCCGCCGAACGGCCATGCGAACCGACCAGATTTTGTCGGCCTGGTCGTAACGCGCGACATCGACGGCAAGATCAAAACCGGTCAGCCGGGCCTTGCGGCGGGTGCCCACATCCAGGGGGATGTCGATCGCACCGCCAAACAGCCAGGGTGAGCTTTCGGCTGCGTTGCGAGCGTATTCGGTAGTGAGTGTAAGGGTCGCCCCCGGGCCCAGGCGTGAAGCCTTGGCCGAAGCCCGGGCGCTCTCGACGCCCGCTCGGGCGGCGGCGATATCGCGACTGTTGAGCAAGGCGACAGCGAAGAGCGCCAAGCGGTCGAGGCGCGGGCCGCTCCAGCCCGCGTTCGGCGCTATGGAGGCGACCTCTGCCCGCACCTGCTCGAGATCAAGGGTTCGGCTCCGAGCCTCTGCTCCCATGGCCGAAGGCCTGAGTGGCGCGGGCGCGTAGCTCACGCAGGCTGACAGAGACAGTGCGCTGAGCAGGACAAGGAGAGACGACTTCACCGAACCAATGTCCCCGCGACGGGAGGTCGCTGAGCCTCTTATAGCTAGGGTCGGTCACGCCCGCACCTTGTCGATTCCCAAGAAAGACGATCCGTCGGAGTGGCGCAGTTTTGGCAAGTTGGCCGGCGCGGGACGTGGAAGCCCGCCGTGGGTGAAAGCTCACCGAGGGTTCGAATCCCACCCCTTCCGCCAGGCACCTGTCGCGAGCCTGGAACTGGGCGACCGCAGGCGCGCAAAGCCCCCACTCGTCGCGCCATTTTTCCGGATGCCGTCCGAACCGCGGAGACCGGGGGCGCGGGTAGAGCGGTCTCTGAACGCCATTTGTCTCTGATCACCCGAACCTCAATGCCGGTCGTTCGGATTTAAAATAGCCAGTTTTTATAGTGCGTTGGGCTGATGAGTTGCCCTATACGTCGTCGGCGATCCTCCTTGAGCCTGCGGTTGGACGATCCGAGGTGGGGTCCCTTTGCGGACGGCTTGGCGAAGATCCGCGTGTGGGTCTGAACCCATTGGGGAGACACGAACCGTTGCGGACCTGACTGTCCGCTGGGAAAAGGTAGGACCGGAAACTGAGGCGTTTGTTGATGACCGAGACTGCTGTGAAGGGGCCCGCATCCTACTTTCCGTCGATCGAAAAGACGTATGGCCGACCGATCTCGGAGTGGCAGCAGCTCGTGCGGGACAGCTACCCGGCCAAACACATGGAGCTGGTCACGATGTTGAAGGATCAGCATGGAATGGGGCACGGCCATGCGAACGCCGTGGTTGCCTACACCTTGTCTAAGGACGGGTTGAAATAGCCGCGGTCATATTTCCGCTCCCCACGCGTCTCTGCCGTTGGAAAGGTCCGCTTGTTGGTCTGAACCCAACGGGGAGATACGACCC
>NZ_JBAXIM010000170.1:0-5038 GCF_037138395.1 Phenylobacterium sp.
CGGAGGCCCCTTGTCCCGCGACCGGGTCCTGCGGGTCAATGCCCTGTGGTCCCTGCGAGGTTGTCCCGCTCGCAGGCCCCCTGTAGGTTGCCCGCCGTTCGGGGCCTGTCCGGCCCCTACTCCAAGGAAACGCGGCCCCAATGAGCGACGCCAGGAAGCGCACCTTCACCGACGAGGAAGCCCTGAGCTTCCACCAATTCCCCACGCCCGGGAAGCTGGCCATCACCCCGACCAAGCCCATGGCCACCCAGAGGGACCTCAGCCTGGCCTATTCGCCTGGGGTTGCGGTACCCGTTCTGCGCATCGCAGAGGACCCGGAGACGGCCTACGACTACACCTCCAAGGGCAACCTGGTGGCGGTGATCTCCAATGGCACCGCAATCCTGGGGCTGGGCAATCTGGGCGCCCTGGCCTCCAAGCCGGTGATGGAGGGCAAGAGCGCCCTCTTCAAGGTGTTCGCGGACGTCGACTCCATTGACATCGAGGTGTCGGCGACGGACCCGGACGAGGTTATCACCGTCATCAAGAACATCGGCGTGACCTTCGGGGGTATCAACCTCGAGGACATCAAGAGTCCCGAATGCTTCCGGATCGAGACCGAGCTGCAGGAGCTACTCGATATCCCGGTCTTCCACGACGACCAGCATGGCACGGCCATCATCTCGTCGGCAGGACTGATCAATGCCTGCAAGATCACCGGGCGGGAGCTGAAGGACGTCAAGCTGGTGCTCTGCGGCGCCGGAGCGGCTGGCATCGCCTCCCTCGAACTGATCAAGGCCATGGGGGTCCGGACGGACAACTGCATCGCCGTCGACAATACCGGGGTCATCTATCGGGGCCGCACCGCCGGCATGAACCAGTGGAAGTCCGCCCATGCGGTGGAGACCGACGCCCGCACCCTGGCCGACGCCATGAAGGGCGCCGACGTCTTCTTCGGACTTTCGGTGAAGGGCGCCCTGACGCCCGAGATGGTGGCCTCAATGGCCCCCAATCCGATCATCTTCGCCATGGCCAATCCCGACCCGGAGATCACGCCTGAGGAGGTCGCCGCCGTGCGCAGCGACGCCATCGTGGCCACGGGCCGAAGCGACTATCCCAACCAGGTCAATAACGTCCTGGGCTTCCCCTACATCTTCCGGGGCGCCCTCGACGTGCGGGCCCGCCGGGTGAACATGGAGATGAAGGTCGCCTGCGCCAACGCCCTGGCCCAGCTGGCCCGGGAGGACGTTCCGGACGAGGTGGCCGCAGCCTATCACGGCAAGCAGCTCAAGTTCGGGCCGGAGTACATCATCCCCTCGCCCTTCGACCCGCGGCTGATCTCCTACATCCCGCCCTTCGTGGCCCAGGCGGCCATGGACTCGGGCGTAGCGCGCACGCCGATTGCCGACATGGATGCCTACCGCGCCTCCCTGGCCCAGCGCCTGGATCCTACGGCGGGCTTCCTGCAGAAGATCCAGGGCGTGGTCCTGAAGTCATCGGAAAAACGCATCGTCTTTGCCGAGGGCGAGGAGCCTAGCGTCATCCGCGCCGCCTTCGCCTTCCAGAACGCCGGCCTCGGGCGGGCCATACTGGTGGGACGGGAGGACCTGGTCGAGGAGAACATGCGCCTGGCCGGCCTGGACCCCGCCGAGGCCGACCTCACGGTCGTCAACGCCCGCCTGTCCGAGCATAGTCCCGAGTTCGTGGACTTCCTGTATGCACGCCTGGCCCGCCAGGGCTTCCTGAAGCGCGACGTCCTGAGGCTGATCAACCAGGACCGGAACTCCTTCGCCGCCTCCATGGTCGCCCTGGGCCATGCCGACGGCATGGTCACGGGCGTCACCCGATCCTACGACCAGGCCCTCGAGGAGGTCCTGCGGGTGATTGATCCGTCCCCGGACGGACGCGTGATCGGGATGAGCGTCCTGCTCGCCAAGGGCCGGACCCTGTTCATCGCCGACACCAATGTCACCGAAATGCCAGACGCCGACGAACTGGTCGAGATCGCCTGCGAGGCGGCCCGGGCCGTCCGCACCCTGGGCTACCCGCCGAGGATCGCCTTCCTGTCCTACTCCACCTTCGGCAACCCCATGGGGCAGAGGTCGGAGAAGGTCCGCGAGGCCGTCGCCATGCTGGACGAGATGGACGTCGACTTCGAATACGAGGGCGAGCTGCCCCCGGACCTCGCCCTCGACACCTCGAAATGGGCCAACTACCCCTTCATGCGGCTCAGCGGGCCGGCGAATGTCCTGGTCATGCCCGCCATCCACTCGGCGGCCATCTCCACCCTGCTGGTCCAGGAGCTGGGTGGCGCCACCGTTATCGGGCCTCTGCTGCTGGGTCTGGAGAAGTCCGTGCAGATCGCGCCCCTTGGCGCTTCGGTGTCCAAGATCCTGCAGATGGCCACACTGGCCGCCTATGAGCAGGACGTGGTCGACGATCAGGCCTGATCAGGACTTCGGCGGCCGGACCCGCCGGGCCGGCCGTCGGCCGACAGGAGGACCGCTACCCAGCGCGATCCTGGGAACTGGGCGCAGATCACCATCACGATGACCGTGAGCGGGGTCGAGAGGAACATGCCGACCACCCCCCAGAGCCATCCCCAGAAGGCGAGGGACAGGAGCACGACCAGCGGGTCCATGTTGAGGCTGCGTGCCTGCATCCTCGGCGCGATGATGTTACCTACGATGAAGTGAAGGCCCTGCAAGACGGCGTAGAGGAAGACCGCCTGCCAGAGGGTCGGGAACTGCATCAGGGCGAAGACCGGCGCGATCACCACGCCAAGGGCCGCACCGAGGATGGGGATGTAGCAGGCCAGGAAAATAAGCACGGCCAGGAAGGTCGCACCGTCCAGACCGACGAAGGTCATGGCCACCCAGGAGGCCGCCGCGATCATCAGGCCGGTGATGGTCTGGACCCAGAGGTACTGCTCCACAGACCCGAGGATCGACCGGTAGGCGGTGACCATGGCGCGACGTTCGCCGCGTTCCGTCGACAAGAACAGGACCTTGCGCTCGAGGCGGCGGCCGGAGGCGAGGATGAAGCCGAGGTAGATGAGGATCAGGAGGGTGTCGGCCGCCAGGTTGCGGACCACTCCTGCCGCGCTGGCGAGATAGGCCCCCGGGTTCAGTTGCAGAAGAAGATCGTCCAAGGTCGGAACGGCGGCGGTCCGGACCACGCCTGCCAGCCGGGCGATGAGGTCATTGAGCCGGGGCGCATAGCTGACCAGCTTGCTGGCGAAGGCGGACGCATTGTCGATGGTCAGGACCAGAAGGAGGACGAACAGGACAGCGGTGATGAGGAGGGCCGCGGGCATGCCGAAGCGTTTGCCGCCAGGAAGTAGCCGCCCCAGTAGTCGCTCAAGGGAGTTGGCAAAGCTCTGGATGACCACGGCCAGGAACAGGGCCATGGCCAAGGGTGCCAGCACGCCGGAAAGGAACTTGGCCGCCGTCGCCGTCGCGATGACGGCCAGTATGCCCAGGCAGGCCTTTTCGAAGCCCGCGCGGGATGCGGCAACAGGGGCGGGGCTGTCGTCGGGGTCGGTGGGGTTCACGCGCGCAATATGCCACAGAGCACCGCCTTTGCGAAACCCCGGCCACAGGCCATACAGTGGCGCTGGAGGCAGGGCACAGCCCTGCAGGACACGTCTGGAGGGCCAATGACAGATGCAACTCAGCCTGAGGGCGTTCTGATCGGCAGGTCGGGACATCCCGAGATCCTGCGCCTGGACCGGACCAACCGACATGGGCTGGTGGCGGGCGCCACGGGGACCGGCAAGACCGTCACCCTCCAGATCCTGGCCCAGGGCCTGTCCGACGCCGGGGTCGCGGTCTTCGCCGCCGACGTCAAGGGCGACCTCTGCGGGATCGCCGCGCCCGGAGAGCCGGGCGAGAAGATGCTGGCGCGTGCCCGGTCAATGGACCTGGACCTCACCCCCATCGCCGCCCCGGTCATCCTGTGGGACCTGTTCGGCGCCCAGGGCCATCCCATCCGCGCCACGGTGTCGGAGGTCGGGCCCCTCCTGATCTCCCGCATGCTGGAGCTGAACGACGTCCAGGAGGGCGTCCTTTCGGTGGTGTTCCGCGCCGCCGACGACGAGGGCCTCCTGCTCCTGGACATGAAGGACCTCCAGGCCGCCCTGACCTTTGCCGCTGAGAACGCCGCCGCCCTCGGGGCCCGCTATGGCAACGTCTCCACCGCCACCGTGGCTACCATCCAGCGCAAGCTCCTGGTGCTCGAGGACCAGGGCGGGGCCAGCCTGTTCGGCGAGCCCGCCCTGGACCTGTCCGACTTCATGCGGCGGGACCCCCAGGGCCGCGGCTATGTGAACATCCTGGCTGCGGACCGGCTGATTGCCTCGCCCCGGCTCTACGCCACCTTCCTGCTCTGGCTCATGTCCGAGCTGTTCGAAGTCCTGCCTGAGGTCGGCGACGCCGACCGGCCCAAGCTGGCCTTCTTCTTCGACGAGGCCCACCTGCTGTTCCGGGATGCGCCCAAGTCCCTTCTGGAGAAGGTCGAGCAGGTGGTGCGCCTGATCCGGTCCAAGGGCGTCGGGGTCTATTTCGTCACCCAGAACCCAGCCGACATCCCCGACGGCGTGCTGGGCCAACTGGGCAACCGCATCCAGCACGCGCTGAGGGCCTATACCCCCGCGGAGCAGAAGGGGCTGAAGGCCGCGGCGGCCAGCTTCCGGGCCAATCCCGACTTCAACACCGCCGAGGCCATCCAGGGCCTGGGCGTCGGCGAGGCCCTGGTCTCGGTGCTTGACGAGAAGGGCGCGCCCACCGTGGTGCAGAAGACCCTGATCCGCCCGCCGGCCTCGCGCCTTGGGCCCCTGTCCCCCGGGGAAAGAGCCGCCCTGATGGGCTCAAGCCCGGTCCGGGGTGCCTACGACGAGGCCATCGACCGGGAAAGCGCCTTCGAGGTCCTCCAGGCCCGGGCGGCGGCCAAGGCCGGGCAGGCGCCCGCCCCGGGGCAGGCCCCGTCCCGGTCGCCGGCCCCGGCCCGGGCGCCGTCGGCGAGCCACGGCCGCCAGTCCATAGGCGAAACCTTCGCCAAG
>NZ_JBAXIM010000171.1:0-4993 GCF_037138395.1 Phenylobacterium sp.
CGGACGCCCAGCTCCTGGACCAGGGCCTCGGCGCCGTAGACATGGCGCAGGGCCTCGGTGGCGCCCGCAGTGGAGACCACCACCGTCCGGTTGAGGGTTCCGTCATAGCCGTAATCTCCACCGAGGGAATGGATGTTCCCGTCGAAGGCGGCACCCAGGATTTCGCCCTTGGCGCTGATCACCGGCGAGCCGGAATTGCCGCCGATGATGTCGTTGGTGGTGACGAAGTCGAAGACGGTGTCGAGCTTCATGCGGTCGCGGGCGGCCAGCCAGCGGTCGGCCACGCGGAAGGGCTCGGCACCGGTGGCGCGCTCGTAGAGGCCGGCGATCTTCGTGGTCGCAGGCACTTCGGTCCCGCGCCAGGTCCAGCCAGCGACCTTTCCGTAGGACAGGCGCAGGGAGAAGGTGGCGTCGGGATAGACCTTGTCGCCATAGACCGCAAAGCGGGCGATGGCGATGCGGGCGGCGGCGGCCTCAGTGGGGGCAGAGACCTGCGTCTCCCAGGCCTTGCGGGCAGCCCGCGCCTCGGTGTCGATCTTCAGCGCATACCGGATCATGGGATCGGTGGAGGCCTCGATGGCTGGCAGACCGCCCTGCCAGAGGGCCTTGCGCACGGCCGGGTCCCCCAGCTTGGAGCCGGAGACGAGGGCCTGGGACAGGGCCTCCGGACTTTCGCGGCCCAGAAGGAGCTTGGTCACCGGGTCATCTGCGGTCAGGTACTCCCGGGTCTTCAGCAGCCAGAACTCCATCTCAAGCTGCTCAAGGGCAGGATCGACGGGGGAGGCGTCGAGAAGCTGCTTTTCCATCAGGGGCAGGCGGGCGTCGGCAAACTCAGGAAGACGCTCTGCGCTGGGCAGGGTGCGCTCACGGGCACCCCGGACAAGGATCTGGGCAAAGTTGAAGAGGTCGGAGGACCTGCCCGACGCCGCCTCGAGCTGGCGGAAGCGCAGGTACTGGTCGGCATAGACCTTCTGGATGCTGGCGATCTCGGACCAGGGGTCACCGATGCGGGCGGCCAGGGCCGGATCGGCGGCGACCCGCGCCCGCAGGTCGGCTTCCTCAGCGCGCTTGGCATCCATAAGGGACGGCGTGTTGAGGGCGAACTGGCGACCGAAATTGACCTTGAAGCCGTTCTCGACGCCGAACAGGGGATCGGTGGCGATCCGGCGACTCTCGACGTCGCGGCGGGAGAACTCGATCAGCCGGCCGCGCATTTCGGACCGCTGCAGCAGGCTGACCGGGATGACCAGGTCGCGCTGGGTCTCAAGTTGAGCGACGGTGAGCTGGCGGTCGGTGGAGCCCGGGTTGCCGGAGACGAAGGTCGCCTCGCCCGGCACAGGCGCCCGGGCCTTCCAGGTCAGGTGCTGGGGCGTACGAACCGGCTTGCCCGCTTCGTAGAGCCGGAGGAACCCAACATCGAGGGCGTAGCGCGGGAAGTTGAAGTTGTCGGGATCTCCCCCGAAGAAACCTGCGGTCAATTCCGGCATGAAAACAAGGCGGACATCGGAATACTTCCGGTAGCGGTAGAGCTTGTGCTGGCCGCCCCGGTAGAAGCTGATCACCTGGCAGCGGGTCTGGAGATCCCGGCTGCAGGTCTCGCTTTCCAGGCGAGCGTAAGCGGCGTTGCGGGCCTTGATGAAGTCGCCGCCGGGCAGGCCCGAGGTCGCCTTGGAGACGTCTGCGGAGACGTCGATGATCGACAGAAGGATCTCGGCCTGGATGCCCGGGCAGGCGCGCTCCTCCTCGCGGGTGCGGGCCAGGAAGCTGTCCTTCACATAGTCGGCCGAGCCGGTCGACAGGTTCTGGGCGCAGTCGATCACGCAGTGCTGGTTGGTGAGGACAAGGCCCTCGGGTGATACCACCGAGGCCGAGCAGCCGCTGGTCAGGCGTACCGAGGCGGCCTGGACGCGGTCGAGCCACTTCTGGTCGATCTTCACCCCGAGGGACTGTTCAACCCTGGCGGCGGGAAAGGCATCAAAGGTCCACATGCCCTCGTCCGCACGGGCGGCGACGGGGAGGCAGAGGGCGGCAGCCAGGAAGGCACCAGCGAGCTTGAAGTCCATGTCACCATCCGTTTTGGCCCGGAACGGGCACCCGAAACGCTTTTTAGCGAGCCCGGGTCGTCGGGGCCACCCCCTGGGGTGGGGCGCTGGCGCAAAGTCACGGTTTCAAGACGATAGCCTTACCTTCAATTAACGCAGACCGTGGGAGAGTACAGCCGGGGAAGACTCCCCGCGGAGATACCATGTCCCTGGCCCTGGCCACGCTGCTGCACGAATGGCGACGCTATCTCGCCGCCGTGCTGGCGCTCGCCTTCTCGGGTGTGCTCATCCTGTCGCAGGTCGGCCTCGTCACGGGAATCCTCACCGCCTACACCGCCACCATCGACCGGTCCCCCGCCGACATCGTCATCATGCCCCCCAAGGCCCAGAGCCTGATGGGAACCACGGTTGCAGAAGTGCCCAGCCGGATCCGGCCGCGAATGTACCTGCATCCCGAGGTGGCGGCGGTCGACACCTGGGAGGTCAACATCGCCGACTGGACGAACATCCCGCAGGCGGGCGGACAACAGGTCCGCACCTACGCCCGGGTCGCCATGGTCGATCCTACGCCCGGGTCGGTGACCTTGCCGACGGACTTTCCGGAGGCGGCCCGGCGCGCCCTGGAGACACCGATGGCGGTGGTGGTGGACGCCTCGGCCCTGAAAAAACTGGGCGTCGCCGTCGGCGATCCTGTTATCCTGCGGGGGCAGACCCTCCAGGTCGCCGCGACGGTGACGGGATACGCGAACATCGAGATCCCCACCGCCTTCGTGTCCCGGGACACCCTGATCCGACTGCGCATGTTGACCAGCGGCGACCGGAGCGGCCTGCTCCTGCTGAAGCTGAAACACCCCGAACGCGCCGCCGAGGTTCGTGACTTTCTGAACGCGCAGGCCAATGGCGAATACCGAGCCTGGCTTCCGAAGGACCTTTCCAGGGCCAACGGGGCGGAATTCATGCAGGAACAGGTCGTCGGCATCCTGCTGGGCTTCTCCCTGGTGCTGGCGCTTCTGATCGGCATCGGCATCACCTCTCAGACGCTGAGGGGCGCCGTGGCCTCGAATATCCGCGAATTCGCCAGCCTGAGGGCCCTGGGGGTCTCGATGGGTGCCCTTCGGGGAGTAGTGGTGGAGCTGGCCTTCTGGGTCGGGATCGCCGGCCTCCTGGTCACGGCCCTTTTGATGGGATGCGTCCTGGTGGCGGCGCGGTTGAACAACATCGCGATGAGCCTGCCGCTGGCCTATGTGGGCGAGGTGGCCGTCCTGCTGATGGCCATCGCCCTGGTCTCTGGCTTCCTGTCCCTGGGCGCCCTGTCGCGGAGCCAGCCGGCGGAGCTGCTGAGATGAGTGGCGCGATCGCCATCCAGGCCGAGGGCCTGACCAAGCGCTACACATCGGGAAATACGGTCCTGACGGTGTTGGATGATGCGGCCTTCTGGGCCCGGAGCGGCGAGATCACCCTGGTCATGGGCCCCTCGGGCTCGGGCAAGTCGACCCTCATCGCGGTGCTGTCTGGCCTGCTGAGGCCCGACGCTGGGCGCGTGAGCGCCCTGGGCGCGGATCTCTGGACGCTCCGGCCAGCCGAGATCGACAGGTTCCGGCTGGCCAACTGCGGCTTCATCTTCCAAGGCTTCAATCTCTTCCCGGCCCTCACCGCCCTGGAGCAGGTTTCCCAGGTGCTGCGCTTTGCCGGGCGCAGCCCAAAGGCGGCCCGCGCCCAGGCCGAGGCCTCCCTGGACGCCGTGGGCATGACCCCGCGCCTGAACCTGCGCCCTGCGGAACTCTCCGGCGGCGAGAAGCAGAGGGTGGCCATTGCCCGGGCCCTCGCCAAGCAGCCGCGACTGATCTTTGCCGACGAGCCCACCTCAGCCCTCGACGGCGAGAACGGCCAGCGGGTCATCTCCCTCCTGCAGGGCGCGGCCCGGGAGCAGGACGCGGCGGTGATCTGCGTCACCCACGACCAGAGACTTGAAGCCTGGGCGGATCGGGTCATCCATATCGAGGATGGCCGGATCGCCGGAACCGAAGCGGAGACACCATGACAGGCCTGCTGCGCAATCCTCTGGCCTGGGCCCTCGCCCTCCTGCTGGCGGCAGGAGCCGGCTTCGCCTTCTGGCGCAGCCGCACGCCTTCAGGGCCTGCCCCTGCAGAGGCGGTCGCTGCGCCCTCGCCCTTCGCGGCGGCGGCCAATGGCAAGGTCGATGTGGAAGGCGGCATGATCCAGGTCGCCGCACGCCGGGCGGGCATCATCCGAGATGTCCTGGTCAACGAGGGCGATGCCGTGGTCCGCGGCCAGATCCTGGCCCGGCAGGAGGACGAGGAGCCGCGCCTTTCGGCCGGCCGCGCCTCCGCCGCCCTCAGCGAGGCCCGGGCGCGACTCGGTGCCCTTGAGGTCACCGTCTCCACGGCCCGCCGGGAGCGTGAACGCCTTCAGGCCCTGGTGAGTTCGAACTTCGTCGCCGGGCAGAAGCTGGACCAGGCCGACGACCAGGTGCGCCAGGCCGAGGCGGACCTGGCCTCCGGGGAAGCCGCAGTGGTGACCGCCAGGGCCGCCCTAGCCCAGTCCCAATACGAACTCGAGCAGACCCTGGTCCGCGCCCCGGTCGACGGCCGGATCGCCCGGCGCTACGCCAATCCGGGTGTCGGGGCCTCGACCCTGAACGTCTCGACCCTCTTTGACCTCGAACCGCGCACCCCCCGTATCGTCCGGGCGGAGGTGACCGAAGGCGCCCTGCCCTCGGTGTCAGTGGGCCAGGCGGTGGAGATCAGTCCCGAGGCCGACCCGGCGAAGCGCTATACCGGCTCCGTTGTGCGCATCTCGGCCGTCTTCGGCGCGCGAAAGCTACAGTCCGACGATCCCTCCGAGCGGAAGGACGAACGCGTGGTTGAGGTCGTGGTCAGCGCCACAGACGCGCCCCTGCTGATCGGCCAGCGGGTGCTGGTGCGGTTCCT
>NZ_JBAXIM010000172.1:0-4881 GCF_037138395.1 Phenylobacterium sp.
TGTCCCTGCTGGGCGAACTGGTCGCAACGGCGGCGATCGTTACCCGCGGCGAATAAGAACCTCGGAGTTCCCGTTCGCCCTCAGGCGGACGTTCGCCTTCAGGCGGACGGAGGCAGGACCATGCAGGGCTCGCCGCGGGTCTTCAGGGCCTTGCAGGCCGCCCGGGCAGAAGTCTCGGAGTATCCCGTGAATCGGGTCCGCCAGTCCGAGCCGGCCCGCTCTGCGCGGCCCCCCGAGGCGAAGTGGGCTGGCACAAGCTTGCGCACCCGCGAGGCCTGTTCCCGGGCCATATCCTGGGTCTTGAAGGCACCGACCTGCACCGACCAACGGCCGGCTTCTGCCCGGGGCTTCTGGCGCAGGCCGGTCTCCTGCGGATCGACGATCTCGAACTGGGAGAGGTTCCGGGGCGTCGGGGCGCTGGTCAGGACCACACGATCCGGGCCCGTACCCTGAGGGCCAGCCGGGTAGGGATCCACTGGCCGTACCTGGGCGTAGAGCACGGCGGGTGCGGGTTCAGCCTCGAAGCTGGCCTGTGCGAACTGGACCCGCTCGCCGCGGTCGCGGCGGGCCGCCAGGTCGAAAGCGGTCAGCATCAAATTCTGCACCTTGGCGTTCCGGCGCGCGTTCGAGGGGCCGCCCAGCACAACGGCGATCAGGCGACGGTCGCCGCGCACCGCCGAGCCAGCGAGGTTGTAGCCCGAAGCGCTCGTAAACCCTGTCTTGAGGCCGTCGACCCCCGGCATAGCCCACAGGAGGCCATTGTGATTGTTCATCTTCTGTCCCCGGAAGGTGAAGGACTGCTGGCTGAACAGGGCGTAGTTCTGAGGGAAGTCGCGTAGTACCGCGCGCGAAAGGATGGCGAGGTCCCGGGCGGTGCTGACCTGTCGGGTGTCAGGCAGGCCCGAGGCGTTCACGAAATGGGAGTTGACCATGCCCAGTTCGCGGGCCCTGAGGGTCATCATGGCGGCGAACCGGCGCTCGCTTCCGTCACCCAGCTTCTCGGCCAGTGCGACCGCCACGTCATTCGCTGACTTGATCGCAAGGGCCTGGATCGCCTCGGAGACCGTCAGGCTGGCGCCCGCCGGAAGGCCCAACTTGGTCGGGCTCTGGGCGGCCGCCCGCGCTGAGATGAAAACTGGATCGTTCAGGGACAGCCGGCCCGAGGCCAGGGCTTCGAAGGTCAGGTAGAGGGTCATCACCTTGGTCACCGAGGCCGGGTACCTCAGGCTGTCTGCCCGCCGGGAGAACAGGACCTCCCCGGTCTGGGCGTCGACGACGACAGCGGCGTAGCGCATTTCCGGGAAGGGCGTCGTTGGAGCCGCCGCGGCCGGGTTCGCCGGCGCGAGGGCCGAGACTCCGGCGATGATGGCGAGGGCCAGCCCCAGGACAAGGCGAGCGAACGGACGGGCGGGGCGGCGTCTGGCGGCTGTCGGCAAGGCGAGCGTCCCTGGCGTCTCCGGCGTGGCCGGCGGGTTCAGGATGAAGGGACATACTAACCGCCGCTGCGTTGCGGGGAAGTAAATTCCGTTTGAAGGCCCTTCACAGCCTGTTCATGTTGCACCGCACAACCCGCTTGACTGCTGCGGCGCAACATGAGATCCGTTTGCGCCGCACAAACTGAATGCGTCATCACTCACATCGACAGGAGCGCCAATATGTCCGCCGCGAAGACCACCGCCGACAAGATCGCCAACGTCGGCAACGAAGCCGTCCAGGACGCCACGCAGGACGCCATGGCGAAGGGCATGTCCAGCCTCAATGACATGACCTCCAACGCCCGCCAAAGCGTTGATGCCGCGATCGCCTCGGTGACCGCCGCCGCCGCCGGCAACGAAGCCGTCCACGACGCCATGGAGAAGGGCCTCCACGACGCCATGGAGAAGGGCATGTCCGGCCTCAATGACATGACCTCCAACTACCGCAAGAACCTCGAGGCCATGATCGCCTCGGTGACCGCCGCCGCCAAGGGCGCGGAAGCCCTGAGCTTCGACACCGTCGCTTTCTCGAAGGTCGCGATGGAGCGCCAGACCGCCGCCGTCCAGTCCCTGGCCAGCGTCCGCAGTCTCCAGGAACTGATGGAGGTCCAGACCGACCTCGCCAAGACCCACGCCGAGGCCTATGTCGCCCAGATGGGCAAGACCACGGAGCTGATGACCTCCCTGTTCCGCGCCGCCTTCCAGCCCTTCAACGCCCGCATGACGGCGGCCGTCGAGAGCGTTCAGTCGGCCCGCTGATACCGGGGCCTCCTGGCCTTCCGAAACCAAGAGCGGCGCGGTTCCCTTCCGGGGGCCGCGCCGCTTTCGTTTGACTTGCGGCCGCCCCTCTTGGAAGTCCGAACGCCATGCTCCCCACTCTCCGGCAACTCCAGTATCTGAAGCTCCTCGTGGAACATGGCGGCTTCGGAAAGGCGGCTGAGGCGGCCCACGTCACCCAGCCGACCCTGTCGGCCGGGATCCAGGAGCTGGAGAAGATCCTCGGTGCTCCCGTGGTCGACCGGGCGCGGTCGGGACTGATCCTCACCGCCGTCGGGGAGGCGTCCCTGGCCAAGGCCCGAATCATCCTCAACGAGGCCGAGGAACTGGTCCAGGCCGCCCGCAGCTCCGGGCAGCCGCTGACCGGCCGGTTCCGGCTGGGGGTGATCCCGACCGTCGCGCCCTTCCTCCTGCCCAAGGCCCTCCCGCTTCTCAAGGCCCGGTTTCCCCAGCTGCGCCTCTATCTGCGCGAGGACCTGACCCAGAGGCTGATCGCGGCCCTGAAGGCCGGCGCCCTCGACGCCGCCCTCATCGCCCTGCCTTTCGACATGACGGGCCTGGACTGCGCCCATGTGGCGGATGACGAAATTCTCGCCGCCCTGCCGGCGGGGCATCGTCTGGCCGGCCAGGCCTGGACGCGGCCATCTGAGCTTGAGGATGAGGACCTGATCCTGCTGGAGGACGGTCACTGCCTGAGGGACCACGCCCTCGCGGCCTGCGGGCTGCGGCCGCCGCGGACCGGTGAGGCCAGCGCCAGCTTCGCCGCCACCTCCCTGCCGACCCTGGTCCAGATGGTGGGGTCCGGCCTCGGGGTCACCTTCCTGCCCGCCATGGCGGTGGAGGCGGGTGTGACAGATGGGACGGCCATCGAGATCCGCTCCCTCCAGGCCGACCATCCAACCCGCGAGATCGTTGTCGCCTGGCGGTCGGGCTCTATCCGCGGGGCCGAAGGCCGCCTCCTTGCGGAGTCCCTGCGCGAGGCCTGATCAGTCCATCAGGCGGCGGGCGAGGTAGACGTAGTGGCGCGCCCAACGCCGTGCATTCAGCTCCGGGTCCGAGTCGTTGGAGTGACCGCCCAGGGTCTGCTCATAGTAGAGGTAGGGAACCCCGAGGGCCTCGAGCTGCGCCGCGAACTTCCGGGCGTGCCCGGGATGGACCCGGTCATCCCGCGTGTTGGTGGTGATGTAGGCCTCTGGATAGGCGATGCCAGGTCGCAGGTTCTGATAGCCCGAGTACCGGGCGATGAAGGCTGCGTCGGCCGGGACGTCGGGGTCGCCGTATTCGCCCACCCAGGAGGCTCCCGCCGATAGCTTGTGATAGCGCAGCATGTCGACGAGGGGGCTCTCGACCACGACGGCGTTCCAGAGCTCGGGGTGCTGGGTCATGGAAACGGTCGTCAGGACCCCGCCGTTAGAGCGTCCGTAAATGCCCAGCCGGCGGGGCGAGGTCAGGCCCCTGGCAGTCATGTCACGGGCTACGGCGGCGAAGTCATCGAACGCCAGTTGGCGCTTCTCACGCATCACCGACTGGTGCCAGGCGGGGCCGAACTCGCCGCCCCCGCGGATATTGGCGATGACGTAGGCGCCGCCGCGGGCCAGCCACAGCCTGCCCATTTCAGGAAGGTAGATCGGCGGCTTGGCGATCTCGAAGCCCCCATATCCGTACATCAGGGTCGGTGTTGAGCCATCCTTGCGGGCCCCCTTTGGCGAGACCACGAAATAGGGAATCCGGACGCCGTCGCTCGACGTCGCCCAATACTGGGCGACCTGGGCACCCTCGGCCGGGAACCGGGGCGGAAGCGAGGCGATCCGCGCCGTCTCCCCGGTCGCCGCATCGACGCGCCAGAGGGAGGGCGGGTCCAGGAACCCCTCCGCCGAGATCATCAGGACATCATCGACGTCGCTCGCCGAGATGATCTGGAAGGTGGCGTCCCTGGGCAGGGACAGGCGCTCGCCGGTCCAGCGGCCGCGGGTCATGTCGAACACCTCAACGGCGCCCTTGACCTCATCCAGCAGGTTGATGGCCACCAGTCCCGCGGTGACCGACACGTCCTGCACCGCCTGCTTCGGCCCGGGGGTGAAGACCCGTTCGGGCGTCCCGGCAGGATCGTCCCGGCGCAGGGCGATGACCGATCCTGAGGACAGACCCTTCCAGTCCGCCTTGAGGATGAAGATCATCCGGCCCTGGGCGGAGCCCTGGTAGGTTGCTTGCAGGGGCAGGGGAAGGCGGATGAGCTTTCCGTCCCGCCAGAGGCTGAATTCCGAGCGGAAGAAGTCCACCGCCCGGTTGATCACCAGGCCCTGGCTGCGCCCGGCCTCGTCGCGCAGGACGCTGGCGGCGACGGACACATCCGTGGGCTGTCCTCGGAAGATCTCCCGGCTCTCGCCCCGGCGGTTCACCGTCCGCAGTATGAAGGGATATCCCGAAGCCGTGGCCTCGCCGTCGGCGGCGACCCGGGCCACCGCCAGGGTGTCGGCGTCCAGCCAGTCGACGGTGAGCTTGGAGGCGGGAAACCGGAACCCGCCCTCCACAAAGGCGCGCCGGGCAACATCGAACTCCCGGACCTCCACGGCATCACCGCCGCCATCGGACAGCCTGACCAGGCAGAGCCTGGCGGCCGGCGGCAGGC
>NZ_JBAXIM010000173.1:0-4856 GCF_037138395.1 Phenylobacterium sp.
CCCTGGCCGGCGCCGAGCGCCTGGCCCTGCGCCTGCCCGATCCCCTGTCCGCCCCGGCCCGGCCCCGCTGGCCCCTCGACCCGGCAGCGGCGGCGGCGCGGCCCACCCATCGTCCTGGCCGAAAGGGAGCCAAGGCATGAGCGAGATGTTCCGGACCGTCGGCGTGATCGGCGCCGGTGCCTGGGGCACGGCACTGGCCCTGGTCTGCGCCCGGGCGGGCCTGGACGTCGCCCTCTACGCCCGGGAGCCCGAGGTGGCAGAGGACGTCAATGTCCACCGGGAGAACCGGACCTTCCTGCCGGGAGTGATGCTGGATGCGGGGATCCGCGCCGTGTCGCAGCCCCAGGACCTGGCCGGGCGGGACCTTTACCTCAACGTGACGCCAGCTCAGCACCTGCGATCGAGCCTGCGGGCCTTCGCCCCCGTTGTCTCCGCCGGGACCCCCATGGTCCTCTGCGCCAAGGGGATAGAGCAGGGCTCCCTGAAGCTCATGACCGAGGTCCTGGCCGAGACCCTGCCGGATGCGCGGGCGGCGGTCCTGTCGGGTCCCTCCTTCGCCGCCGAGGTGGCCAGGGGCCTGCCGACTGCCATCACCCTGGCCTGCCCGGACGAAGCCCTGGGTACCGCCCTGGCCCGGGCTGTGGCCGGACCCGGTTTCCGGCCCTACGCCGCCACCGACATGGTGGGAGCCGAGGTCGGCGGAGCGGTGAAGAATGTCCTGGCCATCGCCTGTGGGGTCTCCGAGGGGCGGGGCCTGGGACGCTCGGCCCACGCCGCCCTGATCACCCGGGGCTTCGCCGAGCTGACCCGGATGGCCGTGGCCCTGGGCGGACGGGCCGAGACCGTCGCCGGCCTCTGCGGCCTGGGGGACCTGGTCCTGACCTGCTCTTCGCCCCAGTCCCGGAACATGAGCGTCGGCCTGGCCCTCGGACAGGGCCAGTCCCTCGAGGCCACCCTGGCCGGCAAGGTCTCGGTGGCCGAGGGCGTCGCCTCCGCCCCGGCCGTGCGCGAACTGGCGGCCCGGATCGGGGTCGAGGCCCCCATATGCGAGGCTGTCGCCGCTATCCTCGCGGGCGAGGTCGGGGTTGAGGCGGCGATCACCGGCCTCCTCTCCCGCCCCCTCAAGTCCGAACGCTGAAACCTGAAAGGAACCGCGCCCATGGGCCTCTATGTCCTGGTCTGCAACGACAAGCCGAACAGCCTGGAGCTCAGGCTGGCCAACCGCGAGGCCCACCTGGCCTACGCCCGGGGCTTCACTGGCCGGCTGAAGGTAGCTGGCCCCCTGCTGGACGAGGCCGGCAACATGGCTGGCTCACTCCTGATCCTGGAGGCCGACAGCCTGGAGGACGCCCGGGGCTTCAACCTGGGCGATCCCTACCAAACAGCCGGCCTGTTCGCCTCGGTCCAGGTGACGGCCTTCAAGGCGAGCATCGGCACCCTCTGATGCGGCCTCCGCAGGCGGACAATCCCGCAACGCCGCAGCCGGGAATCCGGCTCTGCGCCCTGGGTGAACTGGCCGATCCAGGGGCCCGCGGTTTCCGCTTCCGGGCGGGAGACGCCTTGTTCGCCGCCTTCCTGGTGCGCGAGGGCGGCGAGGTGCGGGGCTGGGTCGATTCCTGCCCCCACAATGGCTGGCCCCTGGCGGTGATGGACGACCGCTACCTCACCCGCACAGGGGACCGGATCCTCTGCGCCGCCCACGGCGCCGTCTTTCGCCTGGGGGACGGGGTCTGCACCGCCGGGCCCTGCGCCGGCGAGCGCCTGACGCCCTGGCCCGTCGCCGTGCGCTCGGGTTGGGTGGAGACGGCCTGAGCCCTCAGCCCGCGGGCGAGACCTCGGCGGCGAAGGCAGCGACCTCCTTCACCAGGCCCTCGGCGGCCAGCTTCACAAGCTCCCCGCCCTTTTCCGGCGTGGCCTGGGCCGGGTCGGAGCCCATCCGGCCGTCTGGATAGCGGGCGCGGAAGTCCGCCGCCTCGCGGATCGGGCCGGTGAGGGCGATCTGGGGCGCGTAGTTGGCGGTCTTGGTGGCGTCGGGATAGGCCCACTGGGTGACTGCGATCTCGGAGGGCGTGGCGTGGCTGCCATGCCCTGTGGGGAACTGCCGGTTCGCCAGGGCGTGGACCCCGGGCAGGTCCCACCAGTTGCGCAGCTTCAGGGAAAAGCCCCGCGGGCGCTTCGCAAAACTGGCCTCGGCATAGAGTTCCGAGAAGGCCGCCTCGATGGTGGCGACATTCCCGCCGTGGCCGTTCAGGAAGTAGATCCGGGTGAAACCATGGACGGCGAGGCTCCGGCACCAGTCGCCGATCGCCGCAATAAAGGTGCTGGGCCTCAGGGAGATGGTGCCGGGGAAGCCCAGGTGATGCTGGGCCATGCCGATGTTGAAGGTCGGGGCGACCAGGAGGTCGGCGTCCTTCTGGGCCTCGTGGGCGATGATCTCCGGGCACAGCCAGTCCGTGCCGAGGAGGCCTGTCGGGCCATGCTGCTCGTTGGAGCCGATCGGGACGACGATCGCCGTGGAACGCTTCAGCTGGGCCTCGATCTCGGGCCAGGTCGACAGGTGCAGCAGCATGGGGATCTCCGGAGCGGTTGGCGACACGCTAGCGACGGGCGCGCAGGACGCAAGGCGGCGTGAAAATCCGCGGCCCGCCGCTTCCCCCCGCCGCGCCGCCGCTCTACTAGCTTTCCAACGATGACCGCGAAGGAGACAGGGCATGAGCGAAGGTGGAGTGTTCCCGGTTCCCGAGGCTTGGGCAAAGAAGGCCCTGATGACGGCGGAAGGCTACGCCGCCGCCCTGGCGCGGGTGGAGTCCGATCCCGACGGCTACTGGCGGGAACTGGCCGGCCGCCTCGACTGGATCCGGCCACCGACCCGCACCAAGGACGCCTCCTTCCACCGCGAGGACTTCCGCGTCCGCTGGTACGAGGACGGGGTGCTCAACGTCTCGGTCAACTGCCTTGACCGGCACATCCCTGCGCGGGGCGACCAGGTCGCCCTCATCTGGGAGACGGACGACGGCGAGAACGGGACCACCCTCACCTACCGCCAGCTCCTCTCCGAGGTCTGCCGGATGGCCAACGTCCTCAAGTCCAGGGGCGTGAAGAAGGGCGACCGGGTCACGATCTACCTGCCAATGATCCCCCAGACGGCCGTGGCCATGCTGGCCTGCGCCCGGATCGGCGCGGTACATTGCGTGATCTTCGGGGGCTTTTCGCCGGACAGCATCGCCGGGCGCATCCAGGACTGCGACAGCCGCATCGTCATCACCGCCGACGAGGGCCTGCGGGGCGGTAAGGTCATCCCCCTGAAGCGCAATGTCGACGAGGCCCTGGTGGACTGCCCCCAGGTGGCGGACGTCATCGTGATCCGCCGCACCCGGGCCGACGTGCCCATGGCCGCCGGCCGGGACGTCTTTTATTCGGACGTCAAGGGAACGGTGTCCGACCAGTGCGACCCCGAGCCCATGAATGCCGAGGACCCGCTGTTCATCCTCTACACCTCGGGGTCGACAGGAAAGCCCAAGGGCGTCCTGCACACCACGGGCGGCTACCTGGTCTGGGCCTCGCACACCCATGAACTAGTCTTCGACTACCGGCCCGGCGAGGTCTTCTGGTGCACCGCCGACGTGGGCTGGGTCACCGGCCACTCCTATGTCGTCTACGGCCCCCTGGCGAACGGAGCGACCAGCCTGATCTTCGAGGGCGTGCCCACCTGGCCCGACAATTCCCGCTTCTGGCGGGTGGTGGACAAGCACAAGGTCGAGATCTTCTACACCGCCCCGACAGCGATCCGGGCCCTGATGGGTGACGGCGAGGGCCCGGTGAAGGCGACCTCGCGGGCCTCCCTGCGCCTGATCGGCACGGTGGGCGAGCCCATCAATCCCGACGCCTGGCTCTGGTACCACCGGGTGGTGGGCGACGGCCGCTGCCCCATCGTCGACACCTACTGGCAGACCGAGACCGGCGCCTGCCTGGCCTCGCCCCTGCCGGGCGCCACCGACCTCAAGCCCGGCTCCTGCGCCCGCCCGCTGCCGGGGGTGAAGTTCCAGATCGTCGATGCTGAGGGCAAGGTCCTGGACGGCGCAGTCAGCGGCAACCTCTGCATCACCGACTCCTGGCCCGGCCAGATGCGGACGGTCTATGGCGACCACCAGAGGTTCATCGACACCTACTTCTCCACCTATCCTGGCAAGTACTTCACCGGCGACGGCTGCCGGCGGGACGAGGACGGCTATTACTGGATCACCGGGCGGGTGGATGACGTCCTGAACGTCTCGGGCCACCGGCTGGGTACGGCAGAGATCGAGAGCGCCCTGGTCGCTCACCCCGACGTGGCCGAGGCCGCAGTGGTCGGCTACCCGCACGACATCAAGGGTCAGGGGGTCTACTGCTTCGTGACCCTCAACGCGGACGTGACCCCCACCGACGTCCTTCAGGCCGACCTCAAGGGCTGGGTCCGGCGCGAGATCGGGGCCTTTGCGGCGCCCGACATCGTCCAGTTCGCCCCAGGCCTGCCCAAGACGCGCTCGGGCAAGATCATGCGCCGGATCCTGCGCAAGATCGCCGAGAACGACCTGTCAAACCTCGGGGACACCACCACCCTCGCCGATCCCGCCGTGGTCGACGACCTGGTGCAGAACCGGCAGGGCTGAGGCCAGCTTGGACCCCGCCCTCCCGGCGGCCCTGAGGGTCGCGATCAACCTGCGCCTGGAGGGCCGGCCGCGGGAGGACCTTGCGCGCCGGGCCGGGGACCTCTCGGAGGGGTACCGCAAGGGCCGGGCCTCCTCGGCCCTGGTCCGCGGAGCGGAAGATGCCCTGGCCTACGCCCTGACCCGCACCCCGGCGACCTATGCCGCTGT